>CAZCAV010000039.1:0-20719 GCA_964496795.1 uncultured Oscillospiraceae bacterium
CGCCGATCTTGAGGAGCTGGCTCAAACGCCCGTCATGGTGGTCTGCGCCGGCGCCAAATCCATACTCGACCTTGGCCTGACGCTTGAATATCTCGAAACCAAGGGCGTGCCGGTCATAGGCTACGGCACGGATGAGCTGCCTGCGTTCTATACGCGCAGGAGCGGCTTTAGGGTGGATTACCGGATGGACACGCCCGACGAGATCGCAAGATCCTTTATTGCCGCGCGCGCTCTCGGCTACAAGGGCGGCATGCTTGTGACCAATCCCATTCCAGAGGCCGACAGCATGGACGCGGACTTTATCAACGCCAAAATTGACGAGGCTCTCGCCGAAGCGGGAGCCCGGGGGATACGCGGCAAGGCCACGACGCCGTTTCTGCTGGACAGGATCCAGCGCATCACCGGCGGCGACAGCCTGACGGCCAACATCGCGCTTGTCAAGAGCAACGCGGCGCTCTCCGCCGAGATTGCGGTGGCTATGGCAGCGGACGCAGGCTGATCTCTCCGGCGGCGACGCGCCTTGTCTGCCCGTCGTCTGTGCGCAGTATCAGCGCGCCGCGTCCGTCGATATCCACGGCCACAGCCTCGCAGGCCGGCTCACCCGGCACAAGCACGCGCCGGCCAAGCGTCATGCAGCGCGCACGGTACTCCGCCAGATAGGCTGTGTCCGGCAGCAGCCGGTACAGCTCCCAAAACTCATTCAGAAAACGGGCCGCCAGCCCGTTTTTTTGCGCTTCGGCGGCGGCCCGGTCTTGAAATATCGCGCCTGCAATATCGGCAATATCAGCCGGAAAGCCGTCCGGCGGCGCGCAGAGGTTCATGCCCGCGCCCAGCACCGCGTATTGCTCCGGAACGCCCTCGACCAGTATCCCGCAGACCTTCCTGCCGCATAAAAAGACGTCGTTGACCCATTTGACGGCAGGCCGCTGACCGGCGGCGACCTCTATCGCGCGGCAGGCAGCCACGGCAGCTGCGGTGGTCAAAAGCGGCATGTCCTCTGCCGCCAGCCTGGGCCTGAGCAGAACGCTCATGTACAGGCCCGTTCCGGAGGGCGAATAGAAGCTGCGGCCCAAGCGGCCGCGGCCCGCGCTCTGCGCGTCCGCGATAAGCACCGCGCCCTCGCTTTCTCCGCGCGCGGCCCACTCCTTCACTCTGGCGTTGGTGGAATCCGTTTCCGCCACGCGCGTGATCCGGTAAACGCTCTGCCGCCCGCTCATTGCGCTCTGAAGGGAATATCGTTCTCGGCGGCATAGCTCTCGGCCAGACAGCCGGCGGGCGCATAGATGACTACGCTGTCATCCAAAAGAAAGGCATTGTCCTCTATGACCGTCACGCTTGCGGGGATGACGACCTTTTTGAGCGCGGAGCAGCCGGCAAAGGCCAGCCAGCCGATGGTGTCAAGACCTTCCGGAAGCGTGATCGACGGCAGGCTTTCGCAGTAGATAAACGCGCGGTTGCCGATATATGTCAGTCCCTGCGGCAGCGTCACGGAGACCAGATCGGTCGCGCCGTAGAAGGCCAGCGCCTCGATCTCGGTTACGCTGTCCGGAACGGTGAACTCAGTGTCCCGCAGATAATACGGATAGGTGTGCAGCACCGTCATGTCGGCGTTATACAGCACGCCGCCCTCCATGCAGTAATACGGATTGCCGGAGTCCAGCAGGATGCGCGCCTGCGTGCCCGCAAAGGCGCCCGCGCCGATCTGCCGGATATTGGCTGAAAGGCCGATAGATTCCAGCACGTTGCAGCCATAGAAGGCCTGCTCGCCGATCACGGTCACGCTGTCAGGGATAGTGACGGCGGAGAGCTTGTCCGCGTCGCAGAAGGCGCCCTCGCCGATCGTTTCCACGCTGTCCGGCACCGTATAGGCGCGGTCGGCGTTGCCGGGGATATAGCTGTGCAGAAGCTTTCGGTCAAAGCTGAAGAGCACGTTGTTCTCCACGGCATAATAGCGGCTCTCCGGCGAAACCGTCAGCGTGAGGCTTTCGCACTCGTCGAAGGCGCTCGGGGAGATATACGATACGCCCGCGGGGATGCTCAGCGCGCCCAGCCCGGCACAGCCGCTGAAGCAGAAATAGCCGATGCTTTCAAGGCTTTCGGGCAGATTGATCTCCACAAGCGACGCGCAGTCCTGCAGCGCATAATCGTCCAGATAGCGAACGCCCTCCGGCAGTATCACGCGCGTAAGCGCGCTGTTGCCATAGAAGGCTTCGTAGCCCAGACCGACGACGGTATAGTGCGAGACGGTCTGAGGGATCTCAACGACCGTATTGCCGCCAAGATATTCATTGATCTCGCATTCCTCGCCGAATACGTTGATGCGAAAATCTCCGAAAACCAGCGTATCGTCGATATCCGGCTTCGGCGCGGGCGATACAAGCGGCGCCTGCGTCGCCGCCGGCGCGGGCGTTGCGGTCGGTGCGGACGATTCGGCCGGAGCGGACTGTGCGGCGGTCAGCGTTTCCTCCCCGACCGGCTCGGGCGTACGCGAGGAAGCCTGCGCGGCGGTCGCCTGCCTGCCGCTGCCGGCGATCAGGGCCACGATCACAAGGCCTATGAGCACGAACGCCGCCGCGGCGGCGCCTATGATCGCGCCGCGCCGCCGTTTCCGCTTTTGCTCCGCGCCGCCGGCAGACTGGCGGCCAGTTCCGGCGGCGGAGTGCGGCGTGTCCGGCGAGGACGGCCCATACGCCTGCTGAGAAAAGGACGCCGGCTGCTGTGCATAGACGGCCGGCCCCGGCGCGTAAAAAAGCTCCGCGTCGAGCGCGCGCATATTGGGCGTGCGATCCTGCGCCTTGACGGCAAGGCCGCGTATCAGCGCCGCCTCCTGCGCGGGCGTGAAGTTTACGCCGTAGCGCGTCGGCGGCACGAGAGAATCGCCGGAAAGTATGCGGTCAAGCGCCTGCGGAGGCACTTTGCCGGTGGTAAGCTGATAGATGGTGGCGCACAGCGCGTAAACGTCCGTCCAGGGTCCCTGCTCGCCGTGCGTACGGTACTGCTCCTCGGGCGCGAAGCCGTGCTTGACGTTGATGGTGTTGCTGTGCTCGCCTTCGACCGAGATGGCGCGCGCCGCGCCGAAGTCCAGCAGCTTGACCGTGCCGTCCGGCTGCAGCATGATATTGTCCGGCGCGATGTCGCGGTGCAGCAGCCCCGCGTCGTGCACGCGCGCAAGCGAACGGACCAGCGGCGCAAGCAGCGCCAGCGCGTCCTGTCCGTCGATCCGGCCGCCGCAGGCCGCCGCATACTGCTTGAGCGTGCGGCCCTCCGCAAAGTCCATGACGATATAGGACGTGCCGTTATCCTGAAAATAGCTGCGTACGCCCACGATGCAGGGATCGCCCGTAAAGCGCGCCAGCACGCGCGCCTCATCGATAAACTTCTGCTGCCCCCGCTTGAAAAAATCACCCTTGTCGCCGGTGAGCGCCAGCACCGTCGCATGCTGGGTAAGCTCGCGCGTGACGCAGCCCTCGGGGTAATACTCCTTGATGGCCACCTTTTGATTGCTGTTTAGATCCCAGCCTACATAGGTGATGCCAAAGCCGCCCTGCCCAAGCACGGCGCCGACGAGATAGACGCCCGCAAGCACGCTGCCGGCGCGAAGCTGATGCGCCGAATTCGTGATCTGCGCGTTGTTCCTGCCGCAGCGCGGACAGCTTCCGCCGGATACCGGCAGCGGCGACATGCAGAACATGCAGGTGTTTTCAATCGTTTTCATGCCAATATATCCTCCCAGGCCTTACCATAGATCCCATTGCTCCGCCGTCCTATCGTATAATTTCATACGGGATATCATGCTGCTTGGCGTAGCTTATCGCATACGAGCCGGATGGCGCCAGGATCGTGAGCTTGCCGCAGTAGTCAAAGGCGGAGGCGTCGATCTGCGTGACGCTGGCGGGGATCGTGACCTTCGTAATGCGCTCGCAGCTGCAGAAGGCGTTCTCTGCGATAGCCGCCGTGCCGGCCATGACGCTTACCGCGCCGCTTTTTCCCGCGGGGCAGGTGATCAGCGTCGTTACGCCGTTGCTGTACGCGTATAGAATGCCGTCCTCCGTGCTCAAGGTCCCCGAAGGCTCCTTAATGGTGATGGACGACAGGTCGCAGCAGTCCCAGAAGGGCATCGCTCCGATGCTGACGAGGCTGTCGGGCAGTACGATCTCCGTCAGGGGGCAGTTGCCGAACGCTTCGCCGCCGATGTACAGCAGCCCCTCGGGGAGGGTGATGCTCCGAAGCTCCCCGCAGGAGATAAAGGCGTCGCTTTCGATGGCCAGCAAGCCTTTGGGAAGCGTGATGGACGCCAGCTGCTCGCAGCAGCAAAAGCAGGCTTCGCCGATGAAGCGCAGGCTCGCGGGCAGGGTGATGCTTTTCGTCTCGCAAAAATAGTCGGCGAATACGCCGTCGCCTATGCCGACGACGGGCCGGCCCTGCACGCTTGCAGGCACGGAAATGCGTTCCGGCGAGTTCGCAGAGCCGAGGCTGCAGTCGCTGATGACCGCGCAGGCGTCATAGAGCCGGCAGGTGTAACCGCCGCCGGTATATTCGGTATAGCCGGCGGGCTCAAAGCTCACGTCCTTACTGAAATAGTCCAGCCCGCCGTAGGCGCCGCTGCCGCTGAGAAGGGACAGTATATGTCCCATGGAGCCCTCGGGCGCGCAGATCGTCGTAATGCCCGCATTCGCAAAGGCGGAACTGCTTATCGTAGCGTTCATGCCGAGCATCGTCAGCCTCTTGAGCTGATAGCAGCTTGAGAAGGCCTCGCCCCTGATCTCCGTTACGCCGGCGGGTATGGTGATCTCCTCAAGGCCGCATTCAAAGAACATCATTTCGGGTATGACCGTAAGCGTCTCGGGCAGCTCGACGTCCACAAGCGCATGACAGCCCGAAAACAGAGAGGAGCCCGCGCTTTTCAGCCCTTCCGGCAGGCGTATGCTTCTCAGGCTGTCGCAGACGGAAAAGGCGCTGCCGCCGATGTCCGTCAGCGTTTTGGGCAGATAGACGCTGGATAGCTGCGTGCAGCCGAAGAAGGCCTCGTCGCCGATCTGCTGAACGCCCTCCGGCACGGTGACGCGCACGAGCGCAGTATTGCAGGAGAATGCGCCGGCGCCAACGGAACGGACGGGCTTGCCGTCGATCTTGGCGGGCAGCTCCAGCCCCCGCGCCGTACCCGTATAGCCCGTGATGACCGCCGCGCCGTTTTCTATGCGATACTGTACGCCGGTCGAAAGGGTTTTTTCCTCATTTTCCGCATGGCTGTTTGCGCTTTGCCCCGCCAGCGCCAGGACTAACGCTGTCAGCAGCAGCGCCGCTCTTGCCGGTATCGTCCGTTTCATCAGAACGCCCCCCAGTTGTTTGATCTTCCGGCGCGAGTGCGGGCCGGAGCGAATCGTAGAGCGAAAGATATTCTCCCGCCGCGTGTTTCCAGGAAAAGTCAGCCGCCATGCCGCGCTGTACAAGACGCCTCCACATGGCCGGATCGTCGCGGTAGTAGGCGACCGCGCTTTCGACGGCATGCAGCATCTCGTGCGCGTTATAGTTGGCGAAGGAGAAGCCCGTGCCCTCGTCGGTATAGCGATTGTAGGGGACGACGCTGTCCCTGAGACCGCCGGTCTCCCGTACGAGAGGCACCGTGCCGTAGCGGAGCGCGATCATCTGCGAAAGCCCGCAGGGCTCGTACTGCGAGGGCATCAGGAACATATCCGCGCCGGCATAGATGCGGTGCGCCAGACCCTCGTCAAGAGCGATGCGCGCCTGCACCTGCCTGCCGTAGCGCCAGGAGGCCCAGTTCAGGAAATCCTCAAAGCGCTTTTCACCTTTGCCAAGGAATACCAGCTGAACGTTGGCGCGCAGCATGTCGCCGAGCACGCGCTCGATCAGATCCAGCCCCTTCTGCTGGCTCAGGCGGGCGATAAAACCGATCAGCGGCGTGCCGGGCTCCTCGGACAGGCCGCATTCCCGCTGGAGCGCGCGCTTTGCGGCCGCCTTGCCGGAGAGCGCGTCGGCGGAATAATGATCCTGCAAAAACCGGTCGGTGGCGGGGTCGTACACCACGTCGTCGATGCCGTTGAGTATGCCGGAAAGCGCCGCGCCGCGCTCGCGCAGGAGCCCGTCGAGCAGCTCTCCGTAGTAGGGCATCCGGATCTCCTCGGCATAGCTGGGACTCACCGTCAAAAGCCGGTCGGAAAACACCAGCCCGCCCTTCATGCAGCTCATGGAGCCGTAAAACTCCAGATATTGCGGGCTGAACAGCCAATCCGCAAATCCCAGCCGTCCGTTGAGCTCCCGCCAGTTGAACAGGCCCTGGAACTTGAGGTTATGGATGGAGAAAACAGTTTTTATGCCGTCAAAGCCCTCTTTATCCAGATATTGCGTCTTGAGCAGCGCCGGTACGAGGCCGGTCTGCCAGTCGTTGCAATGGAGGATATCCGGAAAGAAATCTATGCGCGGCAGCATCTCCAGCACCGCGCGGCAAAAGAACGCAAAGCGCAGCCCCTCCGAAAGCCCGTCGCCGTAAATGGCCTCCGCCGAGAAGAAATCCTGATTGTCGATAAAATAGTAGGTAACGCCGTTATGCCTGAGCGTTTCCACGCCGCAGAACAGCTCCTGCCAGCCAAACAGCAGCTCGAAGGAGCATAGGTGCTCCATACGGCTTTTCCAGTATTCGTCTATGACGCGGTATTTGGGCAGCACGACGCGCGCGTCCGCGCCCTGGCGCGAAAGCTCCTGGGGCAGAGCGCCCATGACGTCGGCCAGGCCGCCGGTTTTGATAAAGGGATCGCATTCGCTCGCCGCGAAAAGAACCTTCATGCGTTCGTCTCCTATACTACGGTGTTTTTCTTCAGCACGATGGGGAAGCTGTCGTAGCCGATCAGCCTGCGCCCGTCGCGGATCCTTGAGCCCTTGTCCAGTATGACATGATCGAGCGCGCAGCCCTGCCCGACCACCACGCCCTGCATGATGATGGAATTGCGCACCACGGCGTCCTTTTCCACGGTAACGCCGCGAAAAAGTATACTGTTTTCCACGCGGCCGCGTATGGAGCAGCCGTCGGCCAGCATGGAATTGGAGACCTCCGCCTCCGCGCCGTAGCTTGCGGAGACCTCGTCCTTGATCTTTGTATAGATCGGATGCACGGGATTGAACAGGTCGGCGCGCACCTCGGGCCTGAGCAGCGCCATGTTGTGCGCATAGAAACGGTTCACCGAATCGAGCCGCGCAACGTAGCCGTCGTAGCGATAGCTCATGATGCGCAGCGTGCTCACCTTGCGAAGCAGCACGTCGCGAATGAAATTGTACTCGCCGCGCGCATAGGCCTCCTCCACGAGATATTCCAGAAGCTTTTTGTCCAAAATGCAGACGTCGCAGCTTTGGAACGGCGTTTTGGGCCGATAGGGATTGAATTCCATTTCGGTGACGCGGCCCTCCTCGTCCAGCATGAGCCTGAGATCCTTGTTCTGCTCGTCGGGCAGGAACTCGCCGGCCACGTTGTACATGAGCGTGATATCCGCGCCGGTCTCCACATGCTGCTCGAGCATATCGTCGAAGGTGGCGTTGAATATCGTGTGGCTGCCGGAGAGTATCACATACTGCTGCGGACAGCGGCGCACATAACCAAGACAGGAGCGGAAGGCGTCGATGCTGCCACGGTAGAGGCCCGTGTTCTCCTTGGTCATGAAGGGCGGCAGCATGAACAGCCCCTCCCGTTTTCTCAGCAGATCCCATTCCTTGCCGGCGCCGAGGTGATCCATCAGCGAATGGTAGTTCTTCTGCGTGATGAGCCCCACGCTGGTCACGCCGGAGTTGACCATGTCGGAGAGGATAAAGTCGATGCAGCGATAGCGGCCGCCAAAGGGCACCGCCGCGACCGCGCGCGACAGAGTCAGATCCCGCAGCAGCAGGTTGTTTTCGCCCGTATAAATCAGTCCGAATACATCGCTGGTCATAGCGCTTCCTCCCCGATCTCCGTAGCGACCGCGCCGCGCGGCAGATAGCCGCCCGCGGCTATGCAGACGTCGTTGCCCACCACGGTGATATTGCCGGTAAGAGCGTTATCGACCGTATCGCCGGGCCTTAAGTCGCCGCCGATGATCGCGTTCTCGCCGATGCGCGCGTTCTCGCCGACGATGGCGCGGCGCACGCAGGCGCCCTTGGCGATCACGGCGCCCGGGAACACGACCGAATCGGTCACCTCCGCGCCCGTGCCGATCCGCGTATTGTAGAACAGCACGCTGTGATGCACGCGGCCCTCCACGATCGAGCCCTCCGTCACGAGGCTTGCGGTAATGGAGGCCTCCGCGCCGACATAGTGCGGCGGCATGACGGGGTTTTTCGAATAGATGCGCCAGAGCGGATCGTTGAGCGTAAGCTTGGGCGGATCGGAGATAAGGTCCATGTTGGCTTCCCACAGGCTTTGTATGGTTCCGACGTCCTTCCAGTAGCCGGAAAAGGGGTAGGCGTACATGGCCTCGCCGTCGCCGAGTATGGCGGGGATGATATTTTTGCCGAAATCATGCTCCGATGCGGGATCCCTTTCGTCGCGCTCCATATAGGCCTTGAGAAGCGGCCAGTTGAATATATAGATGCCCATGGAGGCGTTGTTGGATCTGGGATGCGCGGGCTTTTCCTCAAAGGAGGTAATGCGCAGATTGTCGCCCGTATTCATGATGCCGAAGCGGTGCGCCTCTTCGATGGGCACAGGCAGCACGGCGATGGTCGCGACGGCTTTCTTTTTGATGTGGAAGCGCAGCATATCGCCGTAATCCATGCAGTAGATATGGTCGCCCGAGAGTATCAGCACATAGTCGGGATCGTACTGGTCGACGAATTCACGGTTCTGGCAGATGGCGTTGGCCGTGCCGGAATACCAGTGGCCGTCCTTGCCGGTGACGTAGGGGGGCAGGACGAACACGCCGCCGTCGTTGCGGTCGAGGCCCCAGTGCTGTCCGGTGCCGATATAGGCGTTGAGCGCCATGGGACGGTACTGCGTCAATACGCCCACGGTATCGATATCGGAATTGACGCAGTTGGAAAGCGGAAAGTCGATGATGCGGTACTTGCCGCCGAAGGGGACGGCGGGCTTGGCCATGCTGGAGGTCAGCACGCCGAGCCGCGAACCCTGACCGCCGGCGAGCAGCATGGCCACGATTTTTTTCTTCATGTCGATCCCTCCTTCTCAAAGACCAGATAATTGGCGCCGTAGGGCGGCAGGCGCAGCCGGACGTACTGATCGTACGCGCCGTAGGGCTCGTCGACCGTCGCCACGGCGCGGCTGTTGGCATAGTCGCCCGTGCCGCCGTAGCAGGGCATATCGCTTGAGAACAGCTCCGTAAACACGCCGGCCTCAGGCACGCCCATCACATAGTCGTCCCAGGGCTCCGGCGTAAAGTTGAAGCAGCAAAGAAGAGAATGGCCGGCCTTGTCCATGCGCAGGAACGATATGACGGAATGCTCCGGGTCGTCCACGCTGCACCAGCAAAAGCCCTGCCAGCCGTCGTCCAGCTCATAGAGCGGCGCATGCTCATGATAAAAATGATTCAGATCGCGCACAAAGCGCTGCATCTCGGCATGCTTTGGATAGTCGAGCAGGAACCAGTCCAGCGGACGCGTAAAGTCCCATTCGATATACTGGCCGAATTCATCGCCCATGAACATGAGCTTTTTGCCCGGATGCGCGTACTGATAGGCATATAAAAGCCTGAGCTGCGCAAACTGCTGCCAGTAATCACCCGGCATTTTGGAGAGCATGCTGCGCTTGCCGTGCACGACCTCGTCATGCGAAAACGGCAGTATATAGTGCTCCGAAAACGCGTAGCACAGCGAAAAGGTCAGCTTGTCGTGATGGTACTTGCGAAAATAGCTGTCCTGCTCCATATAGGAGAGCATATCGTTCATCCAGCCCATGTTCCATTTGTAGGAAAAGCCGAGCCCGCCCTCGAGCGCCGGCTTGGTCACATAGGGGTAGGCGGAGCTTTCCTCGGCAAAGAGCATCTTGCCGCCGGGCATGTCCCGCACGGCCTCCGACAGCTTTTTAAGAAACGCCACCGCCGCAAGATTATCCTTGCCGCCGTAGCGGTTGGGCAGCCATTCGCCATCCTGCTTGCCGAAGTCCAGATACAGCATGCAGCTTACGGCGTCCACGCGGATACCGTCGAAATGGAACTCCTTGAGCCAGTACATGGCGCTTGAAAGCAGGAAGGACTGCACCTGCGTCCTCTCAAAATTGAATAGGAGCGTGCCCCACTGCGGCATGTCGCTGCGGCGCGGGTCCGGATGCTCAAACAGCGGCGATCCGTCGAAAAGTCTGAGACCGTGCGCGTCGCGCGTAAAGTGCGCCGGCACCCAGTCCATGATGACGCCCAGGCCCTTGTCGTGCGCGCAGTCCACAAAATACATGAGATCCTCGGGCGTGCCGTAGCGCGCGGTCGCGCAGAAATAGCCCGTCACCTGATAGCCCCAGCTTGGGTCGTAGGGGTAGGTCATTACGGGCATGAGCTCGATATGCGAATAGCCTATGTCCGCCGCGTAGTCCACCAGCTCGTGCGCCAGCTCGCGGTAGCTCAGGTTGTCCTTCCATGAGCCCAAATGCACCTCGTAAATGTTCATGGGCCGGTCGACGCGGCTTTGATGGCTTGCCAGATAGCTCTCGTCCGTCCAGCGATGGGACGGCAGCTCGCCCACCACCGAGGCCGTGCCCGTGGCCTCGGCGTGGAAGGCGAAGGGGTCGGCCTTGAGTATCCGCTCATGGCTTTGCGTTTCTATGGCATATTTGTACAGATCGCCCGCATGCGCGACGCCTATCACCGCCAGCCAAACGCCGGTCGTTCCCACAGGCTTCATGGGATCGGCAAAAACGTTCCACTCGTTGAAGCTGCCGACCACCGAAACGGCCAGCGCGTTCGGCGCCCAGACCGCAAAGCGGAATACGGCTTCGCCGTATTCGCCCGTGGCCGCATGGCAGCCGAGCGCCTGATACGCGGCGGTGGAGATCCCCTCATTAAAATAGTACAGCGCAGTATCGTCCAGAACGTAAGACATAGGCCATGCTCCTTTTTCCACATACAGTTTACCATTTTCCGTCCAAAAAGGAAACAGTAAATGGCATTCCATGAAGGTTGTGCTATAATAAGCGAATGGATCATTTTGTTGTGACAGACGGAAACGCATATGGATAATCTGCTGCTTTCCTTCAACGTCGTCGCGCCGCTGACGATCTACATGCTCGTCGGTTGGCTGCTGCGCCGCAGCGGTCTGCTTGGCGAAGATTTCTTTACAAAGCTGAGCCAGCTCGTATTCTATGTCTGCGTGCCGGCGCTGTGCCTGGACAATCTGCGCGAGCTGGATTTTTCCGAGGTGCTCGCCAATCCGACCGCGCTGTATATGGCGGCGGCCGTGCTCGTGGTCTTTTCGCTGACCTTTTTGATCGTGCCGCGCTTCTGCCATGAGCCCTCCCGCTGCGGCGTGATGACACACGCCATATTCCGTTCCAACGACGGCGTATTTGGCCTTGCCGTGGCGGAAACGCTGCTTGGCGCGGCCAATATGGGCCTTATGGTCGTTTGCGTGGCCATCACGATCCCGATCTATAATCTGCTGGCCGTCGTCGTCATGGAATATTACCGCGGCGGCAAGCCCAGCATCGGCCGCATGCTCGTCAAGGTCGTGACAAACCCCATCATTATCGGCTGTGTTCTCGGCGCGCTTCTGGCGATTCTCGGCCTCGGTCTGCCCGCTTTTATCGCCAAGCCGCTCGCCGGCCTTTCCGGCGCCTGCGCCCCGCTCGGCTTTGTCGCGCTCGGCGGCGCGCTGTCCTTCGCGTCCCTTTCCAAAAACCGTCTGGCGCTTTCGATAGTCTGCCTGTTCAAGCTCATCGTCATTCCCGTCTGCACGCTCTCGGCCTTCTATCTTCTTGGCATGCGCGGCGTCGGGCTGCTGGTCGGGATGGTGATCTTCGGCGCGCCCTGCGCCATGAGCGTCTATCCCATGTCCTGCACCATGGGCGGCGACGAACAGCTCGCCGGCGGAGCGGTCGCGCTCACAAGCGTGCTCTCGCTCGTAACCATTTTCCTGTTCATATTCTTTTTCAAACAATGGGGGGTGGCCTGAATGACCCGCAAGCTATACGAAACCGACAGCCATTTGACGCATTGCACGGCCAGGGTGCTGGCCTGTGCGCCCGACGGGGACGGCTGTCTGACACGCTTTGACCGCACGGTGTTCTTTCCGGAGGCGGGCGGGCAGCCCTGCGATCTTGGCACCGCCGGAGGACGCAGAGTGCTGCATGTACAGGAGGAGGGAGGAGACGTGGCGCACCGGTTGGACGGGCCGCTGGCGATCGGCGAAAGCGTGGAGCTCGAGATCGACTGGCCGCGCCGCTTCGACTTTATGCAGCAGCACAGCGGCGAGCATCTTTTATCCTTCGCGTTCTATAAGCTCTTTGGCGCGAACAACGTCGGCTTCCATCTGGCGGAAACGGAGTATACCACGATAGATTTCGACAAGCCGCTCGCTGAGGAGGCGCTGAAGGCGGCGCAGGAGCTGGCCAACGAATTCATCTGGCGCGATCTTGAGATCAGCGCAAGGCTGTACGAAAGCGAGGAGGACGTGCGCGCTCTGCCGCTTCGCAAGCAGGCCGGCGGGCTTACGGCGCCCATACGCATTGTAACGGTCGAGCAGGCCGATATGTGCACCTGCTGCGCGCCGCACTGCCGCCGCACGGGCGAGATCGGTTCGATCCTGATCACCGACGCCATGGCCTATAAGGGCGGCACGCGCGTGTTCTTCGTCTGCGGCAGACGCGCCCTGATTCATGCGAGCGCCGAGCACGGCGAGCTCGATACGGTTGCGCGCCGCTTTTCCTGCGCGCGCCCGCAGACCGCCGCCGCGGTGGACAAGCTGTTTTCGGACTATGCCAGGGCCCGTCACGGCGAAAAGCAGCTTGGCGCCGCGCTGAATGGATATATGGTCTCCGAGCTGAAAAACGCGGCGGAGAAGGTGGGCGGCCGGCGGCTGATACTCAGCATGCTTCCGGATGTGGACGCGTCCAGACTCAAGCCGCTTGCAAAGGATGCGCTGGGCGACGATACGCTCTGCGTGCTTTTCTCCGACGTCGGAGGAAAGCTTGGCTACGTCGTGGCCTGCTCCGAAGGCTTTTCGCCCGATGCGGGCGAGCTGATCCAGGCAGTCAACGCAGCTACGGGGGGGAAAGGCGGCGGCCGCGGCACGCTTGCGCAGGGCATGGCCCCCTCCCTTCAGGGCGCGGCAGAAACGCTCGAGCAGCTCCGCCGCTATCTGCGTCAGCGCCTGAAATGATTTACCGGGCCTGCCGTTTATGGTAAACTGTTAAAATAACTTCCTGTGGAGGCTTGGGTCTATGCAAAACCGGACGAACGTCCCCATATCAAAGCTGGGCGCTTTGCCGGCATTGGCGCTGGCGCTGTGCCTGGTGCTTTTGCTGCTTCAGGCGGGCGGCTGCGCGCGCACGGTGCGCGTCGGCGCTCAGCGGGTGCCGCTTGAGACGACCTCGCTGGATCTGCGCGGCGCAGGCGTGACGGATGTTTCACCGATACTGGAGTTGGGCGCGCTGACCGCGCTGGACCTCAGGGACAACGAGATCTCAGCCGAGGATTTTGAGACGCTTCGCGCGGCCCTGCCGGACTGCGAAATACTTTGGAGCGTGCCGATCGCCGGCACGCGCGCGGACTCCGGCAGCGCCGAGCTGACGCTTCCCGCTTTCTCGGAGGCCGACGTGCCGCTGCTCGCTTATTTTCCGGCTCTTTTGAGCGTGGACGCGTCCGGCAGCACGGATTACGCGGCGCTTTCCCGGGCGGCCGACGCCTATACGGACTGCGCGTTCCGCTGGACGGTGAGCATCGGCGGGCAGAGCCTTTTAAACGACGCTGAAACGCTCGATCTGTCGGGCGAAGCCGTGGAGCTTGAGGCGCTGAGCGCCGCAGTCGAGGGCCTGCCGATGCTTAAGACGGTCGACCTGCGCGGCGCCGATCTCGACGCATCGGCGATCGCTTCCCTGATCGCCGCACGGCCGGACGTGGATTTCTATGCCGATGTGGAGCTCTTTGGCGAACATTTTGACGCCGGTATTACGGAGATCGATCTGAGCAAAACTGCCGCGCCGGATGTGGATACGCTGATAGAGGCGCTCGGATACTTTCCGGTGCTCGAGCGCGTTAACCTGCGGGGATGCACGCTCAGCGGCGCCGACAGGGCGACGTTATTGGCCGCCTATCCCGAGCTGGTCTTTTTGTGGGAGGTGGAGCTGCTGCCGGGTCTGACGGTGGACAGCGAGACAACGGAGCTGGTCGTTGAAGGCTGCGACGCGCCGGATGTGGGAACGCTTATAGAGAACCTCGCCTATCTTCCGCAGCTTGTCAAGCTCGACCTGTGCGCCTGCTACGAGCCCTGCGATGAGACCAATCTCGAGATGGACAGGCTTCTTGCCGCCTACCCCGAGAAGAAATTCGTGTGGCTCGTGATGGTGGGCAAATGGGAGATCCGCACGGACATCATCGCCTTCAGCATGGGCAATCAGGGCGTGTTTGACGGCGGACGCTACACGGGCGCGAGCGGAAAAGCGTACGCTGTCTACAACGATCAGATACTGACGCTTCGCTATTGCACCGATCTGATCGCGCTCGACATGGGCCACGCCAAGCACATTACGGACGTGAGCTGCATCGCGGGCCTGACCAAGATCCGCTACCTCATCCTCGGCATGATGAGCCTGACGAGTCTCGAGCCGCTCTCCGGCATGACGGAACTGGAGTTTCTTGAGTGCTATCAAAACTGGATATCCGATCTTTCGCCGCTGCTCAACTGCAAAAAGCTCAAGTATCTCAATTGCAGCACGACCTTCGTGGAGACTATCGACGATATTGTACAGATGACGCAGCTCAAGCGCCTGTGGATACTGAGACCTCAGGTGCTCACCAAGGACGATATCGCCGCCATCAAGGCGGCGCTGCCCAATACCATCGTACGCAGCGTCATGTGGGCGGGCGGCCATTCGACCATCGGCGGCTGGCGCACAAAGAATCCCGCCTATCTGCACATGCAGCGCGATCTGTTCAAGCTGGTGCTTCAGGATCAGAAGGAGACTGAGGTGGGAGATCCGGAATACTGGGACTGGGATTTGGAGGCCTTTGAAGCGGAATGAAAAAGTGGATCGCCTGCGCCTGCATTCTCCTGACGGCAGCTCTGACCGCCGCCTGCAGCGGCGCGGGACTGTTTGCAGAGCCTACGCCCGCGCCGGAGAAGCTCGATCTGTCCGGACAGGGCCTGACGGACATATCATATTTGAAGGAATACACCTGGCTTTCCTCGCTGGACCTGAGGGACAACGAGATCTCCGTATCGGATTATCTGGCGCTCGCTGAAGCGCTGCCGGACTGCGACATCCGCTGGAGCGTGCCGATCGCGGGAGAGCGTGTGGACAGCCGGAAAAGCGTTCTCAGCGTGGAACGCTTCGATATGGACGACGTGGAGACGCTCGCCTGTTTTGGCGGGCTCAAAGAGGTGGACGCCCGCGGCTGCACGGACTACGACGCGCTCCTGGCCGCCGCCGCACGCTATACGGACGTTCGCTTTCTGTGGACGGTGGAGATCGGGGGCGTTACGCTGGGCAATGAAGAAACGTCTCTTGATCTCGACGATACGGCGGTAACGTATGCGGCGCTCAGCGAAGCGCTTTCCCGCCTGCCCGCGGCCGAGCAGGTCAGCCTGTACAACGTGCCGCTGGACGACGGGGACAAGCTGGCGCTGGTGACGGATTTTCCGGAGCTCAGCTTTCTTTGGACGGTCGGGGTGCTTGACGGCGTTACGGCGGACAGCGCGGACGTCGAGCTTGACCTGAGGGAGCATACGGTGACGGACGTGGACGCGCTGATAGAAAAGCTGCGTCTGCTGCCGGGGCTTGGCAGTCTCGACATGTGCGAATGCGGCCCCTCCAACGAGGAGATGATGCGCATTCGTGAAGCGCTGCCGGAGGTGAAGGTGATCTGGATGGTCGATGTGGCGGGATACCGCATCCGAACGGATCTCAAGGGCTTCTCCATGGGCGTGATCACCTATTTTCCCGACGGCGGCGGCTACCGCACCGGCGTCGACGGACACGCGTACGGCAACAGCGCCTTTCAGAACCTCGTATACTGTACCGATCTGATCGCGCTGGATATCGGCCATTGCAAAAACGTAACGGATATCTCCTTCATCGCCAAGCTTCCCAAACTTAAGTATCTGATCATCGCCATGACGGGCGTAAGCGACATCTCCGCGCTGGCCAGCCAGACGGAGCTGGAATATCTGGAGTTTTTCGATTGCTTTGTTTCGGATATCACGCCGCTTTTGAACTGCAAAAAGATCAAGTGCCTGAACTGTTCCAACAATCCCTTCACGGATCTGGACACGCTGCTGTCGCTTACGGAGCTGGAGCGCCTTTGGATGACCGCTTCCGCCCTGACCGACGAGCAGCTCGCAGAGCTTAAGGCGGCGTTTCCCAACACGTTCATCAACGTTTCCCGCGACCGTCAGGCCATGGATCATGTGTGGCGCAAGGGAAACTGGGCTTATGTGGATATGCAGCGGATATACGGCATGCGCGCGCAGTTCCAGGGAGGCGTTACGCCCACGCTGGAGCCGACCGCCACGCCGGCGGCCACGCCCTCGCCCTGAACGGGTCAGAGCTGCCGCGTCAGGAATACCTTGTCGACCAATTGCACGCCGCCTTCAAAGATCGGGCGGTCGTAATGCTTGAGGTAATGCTCCTTTTCACGGTAGGCGACGGAAAAGCCGCAGCGCTCATAAAACGGCAGCGTCAGCGGACTTTCGCCGGTTCCCGCAAGCATGGTGGTGCAGCGGTCGGCATAGCGGCGGCAGAGGTAATCGATCATCTTTTTGCCATACCCGCAGCCCTGCGCGCGCAGGTGCGTGGCGATGTTTCTGATCTCGCAGACCTCGCCGTCCACGGTGACAGCGCAGACGGTTTTGAGATCGGGATCGTAGAGCGCGTACAGATCGGCCTTCTTCAGATAGCCGCGTATCAGCGTTTCCTGCTCGTCGCCGAGCAGCAGCAGCGGCATGAACCGTTTTTTATTCAATCTGATTCTTTGGATTCGCATGCTTTCACCCATTGTAATACGTCCAGAAGCGTATCAAATACGCCCGTGCAGCGCCTGCTGAGCTCCTCCGTTGCAGGCGCAAGATCGGGGACCATCAGCGGCATGAGTCCTGCGGCGGCCGCAGCCTCTATGCCCTTGGGCGCGTCCTCCACGGCATAGGCCGTTTCGGGCGCAACGCCGAGCTGGCGGCAGGCGAGCAGATAGATATCCGGCGCGGGCTTGCCGAGCTTTACCATATCGCCTGTCGAGATCGTGTGAAAGAAGGGGAGCAGTCCCGCCATGCCGAGCTCCTTTTCCACAAGGGCCCTGGAACTTGAGGACGCCAGACCGATGCGGCAGCCGCGCTCCGCTAAGTATGTCAGCAGCGCGCGCGCGCCCGTTCGCACCGGAACGCCTTCCGTTTCGATACGGGAAAAATAGAGCTCTACGGCGCGCTTTTCGCATGCTTCAAAGGAAAAGCTCCCGTCCATGCGCTCGCGCAGTATGCGCCGCATCTCCGCATCCGTCACGCCCAGCGTTTCGAGCAGCGCGCTTTTCAGCCGCTCGCGGTCGCAGTCTGCGGGCGCGGCGCTGAGCATACACTCGAGCAACAGGCGCTCCGAGTCGATCAGCAGGCCGTCCATGTCGAAAATAAAAGTTTTTTCCATAAAAGAGACCATATCATTGCCGCAGCGGAGCGTCAACGTCCCGCGGCATTTGTTCTCGTTTTGTTAAAAAAGACGGCGATTGCGGACGGTATTACTGCGTGTGGAAACGCTTTTTCAGCTCGCGCAGCATATCGGGGCCCAGTACGGCAAAGCAGGCCGCGAGCAGAGCGAAGGCAAAGGCGCCCATCACCGCAAACGCCCAGCGGCTCTCCTCATGCCAGAAGATCAGCCCCGCGACCGCGCCCGCCAGGCATAGGCCGGAAAGCAGCAGCAGCGGCAGCATATTCTGCTTTTGCCGTTCAAGATCGGTGAAAAACAGAACGCCGGAAGCCGTAAGCCCCGCAAAGCAAACGATGGGCACCACCTCGATGGCCCAGCCGGGCGAGAGCAGCCGGTCGATCAGACACAAAAGCACGACGCTGTATACGATCAGCTTGATGACCTGGCTGATGCGGTTGTATTCCACCAGATCGGGCGAAAGCAGCAGCTTCCAAACGAGAAGCAGCGACCACAGCACGATCAGGCTCCAGGCTTTTCCGCCGGTAAACAGATTGACGATGGGACAGATATAGGCCGCGAACAGAAAGGGCCAGCGCGCCGCGGCGATCAGGTCGCGTCGCTGCGGGCGCCGTTTGCCGCGCGGCGGATAGACGACGTCAATTTTCATACAGAGCGGTCCCCCTCAGCGCGGCGGCGACGCCGTCCTCGGCCAGGAGCGCGTACAGCGCCTCCTCGAACGAAGGGTCGGCGGTCGTTTTGGATATGCTCAGCGTGGCGACGCCGCAGCAGGTCACAAGCGCGCAGCTTGCGCGGTTCGTCAGCGCCGTCCCGAGCACAAAATCCATGCTCCTTACATGCCCGCCAAAGCTTTCAGGAAGCGTCACCACACCCAGATTGGACAGCGTATTGGTAAATATCCGATCCCCGAGAAAGCCGTATACCAGCCGTGCCGCGGGCGCCTTGAGGGCAAGCGGCACATAGCGCAGCAGGCCCACCATACGCTCCGTGGCGGCCATCATGCCGCTCATGGCCTCGCGCGAGGCCTTTTCGGCAAGCTGGCGCGCAATTTCCTCCATGATGGCCAAGCGGCCGGCGATCGCCGGAAGCGGCAGCCGGATGCCGCAGTACAGGGAGAAGTTTCTGAGCGTTTTCGAGGGATAGAAGCGCCGCATGTTGACGGGCACCTGTATGCTCTGCTCGCCGGAAAGCTCGTCGGTGGCGCTTTTTCCCGCAAGGAACAGCAGCGCCAACAGATAGACCGTCACCGTCGCATGATACCGGCCGGCGGCCTCCTTCAGCCGCGCGGCGTCCATGTCGAAGTGCAGTACCCGGCAGGGCTTTTGCCTGGACAGCCGCCCGCTGAGCTGCACGGCCGGCCTGTCGATAAAGCCCGCGCCCTTTTGCGCCCTTTGCGCGCGCAGAAACTCGTTGGCCGTTTCGGCGGCCTCGGGCGGATCATCGACGCTCAGCATGCCTTCGCCGCCGGACGCTCCGACGCCGGTCAGCCGAAGGTACTCCGCAAGCAGCGTCTTTAAAAATATCATGCCGCCCGTGCCGTCGGTCAGGACATGGAAATATTCCACGCTGAGGCGATTCTCATAGTATAGTACGCGAAAGGATTGGGAGCCGCTGCGCGCTATGGCCAGCGGCCGGCAGGGCGTCTCCGACTCCGGCTCCACAGCGTAGCGGCGCTTGGCCGTATCCAGATAGTGCCAGAAAAAGCCCTTTTTGACCGTTGTGGCAAAGCTCGGAAAGCGTTTGATGGTGAAGGTGAGCGCCATCTCGAGCAGCGCCGGCACAACGGGCTCTGAAAGATTGGCGGAGAGCCGGAACACCGACATCTGGCCATGCCTGAGTGAAAGCGGATAGATCTTTCCCGCGTCGTCAAGCGGATACCAGAGGATAGGCGGACGCGCGTAAAAGCCGCCGAGTCTGGAAACGGCAAGCCTGTCCAGCGCCTCCCCAAGAGGAACTCCCGCGGCGGCGTAATAGGCAAGCGCCTGCTCGAAATCCGCGCGCACACGTTTTTTCTCATAAGCCGGCAGCAAAATATGCGCGTCGAGCTCGTCAAAATAAGCGGCCAGCGCCTGTCCGTCCGTATCAGACAGCGTTGCCCGCCAGCGTTCGTATTCGGTTTCGACCGTTTTTTTCCCGCGCCGCATTATTTGGATCTGCGCTCGATCTCGGCGCCGAGCGCCTGAAATTTTTTATCGATATATTCATAACCGCGGTCAATATAATGAATGTTTCGCACGCTGGTGATCCCCGTGGCCGCAAGGCCCGCGACGATCAGGGAGGCGCCGGCCCTGAGGTCGCTGGCGTAAATCTCCGCGCCATGCAGCCCGCCGATGCCGCGTATGCGCGCGATGCGATCCCTGACGCTGATGGAGGCGCCCATGCGCCTGAGCTCCCGTACATGGCTGAACCGGCTTTCAAATATGTTTTCATTGATGGTTGAAACGCCGTTGGCGGCGCAGAGATAGGCCATCATGGGCTGCTGCAGATCGGTGGGGAAACCCGGATAGGGCAGGGTCTTGATGTTGCAGGCGCGGGGCCGCTCGTCCATGATCACGCGGATAAAGAAATCGCGTCCGTCGTCGCCGTCGATCACGCGCGCGCCGCTTTCCATGAGCTTGGCGGCGACCGCTTCCATATGCGTGGGAATGATATTCTTGATGGTGACGTCGCCGCGGGTGGCGGCGGCCGCGACCATGAAGGTACCGGCCTCGATCTGGTCGGGTATGATGGAATAGCCGCAGCCGTGCAGCTTGTCGCGGCCCTGTATACGGATGGTGTCCGTGCCGGCGCCCTTGACGGAGGCGCCCATCATATTCAAAAAATTTGCAACGTCCACCACATGCGGCTCCTTGGCGACGTTCGAAAGTATGGTCTGTCCCTCGGCGCGTACGGCGGCAAGCATGATATTGATGGTCGCGCCCACGCTGACCA
>CAZCAV010000040.1:0-19977 GCA_964496795.1 uncultured Oscillospiraceae bacterium
CTCCGACGCTGTACGGGGGCATGTTGTACTGGTGCATGTAGCGTTTTTCGGTTTCCTGACCAATACCGTCGATGACCTGCGCCTCGGATATGGTGCCGAGGGTCAGCATGGTCATGACCTGCGTCTGGCCACGCGTAAACACAGCGCTGCCATGCGGCCGCGACAGTATGCCGACCTCGCTCCAGATGGGGCGGATCTCGTCCATTTTTCGGCCGTCGGGGCGGATCTTGCGGTTGATGATCTTATCGCGAACGGTCTCTTTGGTGATCGTGTACAGCACGTCGCCGATTCCCTTTGCCGATTCCGGATATTCCTCTGCAAAGGCCGCTACGGTCTCCTGCTTGACCTGCTCGCTGCGCGTCTCGCGCTCCTTGCGGTCAAAGGTATCCAGCGCCCACTCGACCTTGTCTGTCGCAAAGGCGCGTACCTTTTCTGCCAGCGTTTCATCGGGCGTATCGAGCACGACCTCCATCTTCGGCTTGCCGATCTCCTCTGCAATACCGGAAATAAAGGACACGATCTTCTTGATCTCCTCGTGTGCAAACAGTATGGCCCCAAGCATTTCCTGCTCGCTGACCTCTTTGGCGCCCGCTTCGACCATCATGACGGCGTCCTTTGTTCCGGACACGGTGAGCGCCATGCGGCTGATCTCACGCTGCGCCGCGTCAGGATTCAGTATGTACTCTCCGTCGATCATGCCCACGCTGACCGAACCCGTCGGGCCCGCGAAGGGCGCGTCGCTGATGGACAGCGCGATCGAGGAGCCGATCATTCCGATCACATCAGGCTGCACGTCCGGATCGACGGACAGCACGGTCGCCACGACCTGAATGTCGTTGTGAAAGCCCTTCGGAAACAGGGGGCGGATCGGTCTGTCGATCAAACGCGAGGTCAATATCGCTCGTTCGGAGGGACGGCCCTCGCGCTTGATAAAGCCGCCGGGAATTTTGCCTGCGGCATACATCTTTTCCTCAAATTCCACCGACAGCGGCAGAAAATCGACGCCCTCGCGGGCGGATTTGCTGACGGTGGCGCAGGCCAGCACAGCCGTATCGCCGCAGCGCAGCAGCGCGCTGCCGCCCGCCTGCTCGGCATATTTGCCGGTTTCGACGGTCAATGTTCGACCGCCTATCTCCATCTGGAATGTTTTTTGCATGTGTTCTTCCTCTTTCTTGTTATTTATCTTCATTTTATTATAACCAAATTCATGGCGCGCGAACGCAGCCCAAACCGAAAAAGAATGGCGGGAATAACCCCGCCATGCCATGTTACTTTCTGAGGTTCAAGCTTGCCAGTATCGCGCGATAGCGCTCAATGTCCTTCTCCTTGAGATAGTTCAAAAGGCCTCTGCGCTGACCGACCATCTTCAAAAGCCCGCGGCGGGAATGATGGTCCTTTTTGTGAAGCTTCAGGTGCTCGTTGAGGTGGTTGATCCGCTCGGTCAAAAGCGCGATCTGCACTTCGGGAGAACCGGTATCGCCCTCGTGAATGGCATACTTTTCGATAATTTCCTGCTTTGTCATGATTCTTTCTCCTTTTTATTCATCTCCCCGCAGACAAAGTAGAGCGTTGGAGTGTCGCAAAACCTTGTGAGCGGACCAGAAATACTTTGATACTATACCACGGTAAATCCGGCTTGTAAACTGTTTTTCTCATATATTATCCTGCTTCGCGGCTTCCACGTCCCTCGCGATCTGTGCTTTGAGCGCATCGATCGAAGCAAAACGCACCTCTCCGCGCAGACGCTTCAAAAAGGCCACGGAAAGCCGCTTTCCGTACAGATCGCCGGAAAACCCGATCAGATGCGTCTCTATTGAGATGCCCGTCCCGCCAACCGTAGGATTGCTGCCCACGTTGGTGACCGCGTTGAAGCGCCGCCCCTCGACGGTCGCCTCCGTACCATAGACGCCCTCGCGCGGCAGTGTGCGATCCGGTTCCACGCCTATATTCGCCGTGGGAAAATCTATCGTACGGCCAAACTGTCGATTCTGGATCACCGTTCCGGAGAGCGTATAGGGCGCTGAGAGCATGGCAAATGCCGCCTGCATGTCGCCGCGCTCCACGCAGCCTCTGATGCGCGTGCTGGAAACGGGCTCTCCGTCATACATCACCGGCTCAACGATCTCCACGGCAAAGCCGTATTCCTTTCCTAGCTCCCGCAGCGTTTCCGGCGTGCCCGCGCCGTGCCTGCCGAAGCTGTAATTATAGCCCGCGACGACCGCGCGCAGCCGCCACACGGCGTTGAGCTTCTCAATAAAACCCCGCGGCGGCAGATCCGCAAGCTCACGCGTAAACTCATCCAGCCGCACATCCTGTATCCCCAGGCTCTCCATGACGCGGCGCCTCTCGTCCGTATTCATAAGGCTCTTCGGGCTCTCGCCCGTCAACACCGTCTGAGGATGGTTGGAAAAGCTGTAAACGGCAGCCGCGGCGGCTTTCTGCTCCGCCATTTTCACGCAGCGCTTAATCAGCTCCCGATGTCCCGCGTGCATGCCGTCGAACATGCCGAGCGCCACGACGGCAGACCTCCGTTCACTCATAAAAAATCTCCTAATACAGGTGCACGGTCAGCTTCACACTGCCGTTATTCACGCGTCCTATGCCCAAAAAACCGCCGGCATACAGCCGCACGTCGCCATCCGGTCTGCCTATTACGGCAGTTTCCAGCGCATTCATGGCCGCCGTGCGGCGATGCGCGGGAAGTTTCACCGCGGGCAGGTGTTCAAGCGCCTTTTCGCAGTCGGTCAAGGCCTCAAGCAGCCCGCCCTCCTGTCTGAGCGTCTCGAGCTCGGACACGGTGTATGAATTCTGAACAGAAAAAGGGCCTGCCTCTGTGCGCAGCAGCATGGAAATGTACGCGGCCGATCCGAGGCGGCGGGCAATGTCGCGGCAGAGTGAGCGCACATAGGTGCCCCGCGAGCAGCGCACGCGCAGCAGGCAGTGCTCAGGGGGAAGCCAATCCAGCATCGTCAGCTCATGAATTGCGATTTCCCGTGTTTTCGGCAAAACGTCCACACCCGCGCGTGCCATATCGCACATCTTGCGCCCGTCGAGCTTCAGCGCGGAATACACCGGCGCGATCTGCCGCTGCTTTCCGACAAACTCAGGCAATACCGCCGCAAGCGCCGCGCAGCCGGGACGCACGCCGGAAAACGATACGGGCTTTCCGTAGGCGTCGAGCGTATCCGTTTCCACGCCGAAGGTCATCTCAAAAACGTAGGTTTTATCCTTGTCCACCAGATAATCAAACAATCTCGTAGCGCGTCCCATACAAACCGGCAGAACGCCCGCGGCGCCCGGGTCAAGCGTGCCCAAGTGGCCTGCGCGCTTTTCTGAAAATATACGCCGCACATCGTATACCGCATTGGACGAGCTCATGCCCGGCGGCTTAAGAACGTTTACGACGCCGTCCATCAGACCGAACCGTCCTCGAGCGCGGCTTCCACCGTCCGGCGGATCTGCGCCATCGCCTCCTGCATCGGCAGATCGAAGGTGCAGCCGGCCGCGAATCTGTGGCCGCCGCCGCCAAAGGCCACGGCAATATCGCCCACACTGACAGAGGCCTTACCGCGCATGCTCACACGGATGCGCCCGTCCGCAGACTCTCGCAGCAGCACGGCCAGCTCCACAGAATCAATATCGCGGATCCAGTCGATAATGCCCTCGGCGTCCTCACCCGACGCGCCGCAGGAGCGAAGGTCTTCCTGCGTGATGGCGGCCATACCGAAGCGCCCGCCGCAAAACAGTTCGATTTTCGTGATCGCCAGTCCCGTCAGGCGCACCTTGCGGTAAGGGATGGTGCGAAACAGGCTGCGATTGAGCGCCGGCAGATCTATGCCGGCCTCCATGAGCTCGGCCACTATACGGAAGGTATCGGCGCTGGTATTGGAATACGAAAAATTGCCGGTGTCCGTCGATATGGCGGCAAACAGGCAGGAGGCGACGTCGCGCGTAAGCGTCAGTTTTAAGCGGTGCAGCAGCTCGTATACCAACTCGCCGGTGGCTGCGGCAGCCTGTACAAAATTGCCCTGCGCATAGCGGTCGTTGGTGCCGTGATGGTCGATATTAAAGGTCGCTTCCGCAGCGTGGAACAGAAACTCTGAATCGCCGGCGCGCTTTAGATCCGCGCAATCCACGCACATGACCGCCCTGGCCGTCCGTGCGCTTTCCGGCAGCGTCACCCGTTCAGCATATGGTAAAAAGCGATAGATCCGGGGCACAGGCTCTTCACAGACGATCTGAGCGCTCTTGTTCATGGCCAGCGCCATCTGATACAGCGCCAGACAACTGCCCAGCGTATCGCCGTCCGGCGAAACGTGGGCAATGAACAGGATGTCGCTGTGAGCGCTGAAAAAGCGCGCCGCCGCGTTGAGCATGACGCTTACGATTCCTCTCCCTTGTTCAAATCGTTGAGTATCTGACCGATATGGACGCTGTACGCAATCGAATCGTCCAGTACGAACGACAGCTGCGGCAGGCAGCGGATGCGCATGCGGTTACCCAGCTCGCGGGACATAAAGCCCGCGGCATGGTTTAGGGCGCTGACGCAGGCGGCGCGCGCCGTCTCGTCCTCGTCGTACACGGATACTCTGGCCTTGGCGTATTTCAGATCCTGCGTCACATGCACGTCGGTCAGAGAGGTCACCGGCAATATGCGGGGATCCTTCATTTCACGAATGATCTCGCTGAGGACCTTTTTAACCTCCTCGTTCATGCGATCCGACCGGATAGCAGACATAGCGGGTCGTTCCTTTCTATCGTTTGACTTCCTCTACGACGAACGCCTCGATCACGTCGCCCACAAGAATGTCGTTGAAGCCTTCGATGCCTACGCCGCATTCAAAGCCCGTAAGCACCTCCTTGGCGTCGTCCTTGAAGCGTTTGAGGGAAGCGATCCTGCCCTCGTGCAGCACGATACCGTCGCGCACCACGCGCACCTGCGCGTTGCGGGTGATCTTACCCTCGTTGACATAAGCGCCTGCGATGGTGCCTACGCCCGAAACCCGGAAGGTCTCGCGAACGGTCACGCGGCCGAGCTCGGTCTCCTTGAACACAGGCTTGAACAGGCCCTTCATGGCGTTCTCCACGTCCTCGATGGCATTGTAGATGACGCGGTAGGTGCGCACGTCGACGTTTTCCTTCTCGCTCGCGGCGCGCGCGGTCGAATCCGGACGCACGTTGAAGCCGATGACGATGGCGTTCGACGCGGATGCGAACATGATGTCGCTGCCCGTGATAGCGCCGACTCCGCCATGGATGCAATTGACGCGAACCTCCTCGTTGCTGAGCTTTTCGAGCGCCTGCTTGACGGCCTCGACGCTGCCCTGCACGTCCGCCTTGACGATGATATTGAGATCCTTGAGCTCACCCTCGGCCATCTGATTGAACAGATCGTCGAGCGTGACCTTGGAGAGATTTTTTAGCTGCGCGGCCTTGAGCTTGTCGCGGCGTTCCTCGGCGACCTGGCGCGAAAGCTTGTCGATCTCGGCCACGTTGAGCGCATCGCCCGCGGCGGGCACCTCCGAAAATCCGAGAACCTCGACCGGCGTGGAGGGGCCGGCCGTATCCACCGTGCGGCCGCGGTCGTCCGTCATGGCGCGCACGCGGCCATAGGTCGTTCCGGCAACGATCGGGTCGCCCTTATGGAGCGTGCCGTTTTGCACAAGCACAGTCGCGATCGGGCCGCGGCCCTTATCGAGCTTGGCCTCGATGATCGTACCCTTGGCCAAACGGTTCGGATTGGCCTTGAGCTCGAGCACGTCCGCCTGCAGAAGCACCATTTCGAGCAGACTGTCAAGGCCCATCTGCGTCTTGGCCGATACGGGCACAATGATCGTATCGCCGCCCCATTCCTCGCTGACGAGTTCGTACTCGGTGAGCTGCTGTTTGACGCGCTCGGGGTCGGCTTCGGGCTTATCCATTTTATTGACCGCTACGATGATCGGAACTCCGGCGGCCTTTGCATGGTTGATAGCCTCCACGGTCTGCGGCATGATGCCGTCGTCCGCCGCGACGACCAGAATAACGATATCCGTCACCTGTGCGCCGCGGGCGCGCATGGACGTAAAGGCCTCATGGCCCGGCGTATCGATGAACGTGATCGTACGGCCGCTGCAGCTTACGGTATACGCGCCGATATGCTGCGTGATGCCGCCGGCCTCGCCCTCGGTCACACGGCTGTTTCGGATGGCGTCCAGCAGCGAGGTCTTGCCGTGATCGACGTGTCCCATGATCGTCACGACCGGCGGACGCTCGGAAAGCGTCTCGGGCGCGTCGGTATCGTCGGCGCTGTCGCTGAGCACGTCTTCAAAGGTCTTTGTCAGTTTCTGCTCCAGCGCGATGCCGTAATCCGAGGCGATCAGCTCGCAGGTATCAAAATCGACCTCCTGATTGATGGTGGCCATGGTGCCCAGCAGGAACAGCTTTTTAATGATCTCTGCGGCAGGCTTACCGATCTTCTCGGAGAGCTCCTTGACCGTAATCATTTCCGTGGTAATCACCGCCTTTTCTATGACGACGGGCTCCGGACGCCGTACGGGCGCCTTACCGCCGCGCTTGGGCCTGCGGTTGCCGGTCGGGGAATCCTCGTCCCAGCTCTTCGCCGTCGGACCGCTTTCACGCGCGATCGCCTTTTTATTTTTAGATTTTTTATCGTTGTCGTTTTTACGCACATAGGCGCTGCGGTTGGGATCATAATTGCTGACCCGCTCCTTGCTGCCCGCGGCGCTGGCGGTCGTCTGCACGCCTACGGCGGGCTTGGCGCCCGTGCGCGGCGTAAAGCCGCTCTGCTGCTGACCGCCTGCGGGCCGCGCCTGATAGCCGTTCTGCTGGCCCATGGGCCGCGCCTGATAGCCGCCCTGCTGCTGGCCCGTGGGCCGCGCCTGATAGCCGCCCTGCTGCTGGCCCGTGGGCCGCGCCTGATAGCCGTTCTGCTGCTGGCCTGCCGGCCGCGCCTGATAGCCGCCCTGCTGCGGCCCCCTCGGCCGCTGCTGCGTCTGCTGGTTGATGGGGCGCGCCTCATAGCCGCTGGTCCGTTTCTCCGGGCGCGGCGCGGGCGTGTCGGGAACGAACACCGCAGCCGCCGGCTTCTCGGCCGGCTTTTCAGCTGGCATCGGCGTTTCATCGACCGTTTTTTCCGGAACGGGCGCGGGCACTTCCGTTGCCGGCGCTTCCGCAGCCGCCGGCTCTGCGGCCGTTTCCTCCGTTTCACTGTCGCCGCCGACATGCACGGCCAAATCCTTATCGGAGGAAAGCACCTCGCGCAAGCGCTCCTGACGCTCGCGTTCCTGGCGTGCGCGACGTTCGATCTCTTCTTTTTCAAGAAGCGCGCTTTCCGAAAGCTTTACGGCCGTCAGAAGATCCGCAACCGCCGTCTGCGAACGTCCAAGCCGCTCGATCAGCGTGTCCACACTCCCGTTCAGGCTTCTGGCCGTTTCCATCAGATTCGTTTTAGCCATTAAGACTTACCCCCGTTCATATCCTGCGGCAACTGAGCGCCGAGAATCAGCTTGGTCATGTTTGCATCCGTAATCGCCGCGATCATTCGCGACGGCTTCCCAATGGCCTCTCCGAGCGAGTCGATCCGCATAAGCGGCGTATCGCTGCTCCGGCAGAGGCGTTCATAACGCTCGCTGGTGCTTTGGCTTGCTCCCGCATCCAGCAGCACAAGCTTCAGCCTGCCCGCGCGCAGAGCTCTTTCCGTAGCAAAATCGCCCGAAACACACTTTCCCGCCTTCATGGCCAGGCCTACGGCGTTATGCAGTCTATCGCTCTTCTCCACCGGCAAACGCCTTTCTGAGCATCTCCACCGTTTCGAGCTCCACCTTGGCCTCAAGCGCCCGATCGAGCGCACGCGTCTTGACCGCGCGTTCCAGACAGTCTGCGCTGCGGCACAGATATGCGCCGCGCCCGTTCATGCGGCCGCTTTCATCGGCCAGAACTTCGCCCTCGGGCGTACGCACAATGCGCAGCAGCTCTTTTTTGGGGCGCATTTCGCGGCAGGCGACACACATGCGCATTGGAAGCTTCTTTGGCAAAGCTCAGGCCTCGCTCTCCGGCATGCCGCCATCGTCAAACACGCTCTCCATAGCCTCCTCGGCCTGCGACTGATTCTTGATATCGATTTTCCAACCGGTCAGCTTGGCCGCCAGGCGGGCGTTCTGGCCCTCCTTGCCTATGGCCAGAGAAAGCTGGTTGTCCGGCACGATGACCTTGGCCGCGCGCTCGTCCTCGTTGATATAGACCATGAGCACCTTCGCGGGGCTCAGCGCCTTGGCAATATAGACGGCGGAATCGGAATCCCACTCGATAATATCGATCTTCTCATTGTGCAGTTCGCCGACGATACGCTCCACACGCGCGCCGCGCTGGCCCACGCAGGCGCCGACCGCGTCCACCTGCATATCGGTCGAATGCACGGCTACCTTGGTGCGGAAGCCCGCCTCGCGTGCAATGGATTTGATCTGCACGACGCCGCTTTGAATTTCCGGAACCTCAAGCTCGAACAGGCGTTTGACCAGACCCGGATGCGTACGCGAGACCAGAACCTGCGGGCCCTTGTTATCCTTGCGTACCTCAAGCACATAGACCTTGATGCGATCTGTGTTCTCGTAGCTTTCGCCCGGGATCATCTCATTCTGCGTTAAAAGACCGTCCGTGCGGCCAAGCTCGACATATACGTTGCCCTTTTCCACGCGCTGCACGATGGCGGTGAGAACCTCGTTCTCCTTTTCCACATATTCCTCATAGATGACGCCGCGCTCGGCCTCGCGAATGCGCTGCACGACGACCTGCTTGGCCGTCTGCGCCGCAATGCGTCCAAAGTCGTTGGCCTTGACCTCCTCCTCGAGCACGTCTCCGACCTCGTAAAGCGGATTGACCTTTTTGGCCTCCGCAAGCGAGATCTCGTTATTGGGATTTTCCACGGTTTCGACGACCGCTTTGGAGGCAAATATCTGGATATCGCCCGTATCGGAATCCACCTCTGCATGGACGTTGGCCGTATTCCCGTAGTTACGCTTGTAAGCGGATATCAGGGCGGCCTCAATGGCTGAAATCAGCACATCCTTGCTGATGCCGCGCTCCTTTTCCAGGGCGTTCAATGCTTCAATAAACGCTGCGTTCATCGTCTCTTCCTCTCGTTCCTTCTTTGCTAAAAGTGTATAACCGGCTTCACTAGGGCCGCATCCTTGCGGACAAAGCGCATTTCGCCCGCTTCCGTAATCAGGGTAAAGCTGTCCGCGTCATAGGACTTGAGCGCGCCGGTAAATTCTTTCCTGTCGTTCACTGGCGCATACAGGCGTACGGAAAGCTCCGTATTCAGCGCACGCTCAAAATCTCTGTCCTTTTTGAGCGGGCGATCCAGCCCCAGCGAGGAAACAGATAAATAATACTGCGCTTCGATCGGGTCTGCCTCGTCCAGTATCGGCTCCACGGCGCGGCTGACCTGCTCGCATTCGTCTATGGTAACGCCGCCGCTGCGATCGATATAGATAGTCAGCACCCAGTTTCCGTATTCCTTCTGATACTCCACGTCGCAAAGCTCAAAGCCCAGCGATTCCACCGTGTCCCGTACCAGCAGTTCCACACGCTCCGTTGTTTTCACAAAGCCTCCTCCGCTTTTCAAAAAGAAAGAGCGGGAATTCACCCACTCTCCGTGCCACGCTCAACAATCCAACGCATTGATTATAGCACGCAGGCCAAGCCATTGCAAGTCCTATTTATCGCGTCGAAACGCGGCGGGAAGCTGACTTACGGCATAATACACCAACGAAAACCAGGACAGCAGCGCCGCCGCAAAAAGTATCACCAGGTTCCATGGCTCAACCTCGACCGCCTCAAAGGATATAAGCGAAAGCATTACGCCTACGGCGAACAGGCCGGTAGCCAGCTTTCCCGGCCAGGCCGCGAAGGCTACGACGCGGCGGCGTACCATGAACAGGCCGCCAAGCAGCATAAGGAATTCCTTTACGGCCACGGCAATAAACAGTATCAGATATACGGGACGCTGCTTGCCGAGCCATATGCAGACGAGCGCCGCCACGGTCATCAGCTTGTCCGCCAGAGGATCGATCAGCTTGCCAAAGCTGCTCACCCAGCCGTAGCGCCGCGCAAGCGAGCCGTCCAGCACGTCGGTAAAAAACGCAAAGATAAAAACGGACAGGGCAGGTAGATACCTGCCCTCGCAAAACAGCCATACAAATACGCCCACCAGCAATATGCGCAGCATCGAAAGCAGGTTAGGTATATTGCGCATCAGACGCCCATGTCCTCCACATAAAGTTTGCGTATTTCATCCGTCGGCTCGCGGGACGCCCTTTCCGCTGCCTCGCGCGTCTCAAAGAACTTCATGGCCACCTGCGGGAACAATGCGTAGCTCAATACGTCCTCCTCCTGACGGATGTGATCCCTGATCTCCTCGCGGTAGTTTTCAAGCTCGGGCTTGAGCAGATCGGCCGGACGGCAGGTAATCACCTGATCGTCGCCGATAGCTTTCCTGCGCACCTCTTCGTTGACCTGCCCGGGCAAGCGCCCGTACTCTCCGCGCAGCAGCGCCTTGGATTCCTTGGTAAAGCTCTTGTAGCGCTCGCCGGAAAGCACGTTCAGAACCGCCTGCGTGCCTACGATCTGGCTTGTCGGCGTCACGAGCGGCGGATAGCCAAAGTCTGCGCGCACGCGCGGGATCTCCGCAAGCACGTCGTAATACTTGTCCTCGGCATTGGCCTGCTTGAGCTGGGAGATCAGGTTCGAGAGCATGCCGCCGGGCACCTGATACAGAAGCGTATTGGTATCCACCTTCAGGGATTTGGGAGAAATCGTGCCGTCTGCAAGCATTTTCTCCGCCACTGGCCGCAGAAGCTTGGCCGCCTCTGAAAGCTTGCCAAGATCGAGTCCTGTGTCGCGGTCCGTGCCTTTCAGCGTCGCCACCAAAGGCTCGGTCGCCGGCTGCGAGGTCCCGTTGCCAAAGGGCGAGAGCGCGCAGTCCACAATGTCCACGCCGGCCTGTGCGGCCATGAGATAGGTCATGTCGCCGGTACCGGTCGTATTGTGCGTATGCAGATGGATCGGAACGTCCACCTCCTTCTTGAGCCGCTTCACAAGAGAATAGGCGGCGTAAGGCAGGAGCAGATTCGCCATGTCCTTAATGCAGATCGTGTCCGCCCCCATCTGCACAAGCTCCTTGGCCAGCTTGACGAAATAATCCTCGTTATGCACGGGAGAGATCGTATAGCTGATGGCCGGCTCGCAGACGCCGCCGTATTTTTTGGTGTAGCGGATGGCCGCCTCAAGGTTGCGCGGATCGTTCAGCGCATCGAAAATCCGGATCACGTCGATACCGTTCTCGATGGCTTTTTTGCAGAACTGCTCCACAACGTCGTCGGCATAATGCTTATAGCCAAGGATATTCTGGCCGCGGAAGAGCATCTGAAGCTTGGTATTCGGCAGAGCCTTTCGCAGCTTGCGCAGCCGCTCCCAGGGATCCTCGTTCAAAAAGCGCAGACAGGAATCGAAGGTCGCGCCGCCCCAAACCTCCAGCGACCAGTAGCCGATGGAATCAAGGATCTCGCAGGCCGGAAGCATATCCTCAAGGCGCATGCGCGTCGCCGCCTGAGACTGATGCGCATCGCGCAGTATCGTATCGGTAATATACAGCTTTGTCAAATCAAATCACCTCTCAAAACAGCGACAGAAATACGCCTGCCGCGATGGCGGAGCCGATGACGCCCGCCACGTTCGGGCCCATGGCGTGCATGAGCAGGAAGTTGGTCGGGTCCTCCTTCTGGCCCACCGTCTGGGAAACACGCGCGGCCATGGGCACGGCGGACACGCCAGCCGAACCGATCAGCGGATTGATCTTCTTCTTGGTAAACAGGTTGGTGAACTTTACCAGCAGCACGCCGCCTGCGGTACCAAAGCCAAAGGCCAGAACGCCCAGAACGACAATGCCCAGCGTACGCCACTGGAGGAAGGTCGCCGCCGTAGCGGTCGCGCCCACGGACACGCCGAGGAATATCGTTACGATGTTGATCAATTCGTTCTGCACAGTCTTGCTGAGCCGTTCGGTAACGCCGCATTCTCTGAACAGGTTGCCCAGCATCAGGGAGCCGATCAGCGGCGCCGCAGAGGGCAGCAGGAAGGATACGAACGCGGTGGCAACGATCGGGAAGAGTATCTTCTCGGTCTTACTGACGGCGCGCAGCTGCTCCATTTTGATCCGGCGCTCCTTTTTGGTCGTCAGCGCTTTCATGATCGGCGGCTGAATGACCGGCACCAGCGCCATATAGGAGTAGGCCGCCACGGCGATAGGCCCCAGCAGCTCGGGAGCCAGCTTCGTGGTCACCAGTATGGCCGTCGGCCCGTCCGCTCCGCCAATGATGCCGATGGACGCTGCCTGTGCGGGCGAAAAGCCCAGTACGAGCGCCAGGGCAAAGGCCACAAATATGCCGAGCTGTGCCGCCGCGCCATAGATCAGGCTCTTGGGATTGGCGATCAGAGGCCCGAAGTCCGTCATCGCACCCACGCCCATGAATATCAGGCAGGGATAGATGCCCAGCTTGACGCCGAGATACAGGTAGTCGATCAGGCCGGCCTGCTTCGGATCGCCCAGCACGGCCCAGTCCACATGGCCGCCCGCAAATATCTCCTCATGGAAGAGACCCGCGCCCGGCAGATTGGTCAGCAGCATGCCAAACGAGATCGTCAGCAGCAGCAGCGGCTCAAACTTTTTCACGATTGCAAGATACATCAGCACGCAGGCGATCGCAATCATAATCAGGTTGAGCGGGTTTTCCGTTATTTGGTAAAAACCCGTGGTTTTCAGGAAATCCAGCATAGACGTTTCCTCAAGCGATCGTGCAAAGCAGGCTTCCGGTCTCCACGCTTGCGCCCTTGACCGCAGCGACGCTCGTCACCTTGCCGTCCACGGGCGCAGGTATATCGTTCTCCATCTTCATGGCTTCAAGGACCACGACCGGCTGGCCGGCCTTCACTACGTCGCCGACCTTGACCAGTACGGACAGTATGGTGCCCGGCATGGGCGAGGTCACCTGTGCGCCGCCCGCAGGCGCTGCAGAAGCCGCCGGGGCAGCCGCCGGCTGAGCCGCGGCGGGCGTCGGCGCGGGCTGAGCCGCGGGCGCGCTTTTACCGTCGATCTCTTCAACCGCTACTTCATAGTTCGTCCCGTTAACATTCACCAGAAAATGACGCATAGTATTTATCTTCCTCCATCCGGTTCATTGGTTTTCTTTATCGACACAATGCGCAGTCCTTCCACCTCGGCGCCCATCGTGCTGGCAATACAGGAGGCCATCGCCGCGCAAAAAGCGCCGCGATCGGCAATTCCGCTCTGTCCGGCTGCCGCTGCAACAGCGGGCGTCGCCGCTTTCTTCTGGAAACATCGACACAGCGCGCTCATGAGCTTTGTGATGAAAATCAGGCAGATAAGCCCGACAAATACCGTGCCAAGGCCAAGCAGCATTGTGCTCACCCAGATTGGCATGCCCTCCATTGTACAACACCTCCACTGACATACATATGGGATAAAACATGGTTTCCCATCCTATCCCTTATTCATCAATTCGACACGATCTTCATTTTTCCTGCTGCAAAAAAATAATTTTGCAGGATTCGCTGCATATCGATCGGTTCATTCCTTTCGTTTTTCAAGATTCAATGCAGCATCCAGACGTCCCAGCTCCTCCTTCGTGAGCCTGCGATACGCGCCGGAGGGCAGCTCGCCAAGCGAGAGCGGCCCGAAGCGCTCGCGCTTAAGCCGCAGGGTACGGTGCCCGACCGCTTCCAGCATGCGGCGGATCTGCCGGTTTCGCCCCTCATGGATCGTTATCAGAAACGAACTGCTGCCGCGGGCGGTATCGCGAACATGCTCTATGCGCGCGGGCGCGCTCATGCCGTCCTCCAGCATCACGCCGGCCTTCAGGCGTGCGATCTCTTCGGCCGTCAGTCTGCCGTCGCAAACGGCATAATAGGTCTTCTCCACCTCAAACTTGGGATGCGTGAGCCGGTAGGCCAGCGCGCCGTCGTTGGTCATGAGCAGAAGTCCCTCGGAATTGATATCAAGCCGTCCGACATTGTACAGCCGTCCGGGCACCTCCGATACCAGATCGTTCACCGTGCGGCGGCCCTGTGGATCGTTGGCCGTCGATACCACGCCGCGAGGCTTATGCAGCATCAGCACGACGCGCGTTTCAGCGCCGCCGACCGGTTTTCCGTCCAGCAGCACCAGATCTCTCTCGTTTACAGAAGCGCCAAGAAGCGCCGTTTTTCCGTTGACCGTAACGCGGCCTTCGGCAATCAGCGCTTCCGATGCGCGGCGCGAGGCCACGCCCGCGTCCGCCAGATATTTCTGCAGTCTCATATACCCCCCTAAGCTGTAAACGCTTCGATCACCGCCTTGAGATAATCGCGCGGCTCCAGCAGCGCCGCTCCGTCCGCCACAATCAGCGGCGTCTCGCAAAGGAGCCGGCCGTCGATCCTGAGCCGCAACGTGCCGACCGTGTCTCCCGCCTGAACGGGCGCCGTCAGGCTTTCCGGCAGCTCCAGCTCCCAGCTCAGATCCTCGCTGCCATCGCGTTTTACCGTACACAGTATATCCTCTTTTGGGTAAACCGCCAATGCTTTTATATCGCTTTTTGATACCGGCAGGCTGGAGAGCGGCAGCTCGGCCGATACCAGCAGCTTTCTTTCGGTCAGCTCAAAGCCCGTATCCAGCAGCTTAAAGGCATCCTCCCACATGTTCGGGCAGTTGAGAACCACGCCCACAAGCTGCACGCCGTCGCGTTCCGCGGCAAACACAAGGCAGCGGCCCGCAGTTTTGGTAAAGCCTGTTTTCACGCCGTTGCCGCCTTCATACTGCCACAGCGTTTTGTTCTTATTCTGGAAGGTGCGGAGCTGATCGCCCGTTTCCGTCTGATAATAGCTTGTAGAAACAATCCGGCGAAAGTCCTCGTTCTGCATAGCGGCGCAGGCAATGAGGCCAAGGTCGAAAGCGCTGGTATAATGGTTTTCGTCATGCAGGCCGTTCGGCGTTACAAAATTCGTATCCTCACAGCCAAGAGCGCGCGCTTTTTCGTTCATCAGCTCCGCAAAGGCCGCCACCGAGCCTGCGATGTGTACGGCGATCGTCACCGCGGCGTCGTTGCCGGAGCGCAGCATAAGGCCGTAAAGCAGATCGCGCATCGACAGCCGCTCTCTGCGCAGCAGGTAGATGCTCGAGCCCTCCGTACCCACGGCCTCATCGGGCGTTTCTACCAGCTCGTCGAGCGAGCAGCGCTCCAGAGCGATCAACGCCGTCATGATCTTTGTGGTGCTCGCCATCGGTAGGCGTTCATGCTCGTTCACGCCGGCCAGCATCCTCGCGCCGTCCGCAAGAAACAGCGCCGCACCCGCGGCGTTCACCTCCGGCGCCGGATCGTCGGCCAGCGCCGCGGCCGGCAGCAACAGAAAAAGCAGCGCCGTCAGCCCTGTCAGACAGCGCCGTCTCATGCTTTTTTGCCCTTGAGATCGCAGATCATGTCCGTCAGCTCGCGCATCAGCTCCGGAAGGGCCGAGAGGACGCGGGAAAGCGGCTCGTCCTGCGTTGCGGGCAGCAAACGCACCTCGCCGTTTTGAATGGTCAAAAATGCCACCGGCACCGCGGACACGCCAGCCGTAACAGCGCCTGTAAAGGGATACGGCCGCGAGCCGTCCAGAAAATAGCTTCCCTGCGCATCGAAGCTTTTGGTCCCGTATTCCCCTCCGCCCGATACAAACCCCAGAGACACGCGCGACACGGGCAGTATGGTCGTGTTGTCGCCCGCCGATACCGGACTGCCGATGATGGTATCGGCGCCGACCATTTCCTTAAGCTCCCCGATCGCCTTTTGAAGTATCTGTTCCAATGGATGCGGCATATTCACGCGCCCCTTTTTCTCATTTGAATTCCCATAGCTATAATCTGCGCCGGCGTAAGCATAATCATTCCCTCCGCTCTCAGAAAAAGTACGTCGGCGCAGGGCAGAGGCTCCGCCCGCAGGCGCATTCTCTCCGGCCAGCCCGCGGGCAGCGCGGCGGCAAGCGCCTGTCTCGAGCACTCGCACAACGCGCCGCTCAAAAGCGCCGACAGCGCCGGCTCGTTCTTAAGGCCGACGCTGACCCGAATCGAGAGCGCATCCGGCGGCGGCAGCGCCGGCGCTTCACGCTCAAGCTCCTTTTCCAGCATGCGCGATATCAGCTTTGTTTCGCCGTTTTTTAGGACGAGCTCCACCGTCATATACGGCTGCCGCAGCAGATTGATGCGTAAAGGCAGCGTATACCGGAATATCAGCCATTCGACGCTCACGCGTCCCGCCCCGCCCCGGGCGCCCGCTTTTAAGCGTATACTCAGCCGCACGGCGCTCATGAAAAGAGACAGCAGCAGCAGCGCCCAGCCCGCGGCGATCAGGCAAACAAAAATTCCCTGCACAGTCTTAGTCTGCACAGGGAATTCAAAAATTACTGAATTTTACCGTATTTCATCCGGAATAAACACTTTTGCGTCCAGAATGTGTTCCTTGAGCAGCTCGCAGGCGCGTTCATATTGGCCCGCGCGGCAGCACGCAACGATCTCCCTGTGACCCCGTAGGGATACTTCGCGGGTGGTCTGCGCGCTGTAAAAGCTCTTGCGCAAATAGCGGTCGATGTTGGCATGAACGATCTCCAGCAGCAGATCCGCCACCGAATTTGTGGCGCGGGAGCCCAGCACCTCATGGAAGCGAATGTTAAGCGCCTCGTTTTTAAAGGGATCGGCCTCCTGCTCCTGATGCACAATGATATCGTCCAGCTCCGCATAATCTCCCTCCGTCAAAAGCGGAGCGCTCGTTTTAAGGAGCATGGCGGACAGCGTTGCGCGCACCTCCATCATATCCAGAAGCGTTTCGCGCGAAAGCCTGGTGACCTGCGCGCCGCGATTGGCATGAATCGTCACCAGTCCCTGCGACTCAAGCCTTCTGAGAGCCTCGCGGACGGGAATGTGACTTACGTTCAGCGCCGTGGATATCTCGTCCTGCTTAAGCTGCATGCCGGCCGGAATATCGCCGTTGATAATTCCCTGGCGAAGCACCTGAAACACCCACTCCTGCGTCGCGCCGACGCGCGGCCCGAGCTGATCGGCTATGCTTTTGTAGTTCATGCTTAACAAACACCTCATATAATTTGTTTGATAGATTATATACATTATATAAGCTGCAAAGGTCAAGCGTCAACCGAAAAACGAAATGTTACCTTATGTTCATGGTTTTTGGATCGTCACGTTCGCGCGTATGGAGGCCTCGCCCGTCAAAGGCTGGCCGTCGATGCAGAGCTGCGGATGCACGGGGATCACATAGTAGGCATAATCGCCCGCCTCCGGAACGGTGCTGTCCGTAAAGGCCAGACTGCCGCTTTCGCCCGGAAACTCGCCGATCAGTACGGATTTTCCCTCGCTGTTTTCGCGATACAGCCGGTACAGCATATAACGGTTCGGCATCTCAAAATAGATCAGAGCGCTCATTTCGCCCGCGCTCGCCTCAATGCGCTCCGGCGCCTCGGGTATCTGCCAGTAGCTCGTCAATTCATCCGGCTCCGTACCGGACACGAACACCTCCTCGTAATAGGAGCCCTCCGGCGTCAGAGCGTTGGCCAGTACGGTGATATGCTGTTCGGATAACGTAAAGCCGTCGATGCGGTAGCTGCGCACGCCCTCCGGCATAATAAAACTGGGCGCGCCGCCATCCTTATACATATAGCCAAGCAGCGCCCCGAGGATCTCCGCCGGATAGCTGCCGCCGGTGGCGTCCTTCGGCAGGCTCCGTCCCTCCGACGCATCGTCGTAGCCCAGCCATACGGCGGCGGCGTAGCTGGGGTTGTAGACCGCCATCCAGGCGTCGCGGTTGCCCTCGCCGTCGCCCGTGGTGCCGGTTTTGCCCGCGAGCGGAATTTTCAGCTCGGACAGTCTTTTTCCGGTACCGCTTGTGATCACGCTTTGCAGCATGCTTGTGAGCACATAGGCGTTGGCCTCTTTCATGACGCGAAGCCGCTCGGGAGCGTATTCATAGATCACCGCGCCCTCCGCGTCCGTGATGCGGCCAACGACAGCCGGCGCGCAATACACGCCGCCGCGCGCAAAGGCCGCGTAAGCCCCCGCGATCATGTAGGGCGACACGCCATAGGTAAACCCGCCGAGCGCCAGCGTGAGGCTTGTGTCCTGCTCGTCAAAGTCAATGCCCAGAGACTGTGCAAACCGCTTGCAGTTTTCCACGCCAACGGAAGCCATCACGGAGACCGCCGGCACGTTGAGCGAGCGCGTCACCGCCTCGCGCATCGTGACCCAGCCGGCATACCGTCCGTTCGCGTTGCTTGGCTGATAGCCGGAAAAATCTATCTGCTCATCCAGCAGCATGGTCGCAGCCGTGTAGCCAGCCTCCAGCGCCGGCGCATACACCAGGATCGGCTTGATCACGGAGCCCGGCTGACGACGTATATCCACCGCGCGGTTAAAGGCCAGCGCCGCGTCGCTCGTACGGCCTCCCACAAGCGCCGCCGCACCGCCGCTTTGGACGTCCACCACCGCCAGCGCCGCCTGCGGATAGCTGCCGTCCTCCGCCTGCGGAAAATACGCGTCGTCCGCCAATATGGCTTCCGCCTCGGCCTGCAGTTCGCTGTCCATAAACGTATATATATGGTAACCGCCGCGCAAAAGACCGTCCATGTCCACGTTCAGCATTCCGCAGGCCTCGGTCAGCGCCAGATCGACATAATATCCACGCTTATCCGCCGTGTCGTGAACCAGCACGACCTCCTCCGCCTCCGCCTCGGCGGCAGTCTCCGCGCTGATAAAGCCATATTCCTCCATCAGCGAGAGTATCACGTTGCGCCTTCCCAGGCTGGCCTCCGCGTTCAAATGAGGCGCATAGCGCGAGGGCGATTTCAGTATGCCTGCAAGCTGTGCGCTCTGCGCACAGCTGAGCTCCTTGGCAGTCACGCCGAAATAGCCGCGCGCAGCGGCCTCCACGCCATAGTAGCCGCCGCCAAAATATACATAATTGAGATACATCTCCAGTATCTCGTCCTTGTCGTACAGCCGTTCAAGCTGCCAGGCCAGCACGGCCTCCTCCAGCTTTCGCTTCATGCGCTTGTCCGAGCTCAAGTGGCTCAGCTTGATCAGCTGCTGGCTGATGGTGGAGGCTCCCTGCACATAGGCGCCCGCCTTGATATCCGCCCAGGCCGCTCCGGCAATGCGCACGATGTCGATGCCCTCATGCTCATAAAAACGGGCGTCCTCAGCTGCGATAAAAGCGTTTTTTGTATAAAGCGGCATATCGGCCAGCGTGATCCATATGCGGTCCTCGCTGCCATGCAGCACTGAGATCTCCGCGCCTTTGCCGTCGTAGACGATCAGCGAACGGTCTACGTCAATGATTTTGGAAACGTTCAGCTTCTGCCATGCGTCCATCTCAAACACATAGCTTGCGGCAAACGCCAGCCCCGCGCCAAGCAGCAGAAACAGTGCGAAAAAAACGCGCCGTCTGCGGCGGCGGCGCTCCGCGCGGTAGATAGTCCCATGGTTCGGCACTGCATTCCTCATGGGAATAGTATGCTTCGTTTTACGCGAAAGCTATACCTGTGCCAAACGGTTGCGTGACTCTTCCCGCGCTTCATATTCCCATGGGACATGGTAAAATACAAAATATTCAGGGGAAAGTAATGCCCGATCCGTTAGTAGCTGTCCGTTCCGGTTCCGGCGGCTAACAGAAGCAGCCGCCGCTGCAGCAGTCCAGGCACATGAGCGCGGGACAGATGCTGCAGCAGGCATACTGGCCTATGTTTGAGTCCGCACCGCCCGAAGCGTAGGCGCGGCCGGCGTTGTTGAGCGAGGTATGCGCGTTGCGGTATTCGGCGTTGTTGGGATCCATCTCATAGGCCTTGCCGATACAGGCGCGGGCCTTTTCATACCAGCCCTGCCGC
>CAZCAV010000041.1:0-19480 GCA_964496795.1 uncultured Oscillospiraceae bacterium
CGATCCGCAAACAGCGCGACCTCGGTCGCCAAGCGGGCCCTGTCCACCTCTACGCCGCCTAAAAGGGCTTCAATGCGCTCATTCAGCTTGAGCCGGTATTCCTCCACCACGAGCGGCGCCCGCTCGCGGATCTCAGAGGTCAGACGCGTTATCGTTTCAATGCGCGCGGCCAAATCGGTCCTGAGACGCTCGCCCTCCAGTCGGCGCATCTCGATAAGCTGATCGAGGGCCGACGTCATAGCGGCGTTCAAAAGCGCAAGCACCGCCTCGGGGTTTTCGTCCGCCTCGCGCAGCTCCGTTACGTCCGGAAGCCGCAGCGCGGCTGAAAGCGTCAGATCATCCGCAAGGCCGAGCGATCCATTGATGCTGCGCGCAGAGAGAAGATAGGCGGACAGCAGCGGTCCGTTGATCTCCACCGCGCGCGCATCGCTGCGGGTGTTGCGGTAATTGATGAACACGTCTATGTGCCCGCGCGAAAGCCGTGCGCCAAGGCCGCTGCGAATCGGCTCCTCCAAAAAGGCCAGGTGCCGGGGAAGCCGCATGCCGACGTCCAGATAGCGGTGGTTGACGGATTTGAGCTCTATCGTCAGTTCACGGCCGTCAAGGGCGGCGCTGCCGCGGCCATAACCTGTCATGCTGTACATGCGCGTACCTCCAATCCAAATATTAAGTATAGCATATTGCGGCTTTCAGGACAAGGAATAGATTTCATCCGCTTCCGGCGGCTCAATCAAGCAGTCGTTTTGATCCCGAACGCCCGCGCCCACGGCGCGGCCGATGCAGACGGCGGGTATACCGGCCGCTTTCAGCTTGGCGCAAAGCGACGACGCGTCCCTGCAGGCGATGAGCATGCTGCCGCTGCCGATCAGACGCAGCGGCTCGAGCGATAGCACGGCGCATATTTCACGCGTGGCATTCAGCACGGGAATCCGCGCTGTATCGACATAAAGACCGCAGCCGTACAGCCGTCCCATCTCCCAGAGCGCGCCGAGTACGCCGCCCTCGGTAACGTCGTGCATGGCATGAGCGCCGTGCAAAACGGCGATGCGGCTTTCCGGAACGACACTGAGAGCGGCATCAAGATCGAAGGGGATGGGCGGAACCGCCGCAAGCCTGTCGGCGTGATCGCTGAGCAGTATCGCCGTGCCCTCAAGTCCGGCGTATTTGGTCATGACGATTTCATCGCCCTCCTGCATGCCGCAGAGTTCCATACCGCGCGGCATGCGAGCGATGATTGTAGCGCAGGTCACATAGCGCGCGACCGCGTCGGTCACCTCCGTATGTCCGCCCAGAATGTCCACGCCGGCATTTTTGGCGGCGGCGGCAATGTCGTCCGCAATGCGGCCGATCTCCGTCTCGCTTGCCTGCGGCGGCGCCAGCAGCGTGACGAGCAGCCCCACAGGCTCAGCGCCTGCGGCGGCGGCGTCGTTGCAGCTCACGTTCACCGTAAGCCGTCCAAGCTGAGCCAAGCCGGCGGAGGTGATGGGATCGCAGGAGAGCACGGCGAGGTCGCCGCCCAGATCGAGCGTAGCGCAATCCAGCCCGATCTCCGGAGAGCATAGCGATTCCGGTCGCGTGTGTGAGAATTTATCGAGCACGAGCTGCTGCAGCGTGTCGTTGTCCAGCTTGCCAAGACGCATATTTATGCTCCAATCATTAATAAAAATACTTTTTCGTCGATTATCGGAACGTTCAGCGCGCGCGCTTTGTCCAGCTTGCTTCCGGCCGCTTCGCCGGCGAGCACATAATCGGTTTTTTTACTGACACTTCCGGAGGCCTTGCCGCCGTTTTGCTCGATCAGCGCCTCCGCATCGCGTCTTGAAAGCGTGGGCAGAGCGCCCGTAACTACGACCGTTTTTCCGGAAAGCGGCAGATCGCCCTGCTGCACCTCCGCTGCCGCCGGTGAAATTCCAAGACGGATCAGCGCATCCACCTGCGCCTCAATGGATGGATCGGCAAAAAAGCCGAGGATGCTGTCGGCAACGATATCTCCAATATCCGGTATAGCCAAAAGAGCCTCGCGGCCGGCCGTACGCACGGCCTCGAGCGTACCAAAGCGGCGGGCCAGATCCCGCGCTGTCTTGACGCCTACGTTGGGGATACCGATTGCGAACAGGAAAGCGGACAGCGGACGGCGCTTGCTGCTTTCAAGCGCGTCCAGAAGATTCTGCGCCTTTTTTTCTCCAAAACGATCCAGAGCGATAAGCTGCGCGGGCTGCAGCTCGTAGAGCTCGGGTATGGTGGAAATATGCAGCGCGTCGATGAGCTGCGCGGCGGTTTTATCGCTGAGGGATTCGATATCCATGGCGTCGCGGGAAGCGTAGTGAGCGAGACGAAGGGTCATCTGCGCCTTGCAGGAGAGTGAATTCGTGCAGAAAAGATGCGCGCCGCGCTGTTCGACATGCGCGCCGCACTGCGGGCATATCAGAGGCTTTTCAACCGGTGCGCGCGCCTGATCGCCGGGAACGCTGCCAAGGATCTCCGGGATCACGTCGTTGCTGCGGCGGATGAATACGCGGCTGCCTATGCCTACGCGCTTCCTTTGGATATCGTCGAAATTGTTGAGCGTGGCGCGTTGTATAGTCGCGCCCGCAAGCTCCACGGGCGAGAGATGCGCCAGCGGCGTGAGCTTGCCCGTGCGGCCGACCTCCCAGGTGACCTCCTCCACGGTAGCGGTCGTTTCCTCGGCGGGGAATTTGTAAGCCATGGCCCAACGGGGGAACTTCTCGGTTTCGCCAAGTCTCTCGCGCAGAGAAAAATCCGTAACCTTGGCCACCATGCCGTCGATCAGAAAATCCAGCGCGTCACGGTCGCGTCCGGCAGACTCAATCTCGTGCAGCAGCTCGTCCGCGCTGCGGCAGTAGCGGACATAGCTGCTGACCGGAAAGCCGTTTTCCATGAGAAAGGCCAGCATCTCACGCTGATTATGCAGCGTTTTTCCGTCAATGAAACCGATGTTATAGCAGAAGCAATCGAGCTTCCGCGCGGCCGTCACTCGCGGGTCGAGGTTTCTCAGAGCGCCCGCGGCGGCGTTGCGCGCGTTTTTGAGCGGTTCGTCGCTTGTTTCATTGTAAGCGCGCAGCACGGACAGGCGCATGATGCACTCGCCCTGCACCTCCATGCGACCCAAAAAGGGAATAGTTCGCGGCAGAGAGCGTATGGTTTTCAGCTGCGCAAGTATGCCTTCCCCGGTAACGCCGTTGCCACGGGTGGCGCCCTGCACGAGCTTTCCGCCGTCATAGCTGAGATTGACGGTCAGGCCGTCAAACTTATATTCGAGTGCAAATTCCGGCGCAGCGCCGTCAGCTTGAGCGATCACACGCTGCGTCCAGTCAAAAAGCGCCCCGGGCGTGCGCACCTTATCGAGAGAGTACAGACGCGCCAGGTGCGTATACGGCACAAACTTCGCGATCGCGCTGCCGACGCGCCGCGTAGGAGACGCGGGCAGCGTTTCGCCGCTTTCTCGTTCCAATGCCAAAAGCTCGTCGTAGAGCGCGTCGTATTCCGCGTCGGATATCAGAGGCGCGTCCTCCGCATAATAGGCGTCGCCGTATTGGCTTAATAATCGGGTAAGTTCCTCCTGCCTGGTCATTGCTCTCTCCTACATCATTTCGATGGGCGCATAGGCTGCCGCAAATTTTTTGATCTCGCCGTTATCAAAGGCGATCTCGGCGATCTGGCCGCCGCCGTTGCCGCCGACGGATACCACGGTGCCATCTCCGAAACTCTTGTGGCGTACGCGCTGACCGGCCGCAAGCAGAGGCGTATCGCGTCTGGCCGGCTGCACCTCGATGTGCGGAACCGGCTTGCTGCCGCCGGAGGGCGCAGTGAGCGTATGGACTCCCGCGTGACTGACAAGGGGCTCGCTGCGACGCGGCGCATAGCGCTCGGCCGTCTTGAACTCTGCCGGAAGCGCGGGCTCAAGCTCCTTCAGAAAGCGGCTGGGCAGGGACTCGCTGATCTTACCGTAGAGCATGCGCTGCCTTGCGCAGGTCAGATGCAGCTCCTCCTTGGCGCGCGTAATACCGACATAGCAAAGGCGGCGCTCCTCCTCAAGCTTTTCCGGCTCGTACAGGGACTGTGAGGAGGGGAAGAGCCCGTCCTCAAGTCCGCACAGATAAACGACGGGAAACTCCAGTCCCTTGGCGCTGTGCAGCGTCATCAGCGATACGCTGCCGCTTTCCTCGTCCACGCTGTCCGCCGTGGAAAACAGAGCGACATTCTCCAGAAAGGCCTGCAGAACGTTGGTTTCATGCTCGTCCAGGGCCGCCGAAAACTCACTGATATAACCAATAAATTCCTTGACCACCTCGGCCCGGGCCTCATAGTTTTCCTTTTTGTCCTCGCGAAGATACGCATCGTAGCAAATGGCGCCGAGCAGCAGCTCCGTTATCTGATCGAGAGGACGGCTGCCCAGCTCGGCGTAAACGGCGCGCAGCGTGCCGCAAAAGCCGGAGAATTTCTTATACAGAGCCGCTTTTTCTGCATCCGCCTGCATGGACAGGGCAGCGGGGAAGAGAGAGAGGCCCGCTTCGGACGCGTAGCTTTGAAGGGCTGCTACGGAAGCGTCGCCGATACCGCGGCGCGGTACATTGATAATGCGCAGGAATGCCACGTCGTCGTTGGGATTGAGCATGAGTCTTAGATATGCCAGAATATCCTTTACCTCTGCTCGCTGGAAAAAGGAGGTGCCGCCGTACACACGGTAGGGGATATCGTAGCTTTTGAGATACATCTCCAGAATACGGCTTTGCGCGTGCGTACGGTACAGTATGGTGTAATCGCTGTATGAGCGTTCGCCGTAGCGCGCGCCGGAGAGTATGCTGTTGCAGATACGGTTAGCCTCCTCACGCTCGTCCACAGCTTCAAATGCGTCTATGCCGACGTCGCTTTGCCTGTCAGTCCATAGCTTTTTTGGCTTTCTGGAGCGGTTATGCGAGATCACCAGATTGGCGGCTTCCAGTATAGCGCTGGTTGAGCGGTAATTCTGTTCGAGACGCACGACCTTACAGCCGGGAAAATCATGCTCGAATTCGAGAATATTGCGGATATCGGCGCCGCGCCAGCCGTATATGCTTTGATCGTCGTCGCCCACCACGCAGATATTACGATGCTCCCTGGCGAGCAGGCTGACAATGTGGTACTGGATCAGATTGGTATCCTGATACTCGTCTACCATTATATAGGAAAAATGACGCCGGTATTTTTCGAGCGTATCCGGAAATTCTCTGAAAAGCCGCAGCGTCAGCAGCAGCAGATCGTCAAAATCGACCGCGTTGCTTCGCTTAAGCTGCGCCTGATAGCGGTCGAAGGCGCCGATGACCTCGCGCGGCGAGTGGGCGTCGGTCAGATACCGCCGCGGATCGTCCGAATGGTTTTTGGCGTCTGAAAATTGTCCTGAAAGACTGCGCGGAGAAAACACCTTATCGTTGAGACCCATTTCTCTGATAACGCGCTTGATCAAAGACTGCTGATCCGCATCGTCATAGATAACGAAATCTCTGGCGTAGCCAAGCTGTTCGATCTCCATGCGCAGTACCCGCGCGCAAAAAGCGTGAAAGGTCATGACCCACATGCCTGTTGCCGGGATCCCAAGGAGCGCTTCAACACGCTCGCGCATTTCGCCGGCGGCCTTGTTGGTAAAGGTCAGGGCAAGAATATGCTGCGGGCGCACGTCGCAGCATTCGATCAGATAGGCAATGCGGTGCGTAAGCACCCGGGTTTTTCCGCTGCCGGCGCCGGCAAGCACCAACAGGGGCCCATCGGCATGCGTAACGGCGTCGCGCTGTTCACTGTTGAGAAGATTCAGGTCCATACTTCCCCCAATATCATACTGACCATATTATAGCATAGTTTCGGAAATAGCACAGGGGAATGTTTATGCAAAGCTTGCGTGGAGCGGCGGAAAGGGGCTATAATACATAAAAGTGTGTAAGGAGGGCTATCGCCTTGATTGGAGTCATCTTCGGAGAAAAGGGGACGGGAAAGACCAAGCAACTTTTGGAGCTCGCCAACAAAACCGCCAAGGAAACCAAGGGAAGCATCGTTTTCATCGACAACGACAACAGCTACATGTACGACCTTTCAACATCCATTCGCTTTATCAATGCAACGTCATACGGAATTTCTTCGCCGAAAATGCTGTACGGTTTTCTTTGCGGCATCTGCGCGCAGGATTTTGATCTGGAGTGGGTGTATATCGACGGTCTTTTAAACCTTACGCATCATGATATCCACACGCTTGAGGGCTTATTTGAAGATATGGAGACGCTCTCCAGGCAGCATGGCGTCAATATGATACTCAGTATCACCGACAAGGCGAAGGGCATGCCGCCGTTCGTAGAGAAGCTGCTGCTGAAAACCACCTGAGAAACGGAACGAAAAACTATGCGTTATTTAAGTACGCGCGGCGGCGAGCCTGCCCAAGCGGCGCAGGCGATCGTGCGCGGTATTTGCCCATCGGGCGGACTGTATGTACCGGAGCGCTATCCGCCCATCGATCTTACGAAGCTCGCGGCCTTAACGGACTATTCGTCGCTGGCTGTGGAGGTCATGTCTCCGTTTTTACCGCAAACGCCGCGGGAATCGCTTTTATCCATGATCAAAAGCGCTTATGCAGGCTTTGATTCCCCGCAGGTAACGCCGCTTTTGCCGCTGACGGCGCATGAGAGTGTGCTTGAGCTATGGCACGGTCCCACGATGGCCTTTAAGGACGTCGCGCTCCAAATGCTGCCGCGGCTGATGCGCGATGCGCTCGATCAATTGGGCGAGAGCCGGTCGGTCTATATATTGGTGGCCACCTCCGGCGATACCGGCAAAGCGGCATTGGAGGGCTTTAGGGATGTAGACGGCACGCGCGTGCTTGTGTTTTATCCCAATGGCGGTGTATCCGAAGCGCAGCGGCTTCAGATGGTAACGCAGGAGGGTAAAAATGTTGACGTTTGCGCGGTAGAGGGTAACTTTGACGACGCGCAGTCGGGCGTCAAGCGGATATTCACTTCCACCGAGGCGGCGGAAGCGCTTGATAAGCTGGGCTATCGGCTTTCAAGTGCGAATTCGATCAACTTCGGCCGCCTGCTGCCGCAGATCGTGTATTATTTTTCCGCATACGTTGAGCTGCTGCACAGGGGTACGATCGACGCGGGAGAGCCTGTGAATTTCTGCGTGCCTACCGGAAACTTTGGGGATATTCTGGCGGGCGATTATGCGCGCCGCATGGGGCTGCCGGTAAATAAACTAATCTGTGCATCGAACCGTAACAACGTGCTGACGGATTTCTTTCATAAAGGCGTTTACAACGATAGAAGACCCTTCTATAAAAGCATGAGCTGTTCGATCGACATACTGATCTCATCCAATCTGGAGCGCTTGCTGTTTGAGCTTTCCGGCCGAGACCCGGACGCCGTTCGTCGCCGGATGCGTTCGTTGCAGACTGACGGCCTGTACACGATCGGAGGGGAGGCGCTCTCACTTCTGCAGGAGCGCTACGCTGCGGACTGGTGTGATGAGCGGGATACGCTGTCCACTATCAAGAGCGGCTTTGAGCATCATGGCTATCTGATGGATCCTCATACGGCCGTTGCGCAGACGGCATACGAGCGTTACGCCGCGCGAACGGGCGATACCACACATACCGTGCTTCTGTCCACGGCGAATCCCTTTAAATTTGCCACCGATGTGCTGGGCGCCTTTGAAAGCGCCGGCGGAAACGACTTTGAGAATGCAGAGCGCCTGCATGCTTTGACCGGAGCGCCCGTGCCCGAGGCGCTTTCCGGCCTGCGCGGCCGTCCTGAACGCCATATGGACGTGTGCACGCTTGGCGACATGCAGCGGCGCGTGATTTCTGGTGTGCGGAGGAGCTGCTGATGGAAGCGCCGATGAAAAAAGAGACCGGCAGGAGACTGGACGGCGGCTCGATTGCCATGATCGTATGCAGCGCAGTGCTCGCGCTGCTGATGGCAGGACTGATTGTGACGCTTGTGCGCGTTAAGTGGAGTCAGCAGGACGCTTATGCGGCGGTCTATGAAGCAGCCGGCATCATCGAGGATGAGTATTATTTTATGGAAGGGGACTCAACGAGTCTTGCACAGGATGCCATACGCGGCATGCTTTCCGGAATTGACGATCCATATGCGGCTTATTATACCGCGGAGGAATACGATGAGATGCTGGCTGACGATGCGGGCGATTACCAGGGTATAGGCATCAGCGTGCTGGCGCCGGATGAAACGGGCGGGTATATTATGACCGTTTATCCGGACACCCCCATGTCAGAGGCCGGCGCGCAGGCGGGAGACGTTATTGTGAGCGTCAACGGCACGGCTGCGGCGGGACTTTCGATGGACGATTTTCTGGCGCTGTTTTCGGATGAAGAGGGCGTCAGCGATACGCTGGTGCTGCTGCGCGGTGAGGAGCTTCTGACTGTGACCGTGACGCGCCGCGAGGTGCACGTTACGCGCGTGTACAGCGAGATGCTGGATAACGGCGCAGGCTATGTGAATATTGAACAGTTTGTCGGTTCGGACGTAACAGAGTTCTGGACGGCGGTGCAGAGCCTGCAGGCTGAGGGCATGACGGGACTTGTGATCGATCTGAGAAACAACCCGGGCGGCAGCCTGACAGATGTGCTTGGCATTGCCAACTATCTTCTGCCCAGGGATGCGCTCGTATGCACGATCAAATCGCGCAGGGGAACAGAGGAGGTATATTATGCCGAGGGTGACGAACGACTGACCGATATGCCTCTCGTCGTATTGGTCAATGGAAATTCCGCCTCGGCCAGCGAGCTTCTCAGCGGCGCTTTGCAGGATCACGGCGCAGCAAAGATCGTTGGCACGCAGACCTTCGGCAAGGGCATCGTGCAAAGCTATTATCGCCTTAAAAACGGCGCGGGATGGGTAAAGCTTACCACAGACGCCTATTATACGCCAAACGACGTGTGCATTCACGGCACGGGCATTACACCGGATTATCCGGTGGAACAGGCGGAGGGCTATGCGGATTTTTCGCCCTCCATGATTCCGCACGACGAGGATTTGCAGCTTCAGGCGGCGCTCACGTTGCTTGCAAAAAGCATGCAGGCCGCCGCTTAACACGATTTGGGAGACAGCGCATGGACAACTTGATACGGGATATTTCGCTGGCGCCGTCGGGCAATGATAAAATCGAATGGGTACGGCGCAACATGCCTCTTCTGCGCGGCATAGAGCATGACTTTTGTGCCGAGCGGCCCTTCGATGGATTGAAGGTCGCCCTGTCCATACATCTGGAGGCTAAAACGGCCTACCTATGTCGCGTGCTGGCGGCGGGCGGCGCGGATATGTATGTTACAGGAAGCAATCCGCTGTCCACGCAGGACGACGTGGCGGCAGCGCTGGCAGATGGCGGCCTGCATGTGTTTGCGCGCCATGGCTGCCCGATGAAAGAGTATGAGGACTGCATCGACCGCGTGACGGCGATCGGACCGCACATTGTGATCGACGACGGAGGCGATATCGTAAGCTGGCTGCATAGCAGACGTCCCGAAGCGATTCCTCGGATTATCGGAGGCTGCGAGGAAACCACGACCGGCATTCTGCGGCTTAGAACGATGCAGCGGGAAGGGACGCTGCGCTTTCCCATGATGGCTGTCAACGACGCCATGTGCAAGCATCTGTTCGACAACCGTTACGGAACAGGTCAATCCGTGTTTGACGGCATAGACCGCACGACGAATCTGATCGTCGCGGGGAAATGCGTCGTAGTCGCCGGCTACGGCTGGTGTGGCCGCGGGGTAGCAATGCGCGCCAAGGGCCTTGGCGCACGGGTGATCGTTACAGAGGTCGATCCCGTGAAGGCCATCGAGGCGGTGATGGACGGATTTTCCGTTATGCCGATGCTGGAAGCCGCGGCGCTAGGCGATATCTTCGTGACCGTTACGGGCGATATCGGCGTGATCGGCGAAGCGGCTTTTCTGCGGATGAAGGACGGCGTGCTGCTGGCGAATGCAGGCCATTTCGACGTAGAGATAGACGTCAAGCGCCTTTCGGAAATGGCGGTGGAGACGCGGCAGATGAAGCCGAACATCCTTGGCTGCCGGCTTGAAAACGGAAACTGGCTATATGTGCTGGCGGAGGGCCGTCTGGTCAATATTGCCGCGGGAGACGGTCATCCGGCGGAGATCATGGATATGAGCTTTGCCATACAGGCGCTTTCTGCCGAATATCTTGTCCGGCAGCGCGGCATGCTTGGGCCGGGACTCTATCCGGTGCCGGAGGAGATCGATTTTGCCGTGGCGCGCAGGAAGCTGCGTTACATGGACGTATCGATCGATGCGCTGACAGAGGAGCAGGCGGCGTACACGGGATGCTGCAAGGCGTGAAATTGCCTGTTTACAAGCCTTTCTGAAACTGATAAAATATTCTTTGGCATATGTGGACTTTGGTCTGTGAATAAGAAATAGGGGGAACCGAAATGAAAGACTACACCGCAAAGGACATTCGCAACATCGGCGTTTTCGGCCATGGCGGCGAAGGGAAAACCAGCCTGACAGAGGCCATGCTGTTCAACGCCGGCTTGCTTGAAAGGCTTGGCAAGGTGGAAAACGGAACGACCGCCACCGACTTTGATCCGGAGGAGATCAAACGCGGCATTTCCATCAACGCGGCGCTTGCGCCCTTTGAGTGGAAAGGCGTTAAGGTCAACATCATCGATGCGCCGGGCTTTTTTGACTTTTACGGTGAAGTTACCGCCGCTATGACCCTTGCGGACAGCGCGCTGATTGTTGTAGGCGCGGTTTCCGGCCCCGTGGTCGGCACGGAAAAGGCCATGGCCATGTGCGATAAGCAGCACAAGGCGCGAATGATGGTCATCAACCAGATGGATCGTGAGAATGCGAACTTTGATAAGGTCATGACGGCTGTCAACGAAAAATTTGGCCCGAGCGTAGTGCCGATTCAGCTGCCGATCATCGAAGGCGGCGCGTTCAAGGGCTATGTGGATATTGTTCATATGGCCGGCAAGCTCTTTGACGGCAAGGGTGAAAAAGACTGCGATATTCCAGCCGCGCTTTCCTCCGAGGCGCAGAGCCTGTATGAAAAGCTGACCGAGGCTGCCGCGGAGAGCGACGAAGAACTGATGGAAAAATATTTTGATCAGGGCGAATTGAGCCGCGAAGATATCCTGAAGGGCCTGTCTATCGGCGTGCGCGAGGGCGTGGTCACGCCCGTTTGCTGCGCGGCTGCCGCGCCTAACATCGGCGTGTTTACGCTCATGGATAATCTCATCCACTATCTGCCCGCGGCCGATTTGGCCAAAGCCCCCAAGGCGACCGACGTTAAGACAGGCGAGGAGATCGCCATTTCTCAAGACGGCAAGTTTGCCGCTCAGGTCGTCAAAACCATGACCGATCAATTTGGCAAGTATTCCATTATCAAGGTATATCGCGGGTCTGTCGATGTAAATCTTGCTCCCTACAACAGCAATTCTGAAAAGGGCGAAAAGCCGAGCGTGCCCGTCATGCTGCGCGGCAAGAAGAGCATCAATATTGATCGCCTGAACGCGGGCGATATCGGCGCATTGATGAAACTGCAATATACTGCAACCGGCGACACGCTTTGCGATGCTTCTTCGCCCGTTCGCTTTGCGCCCATAGATTTTCCGAAGCCCAGCATTTCGTTGGCGGTTACCGCAAAAAAGCAAGGCGAGGACGACAAAGTCATCTCGGGCCTGGCACGCATCATGGAGGAGGATCCGACGATCCTTATCGAGAAGAATGCCGAAACCGGCGACGTGCTGATTCAGGGTCTAGGAGAAATGCACATCGACGTGGTCTGCTCGAAGCTTAGGAACAAGTCCAATGTTGAAGCGCAGCTCTCCGATCCGCGCATCCCATACCGTGAAACGATTCGCGCCACCGCCGAGGCGGAAGGCAAGCATAAGAAGCAATCCGGCGGCAGCGGTCAATTCGGCGTCGTGCAGATGCGCTTCGAGCCTGCCCCTGAAGGGACGGACTATGAGTTTGTCAACGCCATTGTCGGCGGCGTGGTTCCGAAGGAGTTCATACCCGCGGTCGAAAAGGGACTCAAGGAAGCCATGCAGCACGGCGTGTTGGCCGGATATCCGATGGTTGGCCTCAAGGCTACGCTGTATGACGGAAAGTATCATCCGGTCGATTCGAAGGAGGTCGCATTCAAATCTGCCGCCCGTCTTTCCTATAAGGCGGCCTGCGCTAAAGCATCTCCGGCGCTCATCGAGCCAATCTATCGCTACGATATATTTGTGCCGCAGGAGTATGTGGGCGATATTATCGGCGACCTGAACCGCCGCCGCGGCCGTATGCTGGGCATGAATCCCGTGGAGGGCGGCACCGAGGTCGTCGCCGAAGCGCCTCTGTCCGAGATGTTCAAGTACGCTACGGACCTTCGCTCTATGACGCAGGCGCGCGGCTCCTTTAAAATGGAGTTTGTCCGCTATGAGGATGTGCCCGCCAACCTGGCGCAGAAGATCATCGAGCAGTCCAAGCATGAGGACGAAGAGGAAGAATAAGTCAAGCCGTGAATGGAGGGCTCCGGCCCTCCCTTTTGATAATACTGGAAAAGAGGTAGCGGAATGGAAGAAAGCTTGACGGTCAGAATGGACAAGTCGGTGGCAAGCCTGATGAGGGTAAGCGTATGGGCCAATCTTATCTGCATCGCACTGTTGGCGGCGGTGAACATCATCAACTATGTGCGCGGTAACTTCTCCGCTTCCGCCGAGGAGACTTCGTCGGGTTTGCTGTCGCCGGATGTGCTGCTGCTTCTGAGCGCGGTGTGCGTCGTCTGGCTGCTGATACGCACCTATTCCGTGCGCCGGACGGCACGCAGCATGGAAAATGTGTTTTTGACCATCGAGGGTCACACGGTATCCGGCTTTTCACTGCCGGAGCCCGCGCTTGCGTCAAAGGGCTATGCAAACGGCGCCCCGTTCACACTGGATGCGTCTTTGATTACCGATGTGTATTCTAATGAAACGGCCATTATCAAGAAGCAGAATGCGATGTCGCTGTTTATTAAGGCCGGCGACGAGACCTATGTGCTGCCTGGGCTGGAACGGATACCCGAGGTAAAATCGCAGCTGTTGCGTCTGATGGACGCTGCGGCCTCAGAGCGTATCTGAGCGAAAATAGGCGTACAGTGCCTCGGCAGTCTTTGTATCAATGCCGGAAACGGAGCGAAGATCATCCAGGCCGGCCGCTTTCATGGCATCCAATGTTGTAAACGCGTCGAAGAGGGCGCGTTTTCTTTTTTCACCGACGCCCGGCACATTGTCCAGAACGGAAAACAGAGCGTTTTTCTGCCTGAGAGAGCGGTGATAGCTTATGGCGAAACGGTGGGCCTCGTCGCGTATGCGCTCGATCAGGTGCAAACAAGCGGAATGCTTTGGCAGCTCCAGAGGCTCCGGCTCGCGCGGCCGGTAAATCGTTTCGTTGGATTCCGCAAGACCGATAACCGGCAGAAAATCCAGTGAATGTGTCTCGAGCACCTCAAGCGCTGCGTTGAGCTGCGCAAGACCGCCGTCCACGATCAGCAGGTCGGGCATCTCGGTAAAGGCGGCGTCCCCTTTGAGCGCGCGTTCAAAGCGCCTTGTCAGCGCCTCACGCATGGCTGCGATATCGTCGCCGTAACAAGCGGTTTGTATGCGGAAATGTCGATAGGCGCTCTTATCCGGCTGCCCGTCACGGAAAACGATCATGGAGGAAACGGTGTCACGCCCCATAATGTGCGAATTATCGAAGCACTCGATACGCGCGGGCACGGTCTCCAACCCCAATATGCCGGAAAGCTGAACGAGCGCGCCTTCGCCCCGCTCCCAGGCTCGCTTTTGCAAGGAGGCGTCCTTTTCAAGCGCATCCAGACAGTTGCGGTAGGCCAGATCGGTCAACCGCTTTTTTTCTCCGCGCTGCGGAACATGCAGCGCGATCCTGCGGCCTGCGAGCGTGCTCAGCCAGTCAGAAATGCCCTCCATATTGCTTGCCGGCTGGTACAGCAGCAGTTCCGGAACAAGCGTGGCGCCTTCTCCGTAATATTGCGTCAGAAAGGCTGCCAGTATATCCGCGTCGCTTTCCTCGTCGGCGGCATTCATGCGATATCGCTCTGTGCCTACGACCTTGCCGCCGCGCACAAACAGCGCGTAAACGACGGCGCTTGCGTCGAGACGGCCAAGCGCCAGTACGTCGCATCGGCTGAGCGACGTCTGTATGACCGATTGCCTTTCCGTAAGGCTGTTGATGGCGCGGATACGGTCGCGCAGAACGGCCGCGTGTTCATAATCCATTTTCTCCGAGGCAGCCTGCATGCTCGTTTCCATCGAGCGCAGCACGCTTTCTGTATGACCGCCAAGGAAGGAGAGCACCTCTTCAAGCATGGCATGGTAGCTCTCGCGTGAAACCTGGCCGGAGCAGGGCGCGCAGCATTTGCCGATGTGATACATCAGGCAGGGCCTTTCGCGGCGCGCAATAGCCTTTGCGATGTCCTTTTTGCAGTGCCTCACCGGAAAATAATCGCGCACGAGCTGCATATTGTCACGCAGAAGCAGACCGGAAAGGAAGGGCCCGAGATACTTGGCGCCGTCCTTTTTAACGCGCCGCACGACCTCTATGCGCGGGAAATCCTTTTTCATATCCACGCGCACATAGGGAAAATGCTTGTCGTCCTTAAGAAGTATATTGTAATATGGCCGATATTGCTTGATCAGGTTGCATTCCAGCGTCAGGGCTTCGGTCTCATTAGCGACCTGAATGGTCTCAAAATCCGCGACCTGCGCGACCATGGCGCGCACCTTGGGCGCATGGTTCTTGGAGGATTGAAAATACTGCCGCACACGGTTTTTAAGTACGATGGCTTTACCAACGTATATGACCTCATTCTGGGCGTTTTTCATAATATATACGCCCGGTGACGAGGGCAGGAGTTTGAGCTTTTCCGCTACGATATCCGTCATGTCCGTTCGTCCGTGACGGCGCCCGCGTCAAGCAGCATGCGGTAAAGAAGCGGCAGCGGCATACCGATGACGTTAAAATAGTTCCCCTCTATACGATCTACAAATATACCGCCGGGCCCCTGCACGCCGTAGGCGCCCGCCTTGTCGAGCGGTTCGCCTGTGGATACATACCAGTCGATCTCCCGCTCGCTCATGGGCGTGAACCAAACCTCAGTGGTACAAAAGCGGACGTCCTCGCATCCGCCCTTGAGCACGGCCACGCCGGTATATACCGTATGGCGCCGGCCCTGCATGCGCGTCAGATAGCGCTTGGCGTTTTCAGGCGTATGAGGCTTCCCAAGCACGTCGCCGTCCAGCTCAACGACCGTGTCCGCGCCGATCACACAATCGTCTGGGTAGCGCCCAGCCACCGCGCGGGCCTTTTGGAGCGCCAATGAACACACCAGCTCCTGCGTGGATGCGTGTACTGGCGGCTTCTCTTCGATTTCGCTTGGTACGGCGATATAGGAAAGTCCCATGAGCCTCAGCAGCTCTTTTCTGCGCGGGGATTCCGAGGCGAGGATAATCTGCATCTAATCCTCCGTCAGCAGGCAGACGGGACAGTGATCGCTGCCCTGTATGTCAGAGAGAATCAGACTGTCGCGCACCCGCGGGAGAAAACGTTCGGAAACAATGAAATAGTCAATGCGCCAGCCTACATTTCGTTCGCGTGCTGCAGCGCGGAAGCTCCACCAGGAATAGGCGTCCGTTCTATCGGGATACAGCCGCCGGAAGGTGTCGGAGAAGCCGTTGTCCAACAGCCTGGACATCATGCCGCGTTCCTCGTCGGAAAAGCCCGGGTTGCCGCGGTTGGTTTTTGGATTTCTGAGATCGATCTCCTCGTGCGCCACGTTCAGGTCCCCGCAATAGACGACGGGCTTTTTTTCATCAAGAGCTTTGAGATAGTCCAGCAAGCCATCCTCCCAGACGCCGCGAAAGACAAGGCGCTTCAGACCATCCTGCGCGTTGGGCGTGTAGACGTTGACAAAGTAAAAGTCCGAATATTCGAGCGTGATCGCGCGGCCCTCCGCGTCGTGCTCCGGCAGGCCGATGCCATAGATGACGCTCAACGGATCGGTCTTCGTAAATACCGCCGTACCGGAATACCCCTTTTTGACAGCGCTGTTCCAGAATACATAATAGCCTTCTATGGCAAAATCCACCTGCTCGGGCTGCAGCTTTGTTTCCTGCAGCGCTATGATATCCGGCGATTCCGCGTAGAGGTAGGATAGGAAGCCTTTTTGCACGCAGGCTCTTAAACCGTTGACATTCCAGGAAATCATTTTCATAGCTGCATTATACCATTGACAGAATGCCGCGACAAGTATACAATCAGATCAATTAATGTATTATATGAGACAGAAAGGAAAGGAATATGAGCAAAAGCCGGAAACCGACAGCCTATTTGGATACGATAGCGCAATGTTGCCTGTTTGCCGGCGTGGACAGGGAGAGGCTTGATTTGTTTCTTTCGCGCGAGGGCGTTTCCGTACGTCATTTTGCACGCGGGGAAACCATCTATGCGCCAGACGGCTATCTGCGTTCGCTTGGTATGATCGAAAGCGGCATGGCGAGCGTGCGAAAGCGGGAGGGGAACTCCAGCATGCTGATGAGTACGCTGTGCCAGGGCGATATATTCGGCGCTGCGACGCTGTTCTCGGACGAGGACGGCTATGTGGCCACGATTGTGGCGGAGAGAAGCACATGGGTGATCTTGATCACAGAAGCGGCCTTCAGGGCCGAAATGCGCAAAAATTCTGATCTGGCGGAAAACTATATGCGCTACCTGACAAAGCGAATTCGTTTTTTGAGCGGGCGTATCGACGGCTTTGTGCAGCCTGGCTGCGAGGAGCGTGTGTTACAATATCTTCGGCATGGCGTCCGTTCCGGACAGGCGTCCGGTATGAGCGCCATGGCCGAGACGCTTGGCATGAGCCGGGCGTCGCTGTACCGGGTGCTGGACGCGCTTGAGGCGCGTGGCATGATCACAAGGAACAACCGGCATATTGAGCTGGTAGAAGGAGATACCTGATGAAAAAGACAGTGGCCTTATGTTTGGCGGCGATCGCGCTTTTGGCGGCCGTTGGCTGCGGCGTGAAGCAACAGGAAGCGATCAGCGTGGCGGCGTTGAAGGGCCCCACAGGCGTGGGCTTGACCTATCTGCCCGAGGGCGAGAACTATGCGCTGGAGATCTATGACGCGCCGGATGTGGTGACGGCCAAGTTTATCAGCGGCGAGGCTGACGTGGCCTGTGTGCCGGTCAATCTGGCATCCGTGCTGTACAAGAAGCTTGAGGGCGATGTTGTGCTGCTCAACGTCAATACGCTTGGCGTACTGTATATATTGGAAAACGGCGATTCGATCACGAGCGTCGAGGATCTTCGCGGAAAGACGATCTATGCAAGCGGGCAGGGCAGCACGCCCGAATATGTGCTCAACTATATTCTCGAGCAGAACGGTCTAAGCGGCGACGTGACGGTGGAATATGTGGGCGAGCATGCCGCGCTGGCTACGATGGTCGCTTCCGGCGAAGCGCAGATCGCAATGCTGCCTGAACCGAATGTTTCGGCGGTGTTGGTCAAAAACGCTGATGTGCGCGTAGCGCTTGATCTGACGGAGGAGTGGAGCAAGATGTCTGACACGCCGCTGGTACAGGGCTGTACGATCACGACGCGAACCTATTATGAGGCGCACAAGAAGCAGATCCAGAGCTTTCTTCAGGACTATGCGGAATCCGTTACACAGGTGCTGAGCGCCGACGATGCGGCTGAGCGCGTGGCCGAGCTTGGCATACTTGGCTCGGCGGAGCTGGCTGAAAAGGCGATACCGATGTGCAACATCGTCTGCCTGACCGGCGACGAGGCAAAAGCCAGTATGCAGGGCATGTTGGAAGCCCTATTTGCGGCTGACCCGTCGTCCATAGGCGGCGCTTTGCCTGGCGACGATTTCTATGCAGTCTCATAAAGGGCGTAAGCATCATAAAAAACTGTTGGTTTGGCTGGCCGTCGTCGCGGTATATGCGGCCGTATGGCAAATTGCGTCGCTGCTGGTCGGCAGCGAGTTGCTGTTGCCCGGCCCTGTGACGACGGTCCGCCGCTTTTTCGAGCTGCTGACAGAGGCGGACAGCTTGATGCGCGCGGGCATGTCGCTTGCCCGCATCGCCTGCGGCTATGCGGCGGGCGTGGCGACAGGCCTGTTGCTGGCGATACTGAGCGCCCGCTTTCGCCTGGCTGACGCGCTGTTAACGCCGCTGAAAAGCATTGTCAAGGCGACGCCTGTGACCTCGTTCATTTTGCTGACGCTTCTATGGCTGGCTTCCGGCGTGGTGCCGGCATTCATTTCGTTTCTGATGGTGATGCCCATCGTCTGGAGCAACGTGCTCGCGGGCATCCGGTCGACGGACCCGGCTCTGATCGAGATGGCGAAGGCGTTCCACTTTTCACGCGGGAAGCTTGTCCGGAGCGTATATGCGCCCTCCGTACTGCCTGATTTTCTTTCGTCATGCACGACCGCGCTTGGCTTTGCATGGAAGGCCGGCGTGGCGGCGGAGATACTGGCGCTGCCGCAGATGTCCATTGGCTATGCGCTGTATATATCCAAGCTGCATATCGAAACCACCGATCTGTTTGCCTGGACGCTGCTTGTTATCCTTTTGTCCATGCTTCTGGAGGCACTGCTTACCCGTCTGCTTCGGAGGATACCGCATGATTACGATTCGTGATTTGCATGTCCGTTTTGACGAGCATGCTGTATTTGACGGCTTTTGCTGCAATATTCCGTTAGATGGCAACACTGTGCTGCGCGGAGCATCAGGCTCGGGTAAGACGACGCTGCTGAGGCTGATGGCCGGATTGAGTGCGCCGGACGGCGGTACGATCGACGGACTGGCGGGATTGAAGGCGTCCATAGTGTTTCAGGAGGATAGACTGCTGAATTGGTACACGGCGCTTGAAAATGTCGCGCTGGTAGCAGAGAAATCGCACGCTGCCGCGCTGCTTCAATCATTGGGATTGGGCGACTATCTGCATGAAAGGCCGGCGGCGCTGTCCGGCGGCATGAAGAGGCGCGTAGCCATTGCCCGCGCACTGGCCTTTGGAGGCGATTTGATGCTGCTTGACGAACCGTTCTCCGGCCTGGATGATACGGCCAAGATCTGTGCTGCCAATGCGCTGCTGCATGCCGCTATCCCCCTGATTGCAGCAGTACACAGCGATGAAGAATCGGCGCTTCTGAGGCCGAAAATGATTCTGACCATATAGCTTTCAAAGCCACAGGCCTGAGATTTTGGAAATTATACAACATTTATCTTGCAAAATCTCGGTTCATCGTGTATGATACATTTTGCGTCCGGACTTTACGGAGAGATGGCTGAGCTGGTCTAAGGCGCACGGCTGGAAATCCAATGTGAATGATTGGAAATCGTGCATATTGGCCGGGAAAAACTGAATAATGAAACGTGGAGAGTTGGCTGAGTGGTCGAAGG
>CAZCAV010000042.1:0-7582 GCA_964496795.1 uncultured Oscillospiraceae bacterium
CCTTCGCTCAACGGCAAGCTCACCGGCATGTCCCTGCGCGTGCCTACGCCGGACGTGTCCGTGGTCGATCTGACCTGCCGCCTTGAGAAAGCCGCCACCTATGACGACATCAAGGCCGTGATGAAGAAGGCCTCCGAATCTCCCGAGTGGGACGGCATCATCGGCTACACCGAGGATAAGGTCGTTTCCTCCGACTTCTATACCGACCCCCGCACCTCGATCTTCGACGCGGGCGCCGGCATCAGCCTGAACGACCATTTTGTCAAGCTCGTCGCCTGGTATGACAACGAGTGGGGCTATTCCAACAAGATCCTCGACCTCGTTTCGCATATGGCGAAGGTGGACGCGGAGTAAAAACATCCTTGCATAGTAAGGCGTCCCGCCGGCAGAACAGCCGGCGGGACGCCTTTTGATATACGGAGAATTATTGTTTCTTTTTCATACAGGCGCGCTGGATTGCCTTGACCAACTCAACGAGCGGTATGATGCAGACGGCAAGCGCCATGGCGACGCCGTATTCGAGCAGGCTGATATGCTCAAATCCGAACGCCTCGCGGAGGAAGGGAATATACAGCACGGCCGTTGTGAGCAGCAGCGAAAGACCGGCGGCGCCCCAAATCAGCTTGTTTTCCGAGCCAAGCTTAAACACGCTCTGACGCTGTGAACGCATGTTGAAGCTGTGAAAGATCTCCGCCATGCTCATGGTCAGGAAAGCCATGGTCATGCCGTCGGGACTGTTGGTGATCTCCCAGACGCCTGCTTCCAGACGATGCCCGATAAAGTAGGCTGCCAGTGTGAGGGCCGTGACCAACAGACCCTGATAGGCTACGTCAAAGCCTACGCCGCCAGAGAATATTCCCTCTCTGGTACTGCGCGGACGGCGCTCCATGAGCCGGGGCTCCGCAGCTTCGGTGCCAAGCGCAAGCGCGGGGAAGCAGTCGGTAATCAGGTTGATCCACAGCAGATGCACGGGCTCCAGTATGACAAAGCCGAGTATGGTGGCGATAAAAATGGACAGTACCTCGCTCATGTTGCTTGAGAGCAGGAACTGTATGGCCTTCCGTATGTTGTCATATATGCGGCGGCCCTCCTCAACGGCGCCCACGATCGAAGCAAAGTTGTCGTCCGCCAGCACCATATCCGCCACGTTTTTGGTAACGTCCGTGCCGGTGATGCCCATGCCTACGCCGATATCGGCGCTCTTGATGCTGGGCGCGTCGTTGACGCCGTCGCCGGTCATTGCGGTCACGCAGCCCAGCTTTCTCCATGCGTTGACGATGCGGACCTTATGCTCCGGCTGCACGCGCGCATAGACGCTGTACTTGGTTACATCGGTCGCAAAAGCCTCGTCGCTGATATCGTTCAGCTCCGCGCCTGTGATAGCCTCGGAGGCGTCGGAGATAATGCCGAGCTGCTTGGCGATGGCCACGGCGGTGTCGCGGTGATCGCCGGTGATCATGATGGGCCGTATGCCGGCTTTGCGGCATTCCTCGATGGCGTCGGATACCTCGGGCCGTACGGGGTCGATCATGCCGACCAGGCCTATGAAGGTCAATTCCCGCTCCGACTGTTCAGGGGACATGTCGGAAGGCTCGCTGGCGTAGAGCCGCATGGCTGCCGACAGCACGCGCAAGGCCTGATCCGCCATACTTTTGTTGGCGGCCAGAATTTCGCGCCGCGCATCGTCGGTCAGGGGAAGCGCTTCTCCGTGATTGATATAGCTTGTACAGCGGCTCAGCAGTACGTCCGGTGCGCCCTTGGTATACTGAATATACTGTGCGTTCTGCCGGTGGAGCGTACTCATCATTTTGCGCTTGCTGTCGAAGGGGGCCTCGTTGACGCGCGGCTCCGCTTTTTCGAGCGCAGACTTTGGCAGGCCCTCCTTGGCGGCAAAGTTGACCAGCGCGCATTCTGTCGGTTCTCCTATGGCCTGACCGTCCTCGCCAAGCTCGGCGTCGCTGCAGAGCGCCATAGCGGTGGCCAACAGGGGTACGTCGTCGCCGTAGTGATCAACGACGGTCATTTTGTTCTGCGTAAGGGTGCCGGTCTTGTCGGAGCAAATGACCTGAGCGCAGCCGAGAGTCTCCACAGCGGTGAGCTTTCTGATGATGGCGTTGCGCTTGGACATATTGGTTACGCCTATGGAAAGCACGATCGTCACCACGGCGGCGAGTCCCTCGGGTATGGCGGCGACAGCCAGACTGACGGCCACCATAAAGCTGTTGAGCAGCGATTTTCCGGCAAAGCTGCCCGATCTGAGCACGCCGACGGCAAATATGACCACGCATATGCCAAGCACGAGCCAGGTGAGTATCCGGCTGAGCTGCGCCAGCTTGATTTGCAGGGGCGTCTGGCCAGATTCCGCGAGCGCCAGCGCATCAGCGATCTTACCCATCTCCGTGTCCATGCCTGTGGCCACGACCACGGCCTTGCCGCGTCCGTAGACGACCGTGCTTCCCATGTAGACCATGTTTTTGCGATCGCCAAGCGGAACATCCTTGGCGCCCTCAAGCGACAGCGCATCGATATGCTTTTGGACGGGTACGCTTTCGCCGGTGAGAGCCGCTTCCTCAATCTGCATGCTGGCGCTCTCAAGGATACGGCCGTCCGCGGGAACGGCGTCTCCGGCTTCCAGCAGCACCACGTCGCCCACGACCAGATCCTCGCTTTTTATCCGATGAATCTGGCCGCCGCGCAGCACACGGCAGGTGGCTGCCGACATTTTTTGCAGCGCCTCTATGGCCTTTTCCGCCTTGCTTTCCTGATAAACGCCTAACACAGCGTTGATAATGACGACGGCAAGAATGATGACAACGTCGGCAAAGCTTTCGTGCTCAAGCACGGCGATGACGCCCGATACTATGGCGGCAGCCAACAGGATCAGTATCATCGGATCCTTCATCTGCTGAAGAAACCGGATAAAGATGGGCGTTTTTCTGGCTTCCTTCAGTTTGTTTGGACCGTTGGACAGTAAACGCCTGGAGGCTTCTTCGGAATCCAGTCCGCTGTGACCGCTGCCGACCGCGGTCAGTACCGCATCGAAATTTTCCAGATAATGCTGCATAGAATAGACTTCCTTTCTGTCCGCCTCATGAAAAAACTCATGTACGGCGGCTGTCGTACATGAGTCTGGTTATTTCATCCAAAGCCAGATTCCGGCAGGAATCAGGATGTTGACTTGGAGCAAACGCCGCTGGCGGCGTTTGCCAACTACTCCCTCACGTTTGTCCATATTATAACAAAGCGCATGGCGTTTGCCAATGAATTTCGCCGATTTTATTCTCTCCCGATAAAAATGTGCTATACTGATCTGATTAAAGACGAGGTGCGTTATGGAAGAGAAAAAAGCAAGCCTGAATATCCGGCAGCTCTGGCTGGATCGCAACATCTCCGGCACCGCAGCCGCGCGATTGTGGGAGATCTTTAAATTCTGCGTAGCCGGCGGCGTGGGCTTTTTGATTGAATTCGGTCTATTCCATCTGCTGGCCAACGTGCTGGACATCCATTATCTGATCGCGAACGCCATTTCCTTCATTATATCGGTTGGGGTCAATTATCTGCTCTGCACATACTGGGTGTTTGCCGGCGCCAATCGGCAGAGCAAGATGGCCATGCTGGCGTTCCTTGCTACGAGCCTGATCGGTCTGGGACTCAACGAGCTGATCATGCTGCTGCTCGTGGGAGCGCTCGGCATGGACACGGATATGCTCAAGATGGCAGCCAAGGTCATCACAGCCGTGTTGGTCATGATCTGGAATTATTTTTCCAAGCGCATGGTGCTCACCTATCGTAAAAAGCCGGCTCAGCCGGAAGAGGATGCGGCCAATAATGATATAAAGCCGGACTGATCGGTTTACCAACCCAGGCTTTCGTCCGAAAGCAGTACATAGAACTTTTCTGCATGGCGCGTGGGATATTCCAGCAGCGTTGTGGCGTTGCACATGCGCGCCGGCGTACGGCAGTCCGCGCATGTTCCCGTAGCGGCGCAGGGCGTATTCAGACCCAACCGCCGCGCATTGAGCGGGCAGCATTCCCGCTTCAGACGCGCAATGCCGCTCTCAATATCCTTGGAAAGCTTGTTGGCGCCCGCGATGATGATAACGGTGGGCGGCCCAAACAGCGTGGCGGCTACGCGATTGCCGGTTCCATCCACATTGATGATGACGCCGCTTTCCGTAATGGCGTTTGCGGAGCACAGATAGCAATCCGCGTTCATGGCGGCAAGGCGCGCCTGCTCTTTATCCTCCGCATAGGAGTGGCAGTATACTGTGTTTCCCTGACGGATAAGCGCATCGTAAAGGCTCAGCTCCCTGACGCTTGAAGAGCCGCCTATGCCGACGCTTCCGGCGCCGGCCAGGCGCAGCACCTCGTCCCTGAGCGCTGCATTTGTCTGAAAGCGTGCGGCGATAAAGCGTCTGCGGTTCAGATTGGCGACGACCGTGTCCATCGTGCTGTTCATACAAAAACTCCTCCGTGTCGTTTGTGCGTTGGGGATACGGAATTTATTGCAATTCCACACGCCATACGGTATCATATCATGGATAACGGAGGAGTACAAATGCCTTTTTCCAAGGAACGCATACGCAATTTTTCGATCATCGCGCATATCGACCACGGGAAATCCACCTTGGCCGACCGCATGATGGAGCTGACCAATACCGTTTCCAAACGGGACATGACGGAGCAGCTTCTTGATACCATGGATATCGAGCGGGAACGCGGTATCACCATCAAGGCCAGCGCCGTACGCATGTATTATACGCATACGGACGGCCAGACCTATATGTTCAATCTGATCGATACGCCGGGGCATGTGGACTTTACCTATGAAGTCAGCCGGGCGCTGGCGGCCTGCGAGGGCGCGGTGCTGGTGGTGGACGCGACGCAGGGCATAGAGGCGCAGACCCTGGCCAATGTTTACCTGGCGGTGGACAACGGCCTTGAGATCATGCCTGTGATCAACAAGATCGACCTGCCGAGCGCGGAGCCTGTGCGCGTCGTTCATGAAATAGAGGACGTCATCGGCATACCTGCCGAACATGCGCCGCTTATTTCCGCAAAAAACGGCGTCGGTATCGAAGCGGTGCTTTCTCAGATCGTGGAGCTGGTCCCGCCGCCTGCAGGCGACGCGGACGCGCCGCTCAAGGCCTTGATATTCGACTGCTTCTACGACAATTATAAGGGCGCATTGTCGTATGTGCGCGTGTTTGACGGCACGGTCCGCGCCGGCATGCGCATTCGTTCCATGGCTTCCGGCAATGAGTTTGAGGTAACGGAGGTGGGCGCTTTCACGCCCGCCATGCGTCCGACCGATGAACTGACCGCCGGTGAGGTCGGCTACATTGCGGCATCCATCAAGAGCGTGGCCGAGACCAAGGTAGGCGATACGATCACTTCGGCCGACCGGCCGGCTGCAGAGCCGTTGCCCGGCTACAAGCAGGCCAACCCGATGGTCTACTGCGGCATCTATCCGGCTGATGGCGCGCATTATGATGATCTCAAGGACGCGCTTGAAAAGCTGCAGCTCAACGACGCGTCGCTCTCTTATGAGCAGGAGGTTTCCGTCGCGCTGGGCTATGGCTTCCGCTGTGGATTTCTGGGCCTTCTGCACATGGAGATCGTACAGGAGCGCCTGGAGCGCGAATTTGATCTCGACCTTGTAACCACCGCGCCAAGCGTGGTCTACCGCGTGGTTTTAACAAACGGCGAGGAGCGGATGATCGACAATCCGACGAACCTCCCGCCTGCTGCCGAGATCGAGCGTATCGAGGAGCCCATGGTCAGCGCTTCCGTAATGACGCCCTCCGACTTTGTTGGCCCGATCATGGAGCTGTGCCAGAACAAGCGCGGCATATTTGTGGACATGACCTACATTGAAGAGGGCCGCGTCAGCCTGAACTATATCCTGCCGCTCAACGAGATCATCTATGATTTCTTCGATCAGCTCAAATCCCGCAGCCGCGGTTACGCCTCGTTTGATTACGAGCTGCGCGAGTATATGAAGTCCGATCTGGTCAAGCTCGATTTCATGCTCAACGGCGACGTGTGCGACGCGCTTTCAACCATCGTGCATAAGGACAGGGCTTATCAAAAAGCGCGGGCCGTTGCGGAGCGTCTTCGCGACGTGATACCGCGTCAGCAGTTTGAGATCCCGATCCAAGCGGCCGTGGGAGGCAAGATCATCGCGCGCGAAACGGTAAAGGCCGTCCGCAAGGATGTGCTGGCAAAATGCTACGGCGGCGATATCACCAGAAAGAAAAAGCTGCTTGAAAAGCAAAAGGAAGGCAAGAAGCGCATGCGCCAGATCGGCACCGTTGAGGTGCCAAGCGAGGCGTTTATGAGCGTGCTTCGCATCAACTGATGGCCGGACTGTACATCCATATACCGTTTTGCCTGAAAAAGTGCGCTTACTGTGATTTCGTTTCCTTTCCGGAAGACGGAGTACCTGCGGCCTATGTAGAGGCCCTTTTGAAGGAAATACGCCTTACCGCCCGGCAGCGCGGGATTCCGCATGCCTTTGATACGGTCTTTTTTGGCGGCGGCACGCCGTCGCTGCTGACAGGCGATCAGCTTGCCGCCGTTCTGGGCGAGCTGCGCGCATGCTTTTCCATATCCGCAGAGGCGGAGATATCGCTAGAATGCAATCCGGGAACCGCAGAGCCGAGCAAGCTGTTTGCCTATCGCTCGCTGGGGGTGAACCGCCTTTCCATCGGCTTCCAATCCGCCGCGGACAATCTGCTTCAAAGCATTGGCCGCGTTCACAGCTGCGATCAGTTTCTGGCGACCGTCCGCATGGCTCGTTCCGCCGGCTTTGAGAATATCAGCGCCGACGTCATGTATGGCCTGCCGGGACAAAGCATGCGCGACTATATGGATACGCTGCGGATTCTTTGCGATCTTTCCATACAGCATGTTTCGGCCTATTCCCTGATACTGGAGGAAAACACGCCGCTGTGGGAAAGCGTCCGGCGCGGCGCTATTTGCCTGCCGGACGAGGATCTGACGGCCGATATGCAGGACGCGGGCATTGCCTTTCTTAACGGACATGGCTTTATTCGCTATGAGATTTCCAATTTTGCCACGGAGGGCTTTGCCTGCCGCCACAATCTCAACTATTGGAACAACGGAGAATACCTGGGGCTTGGCGTGGCGGCGCATTCCGTGGCGCGTCTGAGCGAATGGACGCGCTGGGCGAACACGGAATCGCTGCCGGAGTATCTGCGCCTGACGGATCGCGGCAAGCGTCCGGTTTCTGAGATCATACGGCTCTTTCCGGCGGATGAGATGTTTGAGTGCGTTATGCTGGGCTTTCGGCTCGTGAAGGGCATCGACCGCGCCGCGTTCCGCGAGCGTTTTGGCGTAAGCGTCCGCGAAGCTTATCCGAGCGCCTTCGAAGAGCTTCAAAAGCGCGGATGGCTGGTTGAAAGCGACAGCAGTTTTGCGTTGTCGGACAAAGGATTGGACATGCAGAACCGCGCGCTTCAGCTTTTCATGTAGTAAAAGCCAAATTCACCGGAATGTCACATTTTTGATACAGCACTTGCTTGACACTATATCCGGTAAGTGCTAAATTTAGCGTGAT
>CAZCAV010000042.1:7592-19478 GCA_964496795.1 uncultured Oscillospiraceae bacterium
CCCGCTTCGGCATAGGCGTTCAAGAGGCGTATCCCACGGCGCTTGAACGCCTGCGGACGCGCGGCTGGCTGCATGAGAGCCGGACGCACCTCGCGCTGACGGCTGAGGGCCTGGACATGCAAAACGCCGCATTACAGTACTTTTTGTAAGCCCAGCCGCAAATTCACGGGAATGTCACATTTTTGAACCGGCACTTGCTTGACACTATATCCGGTAAGTGCTAAATTTAGCGTGATGGTTAGCACTCGATGAACGGGAGTGCTAACAAATCCGGATAAGCCGGAATATGATGTGAAGGAAGGAGGCGCGCTCATGGAACTTGACGCCAGGAAGATCCGCATACTGAAGGCGATTATTGACGAATATATCATGTCCGCGTCGCCTGTCGGCTCACGGTTTATCAGCAAGCGTGAAGATTTCAATCTTTCAAGCGCGACCATTCGCAACGAGATGGCGGACCTTGAGGAGCTCGGCTATCTCGAACAGCCGCATACCTCCGCCGGCCGGATTCCTTCGGACAAGGCTTACCGGCTTTACGTCGATCAGATGCTCAACCGCGCGCAGCTCAGCGGCGATGAGATCCAGGTGATTCGCCGCCATATGGCCAACCGTATCGACGAAGTGGAATCCATCATGAAGCAGACGGCTCAGGCGCTCTCCGCCGTAACCAATTATACGGCCATGGTTCTGCCGCCGATGCTTTCGGCCACGAAGCTGCGGCATTTGCAGCTTTTGCCTCTTCGCGAGGGACGCGCTCTGATCGTTGTGATCACGGACAACGGCTTTGCGCGCGACGCTGTAATCCGCATTCCGGAGGATATGCGCTATGAAGAGCTTGAGCGGCTTTCGAACATGCTGACAAAGCGCTATGTCAATTGCCGCATCGACGAGGTAGGCGAGCGCATCAGCCGTGAAATCGGCGCAGAGCTGTTCGAGAGACGGGAATTTCTGAATAGCATGGTAGAGGTCATCGAGCGCAAGCTTTCTCCAGACGCCGTCAGCGTAGAGCTTTCGGGAGCGACGAACATGCTGCATTATCCCGAATACAGCGACATGAACAAGGCCAAGTCCTTTCTGGCGGCGGTAGAGGGACGCGACACGCTGTACCAGATGCTCAAAAGAGCGAGCAGGCTCGAGTTTTCTATCACCATCGGCGACGAAAATGAAAACGAGTCGCTCAAAGACTGCAGCGTGGTTACCGCAACCTACCGTGTAGGCGGAGAACCCATGGGATCGTTTGGCATTATTGGCCCGACGCGCATGCACTACGGCAAGGTTATTTCCGTGCTCGAATTCATGCGCATGAGCCTGAGCGAGATTCTGGGTAATTTCATAGAAGAGGAGAAACACTGACCTTGGCTAAGAAAAAGAAAGCGGAACCAATGGAACAGGAGATTATAACGCCCGTTGAGGAGGAGATCGACGAGACAGCGCAGCCGGAGACGGAGGAGCAGCAGACCGGTGGACAGGATCCTTCGGAGGAGACATACACGCTGACAGCCGAAGAATTTGAAACTGCGCGCAGGCATATAGAGACCCTGACCAAGGAGCGTGACGATACGGTGGCGCTTCTGCAAAGGAATCAGGCGGATTTTGATAATTACCGCCGCCGCAACGCCAGCATTCGTGCCGATAGCTATGAGGAAGGCAAGCGCGATGCGATCAAGGAGCTGTTGACGGTGCTGGATAATTTTGACCGGGCGATCGAGAACGACGACGCGGAAACCGGGTCGTGGCGCGAGGGTGTGAAGCTGGCTATACGGCAGCTTCATGAAAAGCTTGAAAAGCTCGGCATGACAGAGATCGAAACGGACGGCCCCTTCGATCCCAACAAGCATGAAGCGGTCATGCAGGAGGCCGTCGAAGGAAAGGAAAGCGGCGAAATACTCGCCGTGCTGCAAAAAGGCTATCGCGTGGGCGACCGCATCATTCGCCACAGCATGGTCAAGGTTGCGGAATAAGTTTCGAATACTATATAAGTTTTAGGAGGAAGAAAGATTATGGGCAAAATCATTGGCATCGACTTGGGTACTACAAACTCCTGCGTCGCGATTCTCGAGGGCGGCGAACCGGTGGTCATTCCGAATTCCGAGGGCGCGCGCACGACGCCGTCCGTGGTCGCCTTCAAGGACGGGGAACGCATGGTCGGCACCATTGCCAAGCGTCAGGCTATTACGAATCCGGATCGCACGGTCTCTTCGATCAAACGCGACATGGGCTCATCCAAAAAGGTACATATCGAGGGCAAGGACTATACGCCGCAGGAAATCTCGGCCATGATCCTTCAGAAGCTGAAGCAGGAGGCCGAAAGCTACCTTGGCGAGACCGTTACGCAGGCGGTTATCACTGTGCCGGCGTATTTCACTGACAGTCAGCGTCAGGCGACAAAGGACGCGGGCCGTATTGCTGGCCTTGAGGTGCTGCGCATCATCAACGAGCCGACGGCGGCGGCGCTGGCCTACGGCATGGATAAGGAGCACAACCAGAAAATACTCGTTTACGACCTTGGCGGCGGCACCTTTGATGTGTCGATCCTGGAGATTGGCGACGGCGTGTTCGAGGTTCTGGCCACGGCTGGCAACAACCGGCTCGGCGGCGACGATTTTGACGAACGCCTGATGAACTATATTGCCGATGAGTTTAAAAAGACCAACGGCATCGATCTGCGCAACGATAAAATGGCTATGCAGCGGCTCAAGGAAGCTGCGGAGAAGGCCAAGATCGAACTCTCCGGCGTGGCGCAGACGAATATCAACCTGCCGTTCATTACGATGGACGCCTCCGGCCCGAAGCATTTGGATATCACGATCACGCGCGCCAAGTTTAACGAGCTGATCTCCGACCTGCTCGATAAGACGCGGGACTGCATGAACAAGTGCATGTCCGACGCACAGCTTGCGAACGCGCAGATCGACAAGGTCATACTGGTCGGCGGCTCCTCCCGTATTCCGGCTGTGCAGGATCTGGTCAAGAAGATCACCGGCAAGGAGCCCTTCAAGGGCATCAATCCCGATGAGTGCGTGGCTATCGGCGCAGCAATTCAGGGCGGTGTGCTTGGCGGCGAGGTCAAGGACATCCTGCTGCTCGACGTAACGCCGTTGTCGCTGGGCATCGAGACGGTTGGCGGCGTGTTTACGCGCCTGATCGACCGCAATACGACCATTCCGACCAAAAAGAGCCAGATTTTTTCCACGGCTGCCGACGGTCAGACGAGCGTTGAAGTGCATGTGCTTCAGGGTGAGCGCGAAATGGCGCAGTACAACAAGACGCTGGGCAGGTTCCAGCTTTCCGGTATCGCGCCCGCTCCGCGCGGCGTGCCGCAGATCGAGGTCAGCTTTGATATCGACGCCAACGGGATCGTGCATGTATCCGCTAAGGATCTGGCGACGGGCAACGAGCAGCAGGTGACGATTACTGCTTCCTCCAATCTGAACGAGGCTGAGATCAAGAAAGCCGTCGAAGACGCCGAACGCTTTGCCGGTGAGGACAAGAAGCGCAAGGATGAGGTCGAGATTCGCAACCATGCCGACCAGCTTGTCTACACGACCGAAAAGACCATGAAGGAGCTTGGCGACAAGCTGGACGTAGCGGACAAGGAGAACATCGAAAAGGGTGTGGCCGATCTTAAGAAGACGCTTGAGGGCGGCGATACGGAGATGATCAAGACCGCTACCGAGCATCTGACGGATGTGAGCTACGCAGCTTTCGGCAAGGTTTATCAGCAGGCTGCGCAGCAGCAGAATCCGAACGCGGGCGCCGGCGCAGAGGGGGCTTACCAGCAGAATGACGCCGGCTCGCAGCAGCAAAGCGGCGGTCAGGACGACAATGTGGTCGACGCCGATTATGAAGTGGTAGACGAATAAGCGCGTTTATCTTATAATATAAGCAAATTGGAGGCGCATCTAACCCATGCGCCTCCTTATTGAGAGGTTATCCGTGGCAGAAAAACGTGATTATTATGAGGTGCTTGGCGTTCCCAAGAACGCCACAGATTCCGAAATCAAAAGCGCATTCCGCAAGAAGGCAAAGGAATGCCATCCTGACCTGCATCCCGGAGACAAGGACGCGGAAGCGCAGTTTAAGGAACTCAACGAAGCGGCCGAGGTCCTGACAGATCCGGACAAGCGCAGCAAATATGACCAGTTTGGGCATGCGGCTTTCGATCCGTCTATGGGCGGCCAGAACCCGTTCACGGGCGGCGCCGGCTTTGGCGGCTTCGGAGGTTTTTCAGATATTATCGACCAGATGTTTGGCGGCGGATTCGGCGGCGGATATGGCGGAGGCGCTGCTCGCAGCGGGCCGCAGGCCGGCAACGATTTGCGCTACAATCTGACGCTTGGTTTTGAAGAAGCTGCGTTTGGCGTACGCAAGGAGATACTTGTCCCGCGCGAGGAGGGCTGCGCTGTGTGCGGCGGCACCGGCGCCAAACCCGGGACCGAGCCTGTGCGCTGCTCAAGCTGCAACGGCACGGGTCAGGTGCGCACGCAGCAGAATACGATCCTTGGTTCTTTTACCTCCACGCGCCCCTGCAGCGCATGCCGCGGAACGGGGAAAATCATCAAGGAGCCCTGCGCCGATTGCCGCGGCAGCGGCCGCATCCGCAAGAACGTGCGTATTCCTGTCAACGTACCCGCGGGTATAGACAACGGTCAGACTGTCTGTATACGCGGCGAAGGAGAAGCGGGTATGCGCGGCGGCCCGCGCGGCGATCTCTACATCACTTTCAGCGTAAAGCCGCACCGCCTGTTCAAGCGCAAGGGCTTCGACCTGTATCTGGACATGCCGATCGCCTTTACAACGGCGGCTCTCGGGGGCGGAATCACCGTGCCTACGCTCAAGGAGAGCGTAAAGTATACCGTTCCTACGGGCACGCAGTCCGGCGTGACCTTCCGCCTGCGCGAACAAGGCGTTCCGCACCTTAATGCGAGCGGCCGCGGCGATCTGTTGGTCACGGTATACATCGACGTACCTAAACGCCTGTCAGAGGAGCAGCGCGCGCTTTTGGAACAGCTTGCCGTGCTCGACGGTGCTTCACCGCCAAAGCCCGGAAAGAAGGGTATTTTCAACAAGAGATAAAAGAAGCGGATCTTCAGGCTGAAGCAACGCCCGTAACCTAAGTTACGGGCGTTGCCGCATAATATGTATTTAGCTTATTCGGTCTGCTTGCTGAGAAACAGAGCCGCTACCTCGCAGGCCTTAACGGCGGCCGCTTCGATCGGAAGGTCCGGCTTCTGGGAAAGCATCAGTACGCCGCCGATGGAGTCGCTTTGCGATATGATGGGCATACAAACGAGGAAAACACAGGCTCCAAACGGATCGTCGCCGCTTAGAAACGGGAACGGCTTTTCGCCTTCCTGAAGCTGTATGATACGGCTGCGCCGCAGTATGGCGTTAACGATTTCAGCAGAGACCGGATGCCCGGAAACGTCGCGCCGTCCGAAACCGGCCGCAGCCACTACGACGTCCTTATCGCAGATGAGCGCGGGCAGCGAAAAGCTTTGAAAAAGCGACGCGCAGAGCTCCTGCGCATGATCGGATATTTCGCCTATGGGCGAATATTTCCTGAGAATGATTCCGCCGTCCCGATCTGTGAATATCTTCAGCGGGTCGCTCTCGCGAATTCGCAGTGTCCTGCGTATTTCTTTTGGGATGACGACGCGGCCGAGCTCATCGATGCGCCGCACTATGCCGGTTGCCTTCAAACTGATTCCTCCTCTGCCATCTTTCGGCTTTTCTTCCAATAGTCTTTGCCCGTGCGCGATGATTATGCAAAGGCAAAACTGACAGAATTTCCAAATATCGGGCCGACTCATACATATATGCGCACTTTACAAGCGCCCTTCAATATGGTAAAATGAAACAATACTTTTCAAAGGAGACGGTTATGCAGATTTCTCAAAAAGCACAACGTTGCGATCTTTCTCCGATGCGAAAATTCCATCCCTATGCGGTGGAGGCTTCGGACAGAGGAATCGAAATACTGCACCTGAATATTGGCCAACCGGATATAGAGACTCCCAAACCTTTCTTTGACGCGATCAGAAGCTTTTCTGATCCGGTGGTGGAATATGCCCCTTCTCCGGGCATTCGGAAGCTAAGCAGCATGCTGTGCGGTTATTATGACAAGCTGGGCATATCGCTTTTTGAGGATGACGTGCTTGTTACGACAGGCGGCAGCGAGGCGCTGCTGATTGCGATGCTTTGCATACTCGACGAGGGCTGCGAGGTCATTGTGCCCGAGCCCTTTTACCCAAATTACAGCACCTTTATCAATGCTGCCGGCGGGCGTATCTGCCCAGTGACGACTGTCGCTGAGGACGGCTACCGGTATGCCGACCGCGCGCGCATCGAATCCTGCATTCATGAGAAAACGCGCGCTATCATGATCACGACGCCGGGCAATCCCACCGGCACGGTATTGACGCTGCCGGAGATGAGGCTTATTGCCGATATTGCAAAGGAACACGACCTTTGGCTGATCGCCGACGAGGTATATCGCGAATTTGCCTATGAAACGGAGATGGCGCCCTCATTCGCATCCTTTTCGGACATAAAGGATCGCCTGATACTGATCGATTCTGTGTCAAAGCGGTTTAGCGCCTGCGGCGCGCGCATTGGGGCGTTGATCACTAGGAATTCCGAACTGCATCAGCAGGCGCTGAAATTCTGTCAGGCGCGCTTGTCGGTGGCGACGCTCGATCAGATCGCTGCGGCGGCTCTGTATCAGGTGGGCCCGGATTATTTCAGCGAGGTGCGCGCGGAGTATCAGCGTCGCCGCGATACGATCTTTCATGCGCTTCAAAATATACCGGATGTGATCTGCCACGAGCCAAAGGGCGCGTTTTATATGATGGCAAAGCTGCCTGTGGATGATGCGGACGCGTTCCAGAAATTCCTGCTGACCGATTTTTCCGATCACGGTCAAACAGTTATGTTCGCGCCCGGTGAAAGCTTCTATGCGACGCCCGGCCTTGGCGTGGACGAAATCCGGATCGCTTATGTGCTCAACTGCAATGAGCTCGAACGTGCGGCAGAGCTGCTGCGCCTGGGTCTGGAGGCCTACAATTCCGCCAGATAGGCTAAGCCTTTTCGCATGATTTTTGTACGCTCCTCATACGCTGTATTAGCAGTGACAGGATGGGGGGCGTCTTATTTTGCACAATTATATTGAAGAGCGAATATACGAAACAGCCGCATATATGATCGAGCATGGAGCCACGGTCCGCGACGCGGCTGAGGTGTTCAAAATCAGTAAATCCACTGTACACAAGGACGTTTCCGAGCGGCTTGTACGGTTGAATCCGCCTTTGGCGGCGCGTGTGCGGCTGGTACTGGATCAGAACAAGGCGGAGCGTCATATTCGCGGCGGACAGGCGACGTGCCGCAAATACAGGGAACAGCGCGTCTAGCTGTGGGCAAGGCAGGCGCAGACGGCGTATACGCGCTTTGCGCCCGCCTTCTTAAGCGCTTCTGCGCAGGCTGTCAGCGTCGCGTGCGTGGTGGTTACGTCGTCTACCAGAAGGATGGAAAGGCCCTTGACTGCGGGATTTGCCTGGAAAGCGTTTTTCACATTCTTCTGACGCTCCTTGGCGCTGAGATGCGTTTGCGTTGCGGTAAAGCGGGTGCGACGCAGCAGGTCAGTGCGCATCGGAAGCTCCAATTCCGAGCTGAGCGCTTTGCACAGGAGCTCGCTTTGATTAAAGCTGCGCAGCCAGTGCTTGAAGGGATGCAGCGGCACCGGCGTCATGCAGTCGATGGTCCAGTCTTCCGGCACAGACATGTATTGTGCAAAGAAAAGAGCGAGATACCGTTGGTTGGAGTATTTGAACGCATGAACGGCCGCGCGGACCGGCTCTTCATATATCAGTCCGGCACTGAGACCGTCCAGGGGCTGAGGCGCCGCCGGCCGGATGCAGCTTCGAAGCTTTTCGCGGCAGCCGGCACAGATATGATCGCGCCCCAGCACAGCGTCGCGCCGGCACAGCCAGCAGGAGCAGTCCGGATAGAGAACATAACGAACAAAGCTCTTAAGACTCATCAAGGAGCTCCCGCATTTCCATGAGTCGTACGCACAGCGCCGTATAACGCCGGTTGGTGCTGTTGTTATGAATCATGGCGGCAATGCAGTCCGCGCGCCCGACGCATACGACCTGCCTCCGCGCGCGCGTAACGGCGGTATAGAGAAGATTGCGTGTCAGAATGGGTGAAGCGCCGCCAAAGAGCGGCAGCACAACGATGGGAAATTCAGAGCCCTGGCTCTTATGTATGGAAATGCAGTAGGCCAGATTGATTTCCTCCAGCTGTGAAAAGTCCAGCTTTGCAAGCCGGTTGTCGTCAAACAGTATGCTTACGCAGCGGCTTTGCGCATCGATGCGGAAAACGGTCCCCAGATCGCCGTTGAAGGCTCCCACGCCCTCCTCCGAGGCGCCGTATGGATTGTGCTTTATCCATTCCACCTTATAGTCGTTCTTTATCTGCATGACGCGGTCTCCCTCGCGGAACACCGTTTCGCCCGACACATGCTCCCGTTTACCGGCTTCATGCGGATTGAGCGCAGCCTGAAGCTTTTCATTGAGATTGTGTACGCCCAGAACGCCCTTTTTCAGCGGCGCAAGCACCTGTACGTCGATCAAAGGTTCGGAGGTCTCCAGTATGCCTGCGCGGCCTGTGCAGAGCTCAAGCACCCTGCTGAGTATCCGATCCTGCGAATATAATTCCTCAAAGCGAAAATCAGATTCAGGCACATCCAGACGCGGCATACCGCCCTCGTTGATACGGTGCGCATTGGTGACGATCATGCTGCGCTCGGCCTGTCGGAAAATTTCCGTAAGGCGCTCGACGCGAATGCAGCCGCTCTTGATGATATCGGCAAGCACATCGCCGGCGCCCACGGGAGGGAGCTGGTCTGCGTCGCCGACCATGACGAGCCGCGTACCCAACGGTATGGCGGATAGCAGCGCCTGCATCAGGGGAACGTCGACCATAGAGGTCTCATCCACGATGACCATGTCATAGAATATGGGATTATCGCGATTTCGCTGGAAGCCCTCCCCGGGAATGTATTCGAGCAGACGATGTATGGTTTTTGCGTCGCAGCCAGTGGCCTCGGTCATGCGCTTGGCGGCCCGGCCAGTAGGCGCTGTGAGCGCAAAATCCATGTCCAGTTCCAAAAGTACATGCACAATGTAGCGTATGATGGTGGTTTTGCCTGTGCCCGGGCCGCCGGTAATGACGAGCGCACCCTCCGTAAGCGCCAGCTCTACGGCCTCCTCCTGCTGTCCGGAAAGCGTCATTTCCTGGGTGCCGGAAAGTCGCGCCAGATCCAGCAGCGGGTTTTCGACAGGCTTTTCCGACAAACGAATAAGCTTCTCTGCAATATAGCTTTCCGCGCGATGAAGCTTTGGCTGGAATACGCCGTCTATGTCGCCGACCATTTGATAGATCAGCGAACCGGCGCCAATCAGGGAGTCCAGCGCGTCGGACACGGGGTTTTCTGGAGCGTTCAGCAGCGAGCAGGCGTAAGCGACCAGCCGCTCTCGCGGCAGGAAGGTATGCCCCTGCTCGCTTCGGGCCTGCTCAAGCGCGTACAGTACGCCGGCGCGCAGCCTGGATTCGGAGGTGGCTGAAAAGCCGCTTACATTCTGAGCGATACGGTCGGCCGTAATAAAGCCGATACCGTCCACATCCGCAATGATCTGGTATGGGTTCTCCTCTATGCGTGCCAGACAGGTCTCGCCATAGATATGGTACAGCTTTTGCGCCTGACCAACGGTAACGCCATAGGGCTCCAGTGAGAGGAGAACGTCGCGCATACAGCGGGTGCTTATGTAGGAGCTCATTATCATGGAGAGCCGCTTTTTGCCGATACCGGCGACCTCGCACAGCCGCTCGGGCGCTTCATCCAGCACGGCCAGCGTATCCTGACCGAACCGCTCGACGATCGCCTGCGCGGTGGAAGGGCCGACGCCCTTGATCATGCCGCTGCCAAGCCAGCTGACGACGGCGGAAAGCGTAGCGGGCGCCAGAGTCCGGTAGGCGCTTGCTTTGAATTGACGACCGTATTTTGCGTGTGTGACAAAGTCGCCCGTGAGCTCTATGCGTTCGCCGGGGTTACAGAGGGGCAGGACTCCTACGGCAGAGATTTTTTCACTTTCGTCTGTTGCCAGCTCCAACACGGTCCAGCCGTTTTCACTGTTGCGGAATATGACCGATTGGATAACGCCGTTGATATTCATAATGGATTCACATCAGCCATTGCAGCAGCAATCCGCAGAGCACCGCGGCAACGAATACGGTTATAAGCACAAATGCGCAGGCCTTGAAACCGCGCTTTCCGCGCAGGAGAACGATCAGGCCGATGCCAGCCGCCGTGCAGAGGCCGGCGGCGGCGCTGCCAAAGGAGATCATATCGTCGAGATAGAGCTGTGTAATCAATACAGAGGCCGCACAGTTGGGAATAAAGCCGATCAAAGCGGCGATAATCGGCTGAAAGAAGCCTGGCATCATCAGCGTAGCCAGACGCTTCTCACCGATAAAGGCGATCAGAAGATTCAGTATCAGGGTAACGAGAAAGAGGAAGAACAATATGGACAGCGTCCGCTTGACCGCAGCCCAAATGATGTTGCGCAGCTTGCTGTCGCTCGAGCACTGATGAGGAGTTTCCGTGATGGCGTAGGCGGCCTCCTGCCTTCGAATAGGCCAGAAAACATCCAGACAAAACCCTGCTGCCAAAGCAACGATGATCTTTACGGCGAGCAGCTTCCAAAGCACGGGTATGCCTGAAGGATTGGCGATCAGTATCGGTATGGCCTCGTCGCTTGTAGAGAGAAACACGGCCGCGAGAGTGCCGGCCGTCACCAGCCCTCCGTTGAACAGCTGCGCGCAGGCCGCAGAAAAGCCGCATTGGGGGATCATTCCCAGCACGCTTCCAACCACCGGCCCAAATCTGCCCGCACGCTGCATGACGCGCTCAAAACGATCCGCAGTCCTGTGCTCAATGTATTCCATGAGAAATATCGTCAGCAGCAGGAAGGGGACCAGCTTTAAGCAGTCGATGACCGCATCAAGCAGCGCGTCGAGGAATATTTCCATCAAAACTCCAGCTTCTCCGCAATATAGGCGGTCAGCGCGCCGATGGGCAGACGTACCTGCTCCATCGAGTCGCGGTCGCGTACAGTGACGCAGCCATCAGTCTCGGTATCAAAGTCCACGGTAACACAGTACGGGGTGCCGATTTCGTCCTCGCGGCGATAGCGCTTGCCAATGGAGCCGGTTTCATCAAAATCGACCATAAAGCTCTTGGACAGCAGCGCGCGAACCTCATCAGCTTTACCGGAGAGCTTTTTAGAGAGCGGAAGCACGGCGCATTTATAGGGCGCCAGCGCCGGATGAAAACGCAGCACGGTGCGCACGTCGCCGTTTTCGAGGGTTTCCTCGTCGTAAGCGTCGGACAGGAAAGCCAGAGCCACGCGGTCAGCGCCAAGCGAGGGCTCGATGCAGTAGGGAATGTAGCTTTCGCCTGTGAACGGGTCCTGATAAGAAAGATTCTCGCCGCTGTGATTTGCGTGCGCCTTGAGGTCAAAATCCGTGCGGTCGGCCACGCCCCAGAGCTCGCCCCAACCGAAGGGGAAGAGATATTCGATATCCGTCGTGCCCTTGCTGTAATGCGACAGCTCCTCCTTGGCATGCTCGCGAAGCCGGATGCGTTCCTTGTGAAGACCCAGAGAAAGCAGGAAGGCTTCACAATGCTTTTTCCAGTATTCATACCATTCCAGATCGGTATCCGGCGCGCAGAAGAATTCCAGTTCCATCTGTTCAAACTCACGGATGCGGAATATGAAGTTGCCCGGCGTAATTTCGTTGCGGAAGGATTTTCCGATCTGCGCT
>CAZCAV010000043.1:0-4511 GCA_964496795.1 uncultured Oscillospiraceae bacterium
CCGCGCCTGAAGGCCGACGTGAGCGTCGCCCATGTCGCCTTCGATTTCAGCCTTGGGAACAAGGGCCGCCACGGAGTCTACGACCACCACGTCGATGGCGCCGCTTCTGACCAGCGCTTCTGTGATCTCCAGCGCCTGCTCGCCGGTATCCGGCTGAGAAACGTAGAGATTGTCCACCTTCACCCCGAGGTTTTCGGCATAGACGGGATCAAGCGCGTGCTCCGCGTCGATAAAAGCGGCGGTGCCGCCGGTCTTTTGCGCCTGCGCCACGATATGCAGCGCGATGGTGGTCTTGCCGGAGGATTCCGGCCCGTATATCTCAATGATGCGGCCGCGGGGGATACCGCCTACGCCAAGAGCATAATCAAGCTCGATGCAGCCGGTGGATATGGTGGCGACGGGTTCGCGCGCGCTCGCGTCGCCAAGCTTCATGATGGCGCCCTTGCCGAACTGCTTTTCGATCTGGCTCAGCGCGATCTCCAATGCCTTCTCTTTTTCTACCATGCTGACGATCCTCTCATACAAACAAATTTTCTATTGACAGTATACCATGATTCATTCGTCAGGTACAGAGCCTTTTGAGCAAAATGTCGCAGGCATTGAGCACCGCAATGTACCGTATGCGGGCGCGGTCGCCCCACAGCGACAGCTTTTTCACCTCGGTGCCCGACTGGCTGGCCAGTGCGATATATACCGTGCCCACAGGCGTATTGGACGTGCCGCCGTCGGGCCCGGTGACGCCGGTCGTGGCGAGGGCATAATCCGCGCCGGTGTTTTTTTGCATGCCCTCGGCCATCTGCCGCGCGCATTCCTCGCTGACGGCGCCATACCGCATCAGCGTGTCTTCGCCGACGCCAAGCCGCCGCATTTTTGCTTCGTTGGAATAGGTGACGCAGCCCTCCAGAAGGAATCCGGAGCTTCCGGGGACGTCGACAAACGCGCTGGTCAAAAGACCGCCCGTGCAGCTTTCCGCCACGGCGAGCGTGCGGCCCGCTTCTCCTAAAAGACGGGCGCAGAGATGAGGGAGATCCTCGCCGTTTTCGGAATACAGCAGATCGCCAAGGCGGGCGCGGATCTCGTCAAGCATGGGCCGCATGAGCCGGAGTCCTGCAGCCTCGTCCGCCGCAAGGGCCGTAACGCGCAGCGTGACCTCGCCGGTTTTGACATAGGGCGCTATGGTCGGGTTGCCCTGTCCTTCGATAATGTCCCTGAGTATATAGGTAAGCTCGCTTTCTCCCATGCCAAAAATGCGCAGCTCGCGGGATACGAGCCTGACGCCGCTGCGCTTTTCAAGATAGGGCATGACGTGGTCGTCGAACATGGGATCGAGCTCTCTCGGGGGGCCTGGCATGAGTATGGCGGTCTTTCCGTCCTTTTCCATAATGCAGCCGGGCGCGGTGCCGTTGGGATTGTCCAGTATGACGGCGTCGGCCGGAAAGCTGGCCTGCTTATAGTTGTTGGGACTGATCTGGCGGCCCTTGCTGAAAAAGTAGCTTTCCAGCCGCTCCACCTCGGCGGCGATGGGTACGAGCGTCAGCCCCATAGCGGCCGCGACCGTTTCCTTGGTCAGATCGTCGTCCGTGGGCCCGAGCCCGCCTGTAAACAGCACGATATCCGAGCGCGACAGAGCGCGCTGAACGGTCTCCGTAAGCCGCTGCACATTGTCGCCTACGGTCGTGTGATAATAGACGGAAAAGCCCAACGGCGCCAGCTTGCCGGCTATATACTGCGCGTCGGTGTTGCAGATCTGGCCCATTAAAAGCTCGGTACCTACCGATACGATTTCCGCAATCATTCCCAGTTCACCGCCTTATAGTTTTTAATGATATAATCCAGCGCCGACCAAATGCTGAACACCGCCGCGAGGCACATCATCAGAAGGTCGAAGCGAAAGCCCCAGACGCGAAAGACCGGATTGCCCATAAGAGTACACAGAATGGCGATCACCTGAAGCGTAGCCTTGGTTTTTCCCAGCCAGTTGGCGGCGATCACCGTGCCGCTTGAGGCGGCGACCAGACGAAAGCCGTCGATCACGATCTCGCGCGCAACGAACAGTATACAGAAGAGCGGATGCAGCATGCCCAGCGAGGTCAGCATGATGAACGCGGATAAAAACAGCAGCTTGTCGGCGATCGGATCCATCAGCTTGCCAAAGTTGGTGATCAGCTTATACTTTCTGGCAATGTAGCCGTCAACGATATCGGTCATATCCGCGATAAAAAATATCGCCGCCGCCAGCCAGTTCCAGATGGAGAGAACACCCTGGAGAAAAAAGCAGGCAATAAACAGCGGCACCATGAACATGCGCAGAATGGTCAGACGGTTGGGCAGATTCATTTTTGGCTTCATAACGGTTCTCCTATCATATCGTAAGAAAGTGCTTTTACGAGCTTAACGCGTACATATTGCCCCGGGACAAGGTTTCCGGCGTTAGGAAGAAGTATCCGGCCGTCAATATCGTCGGGCGCCTCCGCGGCGCTCCGACCGTAATACCCGGTCTGCGAAACGCCCTCGATCAGCACCGTGACCTCCGTACCCTCGCGCTGTCTGCCGAGAGCGACGGAAATATTGCGCTGCTGCAGCATGAGCGCGTCAAGGCGCTCGCGCTTCACCTTTTCCGGCACCTGATCCGGCATGCCGGAAGCCGCAGTTCCCTCCTCCGGCGAAAACGAAAACGCGCCGACGCGATGGAAGGGATGGGCGGCAAGGAAATCCATCAGGATCTGAAAATCCGCATCCGTTTCCCCTGGAAAACCGACCATCATCGTGGTACGCAGCGTAAACGCTTCTGCATGCTCGGCAGCATAATCCAATATCTGCGCCGCGTGCGCCGCGCTTCCGCGCCGGTTCATACGGCGAAGCACGGCGTCGGAGGCATGCTGAAGCGGCATATCCAGATAGGGGACGATGCGCTCGTTATCGCGCATGAACGCAATCAGCTCCGGCGATACGGTGTCAGGGTAGGTGTAGAGCACGCGCAGCCATGTCAAGCCTTCAAGCGCGCTCAGACGCGCCATCAGATCGCGCAGCATGGGCTTGCCGTACAGATCGCGGCCATAGCCGGAGGTATCCTGCGCGATCAGGCTCAGCTCCGTAACGCCTCCGTCTATAAGCCGCCGGGCTTCATCCAGAAGCGCATCCATCGGCTCGCTTGCAAGCGGGCCGCGTATGAGCGGAATAGCGCAATAGGCGCAGCGGTTGTCGCAGCCGTCGGCAATGCGCAGATAGGCCCGCCAGGGGGGAGTGGAGAGTATGCGCGACCGGCTGGCGCCGGCCGGCCGGCAGCAACCGTCTATCAGCTCCGGCAGGCGCTCATATTCGTGCACGCCAAGCAGTATGTCTATCTCCGGCATAGCCTCCTTCAGCTCCTCGCGATAACGCTCGCTGAGGCAGCCCGTCACGACAAGCTTTCGGCAGACGCCCGTTTGCTTGAAAGCCGCCATCTCCAATATCGTGTCGATGGATTCCTGCTTCGCGGACTCTATGAAGCCGCAGGTGTTGATGATCAGCGTGTCGGCGCGGGCAGGATCGGTGACGATCGTATGACCTGCGGCGACCAGAAGGCCGAGCATGCGTTCGGTGTCCACAAGATTCTTGGCGCAGCCAAGCGAAATTACGCCGATGTTCATACGGTAGGCGGCTCCTCAGCCGCGGGCGTCGCTTCGGCGGCATCGCCGCCGAAAAGCGCCTCATATTCCGCGCGTTTTATGAGGACCTTGCGGGCCTTGCTTCCGTCGAAGCCGGAAATATAGCCCTCGGTTTCCATCATATCTACGAGCCGCGCGGCGCGGGCGTAGCCTACGCGCAGACGGCGCTGGATCATGGAGATGCTGGCCTGACCGTTCTCCAGCACGACGCGCACGGCCTCGCCAAGCAGCTCGTCCTCCTGCTTGCCCTCGCCAAAGGCGCCGCCCGAGGGGCCGCCTTTTTCGATGGCGGCCATGCTCTCCACGATCTGCTGGTCGAATACCGGCGCGGTCTCGCGCTTTTTAAAGTAATCCACAATACGCTCGACCTCTTCGTCGGAGACGAAAGCGCATTGCAGGCGGGAGGGCTTGGCGGAGCCGTTGGGATGAAACAGCATATCGCCGCGTCCGAGAAGCTTTTCCGCGCCCATCATGTCCAGTATGATGCGTGAATCGATACCCGAGCTGACCGCAAAGGCGCAGCGGGAGGGGATGTTCGCCTTGATCAGACCGGTGATGACGTTAGCGTCCGGCCGCTGCGTGGCAACGATCAGATGCAGGCCGGAGGCGCGCCCCAGCTGCGCGATGCGGCAGATGGAGTCCTCCACCTCTTTTGCTGCTACCATCATCATATCAGCCAGCTCGTCGATGATGACCACGATCTGCGGCATCCGCTGCCCGTCCTCCTCCGCCTCCACGGTAAACAGGTCGTATTTGCTGGCGTTAATGTCCACGCCCAGGGCCTGGCGCACCTGATCGTAGAAGGACAAATCCAACGTGATCGGCTCTTCCAGCGTTTCCACCTCGCCCAGCATCTTAAAGAGG
>CAZCAV010000043.1:4521-14856 GCA_964496795.1 uncultured Oscillospiraceae bacterium
CAGCTCGTCGATAATGACCACGATCTTGGGCAGACGGTTTTCCGGCAGCTCCTGTAAATCGTTATAGCGTCCGATATCGCGCGCGCCTACGTCGGCAAACTTTTTATAGCGCTGCATCATCTCGTTGACGGCCCAGCGGAGCGCGCCGGCGGCCTTCTTGGGGTCGGTGACCACGGGAATGAGCATGTGCGGCAGCGCGCCGAATACGCCAAGCTCGACCATTTTGGGGTCGATCAGTACCATCTTCAGATCGGCCGGCGAGGATTTATAGGTCATGGAAATGATGATATCGTTGATGCAGACGCTCTTGCCGGAGCCTGTCGCGCCCGCTATGAGCATATGCGGCATTTTTGCAAGATCTGCTACCACGATCTTGCCGTTGATGCTTTTGCCAAGCGCCATTGTGACGGCGGAGGCGCTCGTTTGAAACTCGCGGCTTTCCACGATATCGCGCAAAACGACGGTCACGATGTTTTTATTGGGGATCTCCACGCCGACCGCCGCCTTTCCGGGAATGGGCGCCTCAATGCGCACATGCTGCGCGGCAAGAGCCATGGCGATATCGTTTGAAAGCGACGTGATGCGCGACACGCGAATTCCGGGCGCGGGCTGCAGCTCAAAACGCGTGAGCACGGGCCCCACGGTGATATCGGTGATTTTTGCATCAATATGAAAGCTTGCGAGCGTTTCAATGAGCAGGCGGGCCTTCTCACTCGGATTCTCGCCGCCGTGCGCATAATCCGCAGCCGAGGCTGTGAGCAGCTCAAAGGGCGGCGGTTCGTAGGCTGCCGGAGAATCGGGCAGTACAGAGATGCTTTCACTGCCGCCCGCCGGCTTGGATCGCGGCTTTTTGGGGGCCGAAATCAGGGGGGCTTCCTCTGCCGGAGGCTCCGGGACGGACTTTTGGCGCTTGAGGGGCTCGCTGGTATCCGGCAGACGTCCCTTCTTTTCAAGCTCCTCCCAGATATCCGAAACCACCGGCTCGGGATTCTTAATGACGGCCTTCCTGCCGGATCTAGTGTAGAGATCGCCCTCGACGGGCAGAAAGCTCAGATCGTCGTCGGAAATGATCTCATGCTTTTGGGCCTTGGCGGCCTTGGCCGCTTGCTTCTTGGCTTTCTTTTTTGCCATGCGGTCAAAGAGATCGTCGTCCTCGTCCTTTTCGCTTTCGTCGAGCGTTACGGTATACATCTGCTTCTTCTGCTGCGCCTCCTGCCGCTCCTCATGCGCGTTCTCTATGGCGCCAAGCAGGGATTCGCCGGCTTTTTCAGACAGTTCGCGCAGGGAGATGCGTGAAATGACGAGAATCACGATCAGTATAACGACAATCAGCAGCGTAAATGCCAGCGCGCTGCCGCCCAGCCTTAAAAGCGGATAGCTGATGGCTGCGCCGATAAAGCCGCCGCCGCGGTGCGGCGCGCTCGAGCCATCCTGAAAGGCTTCGCGGATGTATGGCATATAGCCGACATCCGCATAGGCCTGATTGCGCGCGGTCTGAATCAAGGCCACTGCTGCCAGCACGCCCAAAACAAGCAGCCAGGGCATGCCGCGAAAGCTCTCATTGGCGCCGCCCTTGATGCTCAGAACGCCGAGGCCGATAAACATGGCCGGCAGCAGGTAGGAGAACCACCCGACCAACCCGAACAGCGCCTGTGAAAGCCATTTGCCAAGTGAGCCGGCCGCTGAAAAGAAAAGATAGAGCGCCAACAGCACGCCGACAGCAATCAGCACCACGCCGATGATCTCGTGCTGTCGCCGCTCCTGCGCCTGCGCTTTGGAAGCGGAGCCCTTTTTCTTCCGCGAAGAAGACTTGCCTTTGCCTGTGGCCAAAACCGTACATACCTCCACACTATATTGATAATATTTCACCTATTATACCGCATCGCGGGCTTGCTTGCAATGTCGCCGCCCACGTGCTATCATGCTGATAAACGGAGGTGCAGCTTATGCAGATCGTGATACTGGACGGCTACGCTATCAATCCCGGCGACTTGAGCTGGGACGCCGTCAAAAGCTTCGGTACGCTTTCCGTGTACGACCGTACGCCGCCGGACGTGACTGCACAGCGCATGCGCGGCGCGGATATCGTTTTGACCAATAAGACCAGAATAGGCGAGGAGCAGCTTGCATCCGCCGGCAGTCTGAAATTCATATCCGTTCTTGGCACCGGTTATGACGTCGTCGATCTCAATGCTGCGGCCAAGCGCGGCGTCGCGGTTTCAAACGTGCCGGGCTACGCGACCGAAGCGGTGGCGCAGATGACCATGGCGCTGCTGCTCGAGATCTGCCACAACGCAGGCCATCACAGCCGCGAGGTGCACAAGGGCCGCTGGACCTATGCGGCGGACTATTGCTTTTGGGATTATCCGCTGATCGAGCTTGCGGGGCTGCGCTTTGGCGTGCTTGGCACCGGAAGCATAGGCTGCGCGGCCGCGCGGCTTGCAAAGGCTTTCGGCATGGAGGTCATCGGCTGCAGCCCGCACGAGCGGCAGGAATTCTGCGGCAGCTATGTTTCCTTTGACGATCTGCTGAGCCAGAGCGATGTGCTCTCGCTCCACTGCCCCGCCAGAGCCGATACCATCAACTGCATCAATCAGGACACGATTTCCAAAATGAAGCGCTCGGCCATTTTGCTCAATACCTCGCGCGGCGCGCTCATCAATGCGCAGGATCTGGCCGACGCGCTCAACGAGGGCCGGCTTTATGCGGCGGGCGTGGATGTTGCCGAACGTGAGCCGATTGCGCGCAGCAACCCGCTGCTTGGCGCTAAGAACTGCGTTATCACGCCGCATATCGCCTGGGCGCCCCTGGCGGCGCGCGAACGCCTGATTGCCGCTTCGGCGGAGAACATACGCGCATTTCTGGCAGGGAAGCCGATTCATCGCGTAGGATAGGAGCTGCCGTCATGAAAAAAACCATATCGTTATGTCTTTGCGTGCTAATGGCGTTTCTCATCTGTATGGGCTGTAAGGCGGAGGACGATATCAAGCCTATTGCAACGCCGGCGCCCAATTCCCCCGAGGTCGTCGTCAATCACGAGCTGGTGCCGCCGGAGCATTCCATCACGGTCAACGGCTACGGTCAGGTCAACGCTGCGCCCGATTACGCGACGATTACGCTTGGCGTACAGGGCTCCGCCGATACGGCGGAGCAGGCCAGCGCGCTTTGCACCGAGAACCGGCAGAGCGCTTGCGACGCGATCGCGGATCTTGGCGTATCCGCCGGAAATATTATGACCGCAGGCATTTCCATCGTCGCCAATACGCGGGAGAGCGACGGCGCGGTGCTTGGCTATGTCGCCTCCGATACGATTACGATTATCGCCTGGGATGTGGCCGGCGCCAACAGCCTTATGAGCGCGGCGATCGACGCGGGTGCAAGCGAGATACACGGCATTACTTACAGCCTCACGGATTCGGGCCCCGCTTATCAGGAGGCGCTGGAGGCCGCCATGGCGGACGCCCTGACCAAAGCGACGATACTGGCCGGCGCGGGCAGCGTAACGCTTGGCGCGGTGATTGGCGTAACGGAATCGCCCTATGACGATTCCAAGCTCATCGGCGTGGACTTTGAGTCAAGCGACATCGCCGTGTCCGCCACGGTAACGGTGGTCTATATAATCGTGGACTGAACGCTTTGATAAAAAATAAGCCGCCGAAGCTGCAAAAAAGCTTTCGGCGGCTTTGTGTATGAAATGGCGGAACGGCGTACAAGCTATCCTCGTTAAACCGATGCCGCAGACCGCGGCGATCGAAAAGGAGGAACATCTGATGTTGAAACGAATCTTTTTTGTCATTGCCGCTTCGCTGTTGATGCTCAGCATAATCGGCTGCGCATGCAACGGTGGAACGGCAAGTCCCACGCCGACTGCGTCCATGGCGCCGGTCAGCACGCCGGACGCCGCTCTGCAGACGCCGGGAGCCTCGGCGGATACGAGTCCTGATCTCAACGGTTCGGCCTCGCCTGACGCGGGCGCGAACGCAACGATCCCGAACTTTCAGGAGGGCACCGAGGTAAAACCGGAGGACGTGCCGGAGATCAAAGCGGCCGTCGAAGCCAAGTACAGCGGCGCTACGATCAAGAAGATCCGGCACGCGATGAAGGATAATCAGCAGGCGTACGAGGTTGAACTCGAGCAGAACGGAACCACCCAGAAGGTATATGTGCTGCCGAACGGCACCATCATGCCGGAGAGCACGACCGCGCAGTAAGCAAGCGGCCGGTCTGACAAACGGAGTCGCTCCCAGTTTTATGGGAGCGGCTCTTTTTTAACGACTTGTTAAATTGACTTATTCTGCCGTTTGCGATACTATAAATTCATATACGAATGTGGAGCGGAAGGGTACTGATTTATGAAACGAAAAGGGATTGTCTGTCTGCTTTTTGCGGCGGCATTATTGGTCTGCACCGGCGGCGCATTGGCGGAGGATGAAGTTACGCTCGGCATCGCTACGGTAGACGCGTCTGTGGACGAAGAAGTGGTGCTGGCCGTCGACATAGGCAATGCGGCGACGGTGGATTCCATCCAGTTTAACCTGAACTATGATCCCGCCGCGCTGGAATATGTATCAGATTTGCCCGGTCAGCTTTTCCCGGCTGAGTACTGCGTTACCAATCCTGATGTGGCGGGCTGCATTCGCGTGGCCGCGGTCAGCCGCTACGGTTTGGAGAGCGACGGAACGATGCTGACCATAACTTTCAAGGTGCTGTCGGCCACCGGCAGCGCGGTGACGTTTTCCGATGTGGAAGTCAGCCGCGTCAACGCGGATTACACGCAGGCAAAATCGATCAATCTGGACTTTTTCCTGACGATCGCGGACGGGGGCGTGACTGTCGGCGGGCTGAGCCTGCCGGCGCCGGTTGCCACACCCTGGATAGCGCCCACGCCTGAGCCCACGCCCGAACCCACGCCCGAGCCGACGCCCGAGCCCACACCGGAACCGGCCGCGGCTTCCGAAGGAACCTCTGCTCCGGAGCAGCCGGTCATCGTAAACGCCAACAAAAGCTCCATGCTCAAATATATTCTGATCGCGGTGGTGGCGCTGCTGGTAATCGCCGTAATCGTGATTATCGTATCGAACGCGCAGCAAAAGAAAAAGCGCCGCAAAAAGAAAAAGAAACAGGCTATGCAGCGCGAGCGCGAGCGCAGCTATGATCGCGACTATGAACGCGATTACGATCGCCGCAGTCGGGACTATGATCGGAACTACGACCGCGATCGCAGCTCCGAGCGCAGTCGTGAGACAAAACGCGATCATGACGAAAGGGATTATCGATGAAGCGCGCAATCGGGCTTCTGCTGCTGTCGGTCGCTTTGACGGCGACGCTGGCCTGCGCCTCCGCGCCTGAAACGGCGCCGCAGGAGACGGCCTCCGCGGAGGTCGTTGCCATTACGGCGGCGCCTGTGATCACAGCCGAACCGACCGCCACGCCTGTTCCTACGCCCACGCCTACGCCCGAGCCGCAGAATCGCTCGATCACCTCGGGCCGGATAGTGCCTGATGGTACGCTGATGCGCCCGTTCATCATGTCGATCGACAATGCCGACGGCGCTAAGCCGCAAACCTCGCTTGACAAGGCCGACATCATATATGAATTCATGGTGGAAGCGTCTATAACGCGTTTTCAGGCCTTGTTCAACGATAATTATCCGGTGTATGCGGGGCCGCTGCGCAGCATCCGTTATTACTTTTTTGATCTTGCGCAGGAGTGGGACGCCATGTATCTTGGCTCCGGCTATGTGGTGCTGAAGGGCGAATTCAGGCGTATCGGCTCCAAGATACTGACCAATAATCTGAATCCCAGCAGCATCGTTACCTACCGCGCCGATAAAGGCGCTCTGGACGATTATGAAAGCGTAAACGGCGACAAGTTCCGCTCCAACGAACCGGATCGCAACAGCGTTCATTCCCTGTATATCCGCGTGCAAAGCGTTGTCAATAAGTTTTACCAGCATGTACCAGCGGCCGAGGAACGGTTCCGCTTTCTGGAAAACGTCAGTTATGAAAACGGCGAGCCGTTTTCAAGCGTGTCCCTGCTGTACGCGTCCAAAAACATTCCGGACTGGATCCAATTTGTGTATGATGCGGAAAACAACCGCCTGTATCGCTTTGAAAACGGCAGTCCCTTTATGAACCGCGTGCTTTCCGAGGATGGCACAAGCTATGTGGAAGAGCAGCTTTCCGTACAGAACCTGATTGTGCAGCACACAGCTTACGGCTATGTGCCGAACGATGGCAAGGGCCGCCGGAGCTGCGAGCTCATTGGTACGGGCGCCTGCGATTATTTTATCAACGGGCAGCATCTGACGGGAAGCTGGTCGCGTCCAAGCGCTGAGGATTATACGCAATATCTGCTTGACGACGGCAGCCTTGTCATTCTGGAGCCGGGCAACACATGGATCGCTGTTCATCCCAGCGACAGGGAGATCACTATCTACTCTTAATTTACTTACGAGGTGAATGCTATGAAAAATAAGCTGCTCAGTATGCTGCTGGCCGTGCTGCTGCCTGTAATGGCGCTGGCCTGTAAAAAGGCCGAGGACGCGCCCGTCGAGGAAACGCCTGCGCCCACGCCGGATGCGGCAATCGTGGTGGTAGAGCAACTGCCTGTGCATTCGGATACCTGGGAGGATATTCTCAATGAAGAGGTGGAGCCTCCGTCTCCCACGCCCTTTGGCGTTTCTCCGACCACGGGCCGCGAGATTGACATTTCGCGCGCCTATCAGCCGACGTTTGTGTGCTATGACAATGCGGCGGCGGGCCGTCCGCTTTCGGGCATTGCCGAGGCGGATATCGTTTATGAGGCGCCTGCCTCTGATGGCGGCGACGGCACGCGCCTGATGGCTCTGTTTTGCGATGCGTTTCCGGCGCAGGTCGGGCCCGTGGGCATGCTGTACGGCGATTTTGCCAGCGTCCAGAAGGAATGGGGCGGCATGGTGATCCATGAGGGCTATCCTTCCCAGAGCGGCTATCCCAAGCTTGCGGACGCTGATTTCATCATGCGCGTGACCAACGCGGGCGACGCCAAGGAGTTTTTCTTCTCTCAGGAGGATACGAAGGGCTTGTTCGTGAACCTGGAGGGATTGGTGCCCGGTCTCTATACGTCCGAGCCCGCGGAAGCCGGTCTGCGTTTCCTTCTTGCCGAGGGCTACGCCTATGCGGGCGCCTCCTCCGCAAAAAAGATCATTTTGCCGTTTAACGGTGGAAAGAGCGAGGCGGTTCAGTATGTGTTCGACCCCGAGGCCGGACAGTACATGCGTTATCAGACCGCGGCGGACGGTCGCATGCTGGGCGCGGCCGCATTGTCATGGAATGAGGAAATGGGCGCGCTGGAAAGCGTTCCCCTGTACATCAACAGCCTGATCGTGCAGTACGCAGAGAAGGATGAGGGAGGCCTTGCCGTGGTCGGATCGGGAAAGTGTGATTTTTTTGTCGGCGGGGTACAGGTCAGTGGAACATGGTCGCGAGCGACCAAGGCGGACGCGACTGCATACTATCTTGACGATGGCAGCGTGGTAACGCTGGAAACCGGCCATACATGGATCGCGCTGCATCCGGCGGAAACGCCTGCGCAGGTATCCTGAATCCGGGCGACCGTTTTGCAGCATAAGGCCGCGCCAATATGAGAGCCGGAGGCTATTTTTACGCAGAAATTGGGAACGTTTGAAAAAATCGGGCCTATACGGCAGGCGCGGCAAAATTCAGGGCGGCGGGGACCATCTCTACCGTGAAATGCTCGTTGTAAATGATCTCCCCGTCGAGAGAATAGGCAAAACCGGCCTCCGCCTGTATTTCGACTGTTTTTGCCTGACGATATACAATAATATCCTGAAACTGCGGATCGTCGAGATGCTGCCCGTTTGTATAGGGCGTCAAAAGCTTAACAAAGCGCAGGCGCGATATGGGCTTGACGAGGCAGACGTCGATCAGCCCGTCGTCGCATTTTGCGCGTGGCGCGCAGCGAAACGCGCCGCCCACATACTGGCCGTTTGCTACGGTACAGAGCAGCATCCGGCCGTCATTCAGCTTTTCACCGTCGGCGTATACGCGGCAATTGGTCTTCATGGCGGTCAGCAGGGCCTTGACGACGCCGGTCGTATAGGCGTTTTTGCCGCCGAGCAGCTTTTTATGCCGTACCTGATTCATAGTGACGGCAACCGTGGTATCGAAGCCGAAATTACAGATATTCACACAGTAACGGTCGCCGATCTTCAGCAGGTCGAACTTTTGGACGGGCGCACGCAGAAGGCCGGCGACATTCATAAAGGCCTCTTTGCCGCCAAAGCACTTGACAAAGTCGTTGCCGCTGCCGCAGGGGTAGCAGCTTACGGAGGCGTTTGGAAACCCGACGGCTCCGTTGAACACTTCGTTGATGGTACCATCGCCGCCGCAGGCGATGAAGCGCACGGCTTCCTCCGATGCGGCGCAGAGACTCTGCACATAGGCGGTAGCGTCGCCCGGCCTGCGGGTCTCGTAGAGAATGCAAGCCTCTTTCTCCGGCAGGGAGGCGACGGCCTCCCGAATCACGCCGCCGACGTCGCCGTTCCGGCCGGCGCAGGGATTGATGACAAATATATACTTCATTTGACAAACCTCCCGATGCTTAAGCATATTCATACTATATCAGAGATTTTCCGCACTGAACAGAAAAAACGACAAAACAATGGAATTGAATTCACAGCGTCCGTACAGTACAATTGAATTAAGCTGGGAGGGGAGGCTGAAGCGCATGCGCATATGTTTTCTGGCGCTGTTCATTTTGTCAAGTCTAATACATCTCTATGGGAGCTTTCAAAACGATCAGAGAATACGGAACATATCCAAGGGGCTGATACTGCTGTGCCTGACAGGCTATTATATCTTTTCATCCGAACGGGTGTATTGGCTCGTGATCGCGGCGCTGCTTCTAAGCTGGCTCGGCGACGTCTTCCTGATATTCAAGGGCGGCTTTGCGGTGGGCGGGATCAGTTTCATGGCCTCGCATATATGCTTCATCTGCCTGTATCTGCCGCAGGTCAGCTTGGCGTCCGTTCCATGGTTCGTGTTCGTCGCCGTTGTGTTGGTTTACGGCACAGCGGTATTCCTGGTGTTTCGCGCACTCAAGGAGTTTTTGCCGGAAAAGCTGTATTATCCCATGATGCTGTATTTGATTGTCAACGGCCTTATGAACGGTACGGCGCTCTTGCAGCTTGTCAGCATGCCCTGCCTGGCGACCGCGTTGATCTTTCTTGGCGCCATGATGTTCTTTACCTCGGATTCCATACTTTTCATCGTGCGCTTTCACAAAACCCATATGGTATGGCGGCGGCATTTTCTGGTTATGCTGACCTATATATTGGCGGAGTATCTGATCGTTCAGGGACTACTGCTGCTGGGGCTTTAGCGCGGACTTGCGCTGTGGCCAGGGGATGAGTATACTGTGCACATAAACGTTCGGAGGAGCCTGCATGTGGATTTGTCATAGATGCGGCACGCAAAATGACACGCGCTTCTGCTCGCTTTGCGGCGCAAAGCAGCCCGACGGGGCAAATGCCGAAGGCGGCGCGCGCGTAAGCTTTGACGGAGCGGAGACTGATGAAAACAGCTCTCAGTGCCCGCGCTGCGGATGCAGTGTAGCCGGCGGGCTGCTCTTCTGTCCGGAATGTGGCCTAAGGATCCGGAAACCGGAACCGGCGGACAATATGAGCTTGTATGACGGCGAGACGACGGAGGAAGATGAAGAGCGGCGTATGCCGCTGAAATACCTGATAGGCTGCATTCTCGCGGGACTGGTTTGCGTGGCCTCAATATTGATCTGCGCATTCCTGATCTTTGGGGACGACTCCCGGGATGACGGGGGGAATCAGGACGCTACAAATACCGCCGGTCCCGCGCAGACAGCGTCCCCGGCGCTGCCCGCCGAAACGATCGGGCCGGCTCCAACGGAAACGCCGACGGCGACGGCCAGCCCTACGCCTGTGTCAACGCCTGTTATGACGCTTACGCCGACGCCGACACTGACGCCGACGCTGACGCCCACGCCCGCTGAAACGGCCAGCGATGAGGCGGCATGGCTTGAGGCCATGATATTAGAGGGCGACGACCGCTACTATGATCGCGACGAGCTGACGGGCATGACGAAGTATCAACTGATGATTATGCGCAACGGTATGTTCGCTTTAAGCGGCAAGCGCTTTTCACGCAATCAGCAGGTGATCGATTTCTTTAATGCCTGCGATTGGTATACGCCGCTTTATGACTCCGATTCCGAAGTGCGCGACCATATGAACGCTTATCAGAAGAGCAATTTGAGCCTGATCATTGAGGTGGAAACAGACAAGGGCTATCGCTGAAG
>CAZCAV010000043.1:14956-18970 GCA_964496795.1 uncultured Oscillospiraceae bacterium
AGGCGCCGCCTGATGGGCGACGCCTGTTGTTGCTTGGATATAAAAGGTTAAGCTTCTGTGAATTTAGCATATATTGTTTAAAATTCTGTTGCAAACCACAATATATGGTAGTATCCTGTTAGGGCAAACAAGAGTGCAAGGGAGATGGAACGGATGGAAACTGCGGCGGTATCGGATAATGCGCGAAAAGTGCTCGAAAAACGCTATCTGGCAAAGGATGAGGATGGACGGATAACGGAGGACGTGTCCGGCATGTTCCGGCGCGTGGCGCGCGCGATCGCCGAAGCGGATGCGCTGTACGGGGACAACGCGGATACGGCTTCCTCGGAGCAAGCGTTTTATGACGCTATGACCGAGCTGCGCTTTCTTCCAAACTCTCCGACGCTGATGAATGCCGGCCGTCCTCTCGGCCAGCTTTCCGCCTGCTTTGTGCTTCCTGTTGAGGACAGCATGGAGGCTATTTTTGAGGCGGTCAAGAATGCGGCGCTGATCCATAAATCCGGCGGCGGCACGGGCTTTTCCTTTTCCCGTCTGCGCCAGAAGGGCGCGACCGTGTGCTCGACGGGCGGCGTGGCGAGCGGCCCCGTCAGCTTTATGCGCGTATTCAACGTAGCCACCGAGGCTGTGAAGCAGGGGGGTACGCGGCGCGGCGCAAACATGGGGATACTGCGCGTCGATCATCCGGATATTCTGGAGTTTATTTCCTGCAAAAGCAATACGTCCGACATAAACAATTTCAATATTTCCATAGGCATCACGGAGGCCTTCATGCAGGCCATGCTGCATGGCGAAGATTACGAGCTGAAGGACCCGCAGACGGGACATACGGCGGGCCGCCTGTCCGCGGCCATGGTGTTCGATACGATCGTGAACGCGGCCTGGGATACGGGCGAGCCGGGCATTGTGTTCCTTGACCGCCTTAACCGCGATAATGTCGTGCCGACGGTAGGCGAGATCGAAAGCACAAATCCCTGCGGAGAGCAGCCGCTTCTGCCCTATGAAAGCTGTAATCTGGGCTCGATCAACCTGTCAAGGATGCTCAGGGCAACGCCGGAGGGCATACAGGTGGATTATGAACTGCTGGCGGAAACGGTGGCGTTGGCGGTACATTTTTTGGATAACGTGATCGATGTGAATCACTATCCGCTGGCCGGCATCGCGGAGATGACGCGCAAGACGCGAAAAATCGGGCTCGGCGTAATGGGCTTTGCCGACATGCTGTTGGCCCTGGGTATTCCCTATGATTCCGACGAGGGCGTGGAAACGGCTGAGCGCGTCATGCGTTTTATCGAATCGAACGGTCGCAGCGCAAGCGCGGCGCTGGGTGAAAAACGCGGCGCTTTTCCGCTATTTCCCGAGAGCACGCTCAAGGATTCCGTGCCGCTGCGCAATGCGACGGTGACGACCATAGCGCCTACGGGCACGCTGTCGATCATTGCGGGTTGCTCCTCGGGCGTCGAACCAGTGTTTGCCTACGCGTTTATCCGCAACGTTATGGACGGTACGGAGATGCTGGAGGTCAATCCCATACTGATGAATAAGCTGCGCGAGCTGGGTCTGGACAGCGATGACCTGTTGAAAAAAATTGCCCGGGAAGGTACGATCGCGCACTGTGAGGAAATACCGGCGGAAGTCCGGCGCATATTTGTCTGCGCGCACGATATCAGTCCCGCGTCGCATACGCATATGCAGGCGGCGTTCCAGAGACATACCGACAATGCGGTTTCCAAGACCGTTAATTTTCCAGCCTCCGCAAGCGCCAACGACGTGCGCGAGGTGTATCTGCTGGCCTATCGCGAGGGGCTCAAGGGCGTTACGATCTACCGAGACGGAAGCCGCGCGGGCCAGGTGCTGAATATCGGCGCGATCAAGCGCGGCGAAGCGGAGCTGTCAAAGGATTTCGGCAGTATCGAGCCGCGTCCGCGTCCGGCGGTGACACGCGGATTCACTGAGAAAATGCGCATCGGCTGCGGAACGCTGTATGTGACCGTCAATTATGATGAAAACGGCATTTGCGAGGTGTTTACCAGCACCGGAAAGGCGGGCGGCTGTCCAAGCCAGAGCGAGGCGACGGCGCGCCTGGCGTCCATAGCGCTTCGCAGTGGGATATCTGTTTCCGAGGTTTACGATCAACTCAAGGGCATACGCTGTCCCTCCACCATCCGGCAAAAGGACATGAGCTGCACTTCCTGTCCGGACGCCATTGCGCGTGTTCTGATGAAGGTTTCCCGCTTCATTGACGGAGGAAGCGGGAAAGACGCTTTTGATACTCCGGAGCCCTCCGCGCAGCACGAAGCGCCCGGGGGGACGGCGGACGTTGCGGAACCGGTTCCAGCTCCGGCAGCGGCGGCGGCGATCCACGCCTGTCCGGAATGCGGCGGGCCGGTGGAGCATGAGGGCGGCTGCGTGATCTGCCGCGGCTGCGGCTTCTCCAAATGCGGCTGAGAGAATCGCGCCAGAGGAGGCCGCTCCGGTTTTAAGCGTTCTCTATGTCGATCTGGCAAGGCCGCATGGCGGCAAGCGCCGTCTGATGCGCCTGAGGCGTTATGCCTGCGCCGCAGAGCTGCCGAGCGATCCGGTCACAAAGTCGTTCTGCATATTGATCACAACCAATACCCGCTTCATAGCTGCATCTCCTTTGAAATTTGGTAGAGCAATATGCCGGCGGCGACGGAGGCGTTGAGCGATTCCGCGCCGCCCGGCATTCTGAGCCGGTAGCCGTCGCAGAGCGCCAGCACCGCGGGCGAAGCGCCCCGTCCCTCGCTTCCGACGACCAACGCGACGCACGGCGAAAGCGCCGGCAGCGTCTCCTCGCCGTCCAAACGGCTGCAAACGGCCGTAAAACCCTGCTGCTTAAGCCGAACGATCTCCGAAGCGGAATCCCCGCGCCATATCGGAAGATGGTATACAGAGCCCATGGAGGCCCTGAGCGCCTTATCCGAGAAGGGGTCGGCGGCGTCCGGCGAAAAGAGGAGTCCCGCCGCTCCGAAGGCGTCGGCGCTGCGAAGGATGGCTCCCGCATTGCCGGGGTCCTGCACGCCGTCCAATATAACGATCAGGCCGCGCGGGTAGCGCTCCGGCGGCGCGACAGGGGGAGTTTGCACTACTGCGACGACGTGCTGCGGCGTATCGGTTTCACACATGGATTCGAGTACGCTGCGCGTGACCGTGTGCAAACGGCAGTTCTCCGGTGCGTCGAAGGTATAGCCGCTCTCAACGAACAGATCGTCAATGACCTGTCCGGAGGCAACGGCTTCGCGCACAAGCTTCGGACCCTCGATACGGTGCTGTCCGCGCGCGCGTCTCTCCTTGCTCATGGACAAGGCTTTGACAGCCTTGACGATCTCGTTTTGCCGGCTTTCAATAATCATGATCTCAGTATACCATATCTTTATTTCAGTGGAGCGACAACGTATAATGTTTACGCTATGATTGAAATAAAACCGGTAGACGCTCACAACATATGGAAGCTCGTTGCACTTTCCGTTGACGAGGCGCAGCAGGAATTTGTCGCGATCAACACACAGAGCCTTTTGCAGGCTTATACGACGGTGATATCCGGTCATGTCGCGCTGCCCTTTGGGGTTTTCTTGGACGGCGAGGCCATAGGCTTTATGATGTTTGGCTATGGCAAGCTGGACGACGAGGGAGAACCGGAGATCGCCGCGGGCAACTACTGCCTATGGCGCTTCATGATCGACAAAACGCGGCAGGGAAGGGGCTATGGCCGCGAGGCGCTCAAGGCCGGTATCGAATATATCGGAACGCTGCCCTGCGGGCCGGCGGACTGCCTGTGGACCTCATACGACCCGCGAAACCTGCACGCCCGCGCCCTGTATCTCTCAATGGGCTTCTCAGAAAACGGTCAGGTCTGCGATGACGAAACGGTGGCGGCAATGCCGCTCTGATCTGAAAAAAGTCGGATGGAGTTTTGCAAAGCGCCCGCATTTTTTGCGGGCGCTCAGTCTGTCAAAGAACCCGATCCATTAAGCGCAGATCGGGTTCTTTGCGTAG
>CAZCAV010000044.1:0-18668 GCA_964496795.1 uncultured Oscillospiraceae bacterium
TCATTCTGCTTTTGAGACCTTTTTTCTGTCTATTTTATTGGGAATGGCTCACATCTGAAGCTTCAGCATCTCGCCGTTTAATTTACTTTTGCTCTTTTCACCGCTCATGCGGATGTTTTCCTTTGCAGCCTCCGTGCGGCCCTTGGCTTCGGCAATACTCTCGTCAAGCTTTGCGCGGGTCTCGGTCCTGGCGCTTTCGGCTTTTGCCTTGGTTTCGTCGACATGGGCATAGAGCGCATCCAGCTTTGCATACAGTTCTTCGCGTTTCATAGTGACGGCTTCCTTTCTTGTTAAGCGGTTTTTTTGTTCGTTACAGGCTGACAAAAGCTTTTTTGCAGCATTCGTGCAATATCCGTCCGTTCCCATGGCATGCCTTTGGCGTTTTCCCCAAAGTGGCCATAGCAGGCCAGCCGGCGATAGACGGGCTTTCTTAAGTTGAATCTCCGAATGATGACGGCGGGGCGCATATCGACGTTCGCTGCGATCCACTTTGTGAGCGCCTCATCCGAAACCTTGCCCGTACCGAAGGTATCGAGTTCAACGGATACGGGGTCGGCCAGCCCAATGGCGTAGGCGAGCTGAACCTCGCACCGCTCGGCAAGTCCGGCGGCAACGATGTTCTTTGCAAGATACCGCGCCATATATGCGCCGCTGCGATCGACCTTCGTTGCGTCCTTGCCCGAGAACGCACCGCCGCCGTGGCGGGCGCTGCCGCCGTAGGTATCGGCGATGAGCTTGCGGCCGGTCAGCCCCGAATCGCCGGCCGGCCCCCCTACCACAAACCGTCCGGTGGGATTGACATAGTAAAGCGTTTCTTCGTCAAGCAGCTCGGGCGGCAGCGCGCGGCCTATCACCTTTTCGATGATCTCCTCGCGCATGGCCTCGATATCCGTATCGGCCGTGTGCTGTGCGGACACGACGACTGTCGAAATACGGCTGGGTTTGCCGTTTTCGTATTCCACGGTCACCTGGGCCTTGCCGTCGGGGAGGAGATAGGGAATCTCGCCCGTGCGGCGGAGACTTTCAAGCTGCTTTGTGAGACCGTTGGCAAGGGTGATCGGCAGCGGCATGAGGCTCTCCGTTTCGTTTGCCGCGTAGCCGAACATCATACCCTGATCGCCCGCGCCGGCGTCATCGGGACTCTTTCTGGAAACGCCGCGGTCGATATCAGGCGATTGGGCGTGTACGTCCACCTGTATTTCACAGCCGTCCGCATCGAAGCCCATGCCTGGGGCCGTATAGCCGATATCACGGATCACCTGTCGGGCGATCCCTTCATAGTCCGGCATAAAGCGGGAACTGATCTCGCCCATGATGTGCAGCTTCTGCGTACAGGCCGTGACCTCGCAGGCGACTCGGGCCATGGGGTCCTTGGCCAGTATCGCGTCCAGAATCGCATCGGCGATCTGATCGCAGACCTTGTCCGGATGGCCGCATGTTACCGATTCAGATGAAAAGCAGGAACGCATGTCAATCCTCCTGATCCTTGCCGCAAGCATGCCAGAGCTCGGCGGCGACCGGCGCCCATTCCGTGGCCCGCTCTACACATTTGCCGCAATAATCCCTGGCGCTTTCGGGGGCGATAACATCGGTGGAGTGCGCGCTGGTTTTTTCCACCATCTGAGCGAGCCTGCCGGGGTTATCAAGCACAGGGCAGGGTCGCAGCATGTTTTTATTGAACGGCTGGTTCTCATGATATGCCATGAACAGCGGCTTTTGCAGCGCTTCAAGCAGAGAATCTGTGCGGATATTGGCGTCTGCGTAATGGATAAACGCGCAGGGCTCGATATCGCCGTTGGCGTTTATGTGCAGATAGCTTCTGCCGCCCGCTATGCAGCCCTTGACGAACTCGCCGTCGTTCCAAAAGTCCATGGTGAACAGAGGCTTTGTCTTGCGGAATGCGCGTACCTGACGGTACATGAACTTTCTTTGCTCAGCCGTGCTCATAAGCTCAGGCACGGCGTCCCCGCCAACCGGCATATAGGTGAAGAACCACGCAAACTTTGCGCCCCAGCCCACCATGGCGTCAAAGTATTCCTCGCTGCCGATGAACGCCGCATTCTTTGAGGTATAGCAGCAGGAAACGCCGAAGAGCAGTTTTTTGCGCTTAAGCAGCTCCATGGCCTTCATGACCGCCTGGAACGTGCCCTTGCCGCGCCTGAAATCCGTCGCGTCCTCAAAGCCCTCCACACTGATGGCCGGAACGAAGTTTCCTACCCGCAGCATTTCATCAGCAAACGCCTCGTCAATGAGCGTTCCGTTGGTAAATGCCAAAAAACCGCACTCCGGATGCTTTTCGCAGAGGGTGATGATGTCGTTTTTGCGCACGGTCGGTTCCCCGCCGGAATAGATGTACAGATAGCAGCCAAGCGCCTTTCCCTGTTCGATGACGCTGTCAAGCTCCTCAAGACTGAGATTCAGCTTGTGACCGTACTCCGCAGCCCAGCAGCCGGTGCATTTGAGGTTGCATGCGGAGGTGGGGTCCATTAAGATGGCCCATGGGATGTTGCAGCCATATTTCTTCTTGTTGGATTTCTGAACGCCGGAGCCAATCAGACTGCCGTTGACGACGATCGATTCAATAAGCTTGCGGCGCTCATGATCGTCTATATCGCTCCAAAGGCTCAATATTAGCTTGCGCCAATTGCCGTCCGTTTCGTTGAACATGGCCAGAATGCCGTCGGCCTGCCGCTTTACGGAATCCGAATCGTCCAGATCGCCAAGCTTCTTCAGCAGTTTTGGGATGTTCTTTTCGGGATCCTTATCTACATAGTCATACGCGGCCATTGCCGCCGCTTTCTTGAGCTTATCGCTTGCCGTCATGCTTGTGCGCCTCCTGTCTTTTCTTGCCATGATGCTATCAATTATGGAAGCGTTGCAAAATGGGCAAAAAAAGGACGCTGCACAATATTTGTGCAGCGCGCGAAAACTGACCGGATTTCAGGCAGACCGGCAAATCTGCCTAGTCCGAGGCTTGCGGGCGGTTTCTTTGCCCGCTTCGAATCAGCGATGCGCGGGCGTTTCCTTCGAGAAGCTTGCTGATATTGGCGACGTAGCTGTCCGCGTCATATTTCATATCGTTTCTAAGCCATTGAGTCATTACGCCCAGCATTGCACAGGAATAAAACACGGCGAGATCAAGGATATCCTCTGGGCTGGCGCCTGTATCCTTCGCTTCGTTTTCCATGACGGCGGTCATGCCGCTCAGGATGATGTCGTACAGGTGCTTTTCAAGATTCTGCCAGTTGGGAGAATGATACAGATGATAGACGGCGCGCCTGTTTTGCCTGTCAAATTCGGTCACGAGTGTGAACGCGTCCGCCCAGGAGTCGCAGGTTATGCGCATATCGAGTATTTTCTGCGTTTCGATATGGAGTATATCGTCTACCAGCGCATAGAGATCGTCATAATAATAGTAAAACGTATTGCGGTTGATCTCGCATCTCTCCGCCACGTCCACTACGGTGATCTTGTTGAACGGACGCTCGTTCAAAAGCTCCATAAAGCCCGCTATGATCGCCCGCTTGGTATATTGTGCCATGATTCCCCTCCGTAGGCTTTTCAATAATGCCTATGCTGCTTATATTCTAGTATAGTTTTTTCTTTCGGGCAAGGAATAAAGCGTTTATTGGGGAAACGGCCGGTGCTCAGGCAAAAGATGAATAAGTGTCGCCCTTAGGGCAAGCCATGCTGAAAGAACGGTCAAAGCTTGCCGGAACGCTGTATACTGCCTGCGAGCCGCTCCAGCACCGCCGGAGCCGGAATGTATCCGGCCTGTTCCATTGCCAGCAGGACTGCGCCGCGGTCGGGCGGGAGCGCAGGCGGGACCATTTCCATCTGCTGCGGCGCGAGAATCGCACGCATGGGCGAGAGTATGCGCTCGCCCATATTGAACACGCCGCCCGTATAGCCGACCTGCGTGGCGCCGGAAAAGCGCAGCCCGCGATAAATGGCGCAAACGATCCTGCACAGCTCCGCACCCGCATCCTCCAAAATTTGCTTTGCACACGGGTCGCCCGCGTCATACAGCGAAGCAGCCAGGGGAGCCAGCGATGCAATCCTTGTCCGATCCAGCGCCCAGTCGTCTACAATACGCGCAATAACATCATAGTCGGAGTCCAGCTGCAGCTTGTCCCTGACCGCGGCGTATAGCGCGGTCTTTTCGCCACGCCCGTCGCTTTGACGCGTAAACGCCGTCAGCAGACGAAGCGCAATCCAATACCCGCTGCCCTCGTCGCTGCCGATCGCATGATGCCAGCCGCCGCAGCGCATCGTTACTCCGAACGGATTCTTTCCGAATCCGATTGAGCCGGTTCCCGCGACGATGTTGATCCCGGCCTTTCCATTCAGCGCGCCGGCCGATGCGTTTTCCACATCGTTGCCGATCCGGTGCGGAACGCATCCCAGCGCGGCGGCAGCGGCGGCGCGGATACGCGGCATATCCGCGGGCACCTCGCCGTAGCCGGGGCAGCCCACGAAGGCACATTCGATCCGGTCGCTTAAAACCCCTGCAAGCGCACAAACGGCTGTCGCGCCGCTTTTGAGCACGGCAGCCATCCCGTCAAATCCCGTCTGCATATAGTGACAGGTCGGCTGCACGCTTTCCGCCAGAAGGCGCCCTGCATCGTCCGCAAGACAAAACTTGGTCTTGGTGCCGCCGCCATCGACGCCGAGATAGTATTTCACGGCTGCGCCTCCCTGAGAGACGCGCGCAGCACCAGCTCTGTCGGAAACAGGATCTTGCGCCTGCTGCCGTTGTCGCCCCGGATCATGGCCATCAGCCGCCGCACCGCCGAAACGCCGATGTCATGGGTCGGAATTTCGACCGTCGTGAGCGGCGGGACCATATGCGCGCTCAAGCTGATGTTGTTGAACCCGATGACGCCCACGTCGTCCGGACAGCGCAGCTCCATGGCGTATAGCTGCCCGAGTACCGCGGAAGCAAGCGAGTCGCTGCCGGCAAAGATGGCGTCGGGCGGGGCGGGAAGCTCCATCAGCTCGCACGTCTGCCGGGCGCACAGATCGAGATCCCATCCGCAGTCCTTGATCAGCGCCGCATCAAACGGAATACCGGCGCGCCGGAGGGACTCCCGATAGGAAAGCAGCCGCATCGATTCTTCAAATGGTTCGTTGGGCGAGCTGCCGCTGACCACCGCAATGCGTCGGTAGCCGTGTGTAAGCAGGCAGTCCATCACCTTCATGTTTGCCTCGAAGTGGTCGAAGCCCACGCCGTTGAACTGGTAGCCGTATTCATCGTTGTCTATGGAGAGGATATGAGGGATGCTCCCGCGTATCCTGTCCAGCATGTCCTTGGGAACCTGCTCCATGAGAAAGATGCCGGACAGTCCCGCGCTGCAAAGCTCGTTCAGCACAGCGGGGTCGCGCAGCTCGTTATAGTTGCGTACGACGGAGATGACCGCGCCTTCCTGCGCGCACTGCTCCTCCGCCGCCGATAAAATCGCCGTAAAAAACGGGTCGGCGTATTTTTCGGCGGTCAGCGCCAGCATACACCCGAGCTGCACTTTCTTTTTGGCGCGCGCAGCGGGACGGTGTATGTAGCGCAGCTTTTCCGCGGCGCTTTTGACCGAAGCGCGCGTCTGCTCCGTGGTTTTGAATCCCGTATCGCCCGTGAGGACGCGGGATACGGTGGCGATTGATACGCCGGCTTCCTTTGCTACTTCTCTAATGTTTGACATGCTGCCTCCTGTTTAGTAAACATTATACGACACGGCGGCAAATATCGCAAGCATAAATATAAAAAACAGGCTTTACAAATCAAAAATAATGCCGTAATATAAAGCCATAAACAAACACATTAATACGCATATGTTTACTAAACAAGGAAGGTATTCTGATCCATGAGAAAATTTGTGTTTATCGGTGCAGGGTCATTGGATTTTACGCGGGATTTGGTGCGCGATCTTATGACGTTCCCTGCGTTCGACGATTGTGAGCTGATGCTGATGGACATAGATGAAAAACGGCTCAGCTACGCCAAGCGGGGCGTAGAGCGCATTGTTCTTGCGGGCGGGCACCATGCAAGCGTGCATGCAACGACAGACCGGCGCGCCGCCCTGAAGGGCGCGGACGGCGTGCTGATTACCGTGCTGCAGGGCGGAGTGGACGTCTGGCGCTATGATGTGGAGATCCCAAAGAAATACGGCGTGGATATCTGCGTTGGCGACACGCGCGGGCCCTCCGGCATCTTCCGCTTCCTGCGCACCGCGCCGGTGATGCTCGGCATCATCCGCGATATCGAGGAGCTCTGCCCACATGCCATCGTGCTCAACTATACCAACCCCATGGCGATGCTGGTCAGCTATTTGCAGTCACAGACCGAGATCAGCGTCACGGGGCTTTGCCACAGCGTGCAGGGCACCGCAGAAATGCTTGCGGGGTGGCTCGGGCTTAAGCCGGAGGAGCTGGATTATACCTGCGCGGGAATCAACCATCAGGCGTTCTATTTAAAGCTGTCGCACGACGGCAAGGATCTGTATCCGGCGCTCCTGAAGGCGATCGAGCGGCCTGAGGTCGCGGGCGAGGAACCGGTGCGCGTCGAAATGTTCAAGTATTTGAAGTATTTTCCAACGGAGTCCTCGGGCCACAATTCCGAATACAACCCGTGGTTCCGCAAGCGGCCGGATCTGATCGAAAAGTACTGCACGACCGGCACCGGCTGGAACCCGGGCGCATACGCGTATATTCTGGATGAATATCTTGAGCGCGAGAACACATGGGAAAAGGAGTATACCGACTGGCTGGAGCATGGCGCAGTGGATTTGGAGCGCGGCGAGGAATACGCCTCCAACATCTTCAACGCCGTTTACGGCGATCATACGCCATATCCGTTCAACGCTAACCTTCGCAATCACGGTTTCATCACGAATCTGGACGAGGGGACATGCGTGGAGGTGCCGGTCGTCGCAGAGGAAACCGGCATTCGCGTGCTGGGCGTGCAGACGCTGCCGCAGCATCTCGCCATCTTTGTCGATCATTCCGCCAAAGTGGAGGAGCTTGCGGTACGCGCCGCCATCGAGGGCGATCCCGAAAAAGTGTTTCAGGCAATCCTGTTCGATCCGCTGACGGCAAGCGTTCTTTCCATGGAGGAGATTCACCGGATGGTACAGGAGATGCTGGATCAAAACGCACCGTATCTGAGCTACTTCAAAACATTAAAAATCTAGGAGGGCAACATGAAGAAAGTCGTCAGTATTGTTCTTGTTCTCGCGCTCGCACTGTGCTGCGTCGCGTGTGGACAGAAGAAAGCAGAGACGTCTGCGGAGGGCCAGACCGAACTGGTCATTTGGGGACATCAGGAGGAATCCTGGAACAATTCTTACCGTGCGATTGCGGACGCGTTCATGGCGGAGAACCCGGGCATCAAGATCACATACGAGTTCTTCCCCTACGACGAGTTCGAGTCCAAGGTGCAGACCTCGCTCATCTCCAAGAGCGGCGGCGCGGACATTTATGAGATCTGGGGCGGCTGGGGCGTAGACTATGCTTCCACAGGCGCCTTGGCGGCCATGCCTGAGACGATGGCGGAGGAGATCAAGGCCGACGCATACCCCTGTACCTACGGCGCGCTGGAGTATGACGGCAATCTGTACGGCGTGCCAATGGAGTTCAATATCGAATGCGGCGGCCTGCTGGTCAACAATAATCTGCTCGAGCAGGATAACCTGACCGTTCCCGCGACGTGGGACGAGCTGATCGACGAAGCGAAAAAGGCGGTTGTGATTGAGAACGGCGTGATGACCGTTAAAGGCTTCGACTTCGTGAACTGGGACGGCGTACCATATCTGTTTACTTCCATGATCCTTTCAAAGGGCGGCAACTATCTAAACGAGGACGGCTCTTTCAGTTTTACGAGTCCGGAGGCTGTCGATGCGTTCACAACGCTGACCGACCTTGTCCTCAAGGAACAGGTCACCGATCTTTCCGGCCTCGTCGACGAGGATCTGGAGGGATACATGATGCTGTATGCGGGCACGGCGGCGTTCGTTCCGCGCGGCCCGTGGGCGATTGCGGAGGGCATTTCAACGTTCGGTCTGACCTACGGCGAGGACTTCAGCTATGTGCCGATGCCGTGGTACGGCGACAAGCAGGCGTTTGCGGCGGAAAGCGGCTGGTCGATGGCGGTCAATTCCGCGAGCACGAAACAGGACGCGGCCTTCCGCTTCCTCGAGTACTTCTTCTCCGACGACGTGCTTCTCGGGCATAATGTTGCCTGCGGCCAGATCCCTGCCAAGAAATCCGTTGCGCAGAGCGCCGAGTATCTTGAGCAGTTTCCGTATGCGGAGCCGCTCGTCGGAATTTTGGACAGCGCGCAGTTCATCGGCTACTTCAATACCGATGTGTTCAAGGAAACCATCAACAATGTGTTCACCGATTACTGCACCGGCGGAATCTATGCAAGCGTGGACGAGGCCATGGCGGATCTGAACGCCAAGCTGTCCGAAACATAATCGGTCAATAAGTGGGGGCGCTGTCTGCGCCCCCTTCTCCGCGCAATCTTTTACGGGAGGCGGCTTTGTGGAAAAGAGCAATCGAAAATTTCTTCTGCTGATTCTGATTCCCGCATTTTTGGAAGTCTTTATCTTCATGCTGCTTCCGATCTTCGGGACGATGGGGATCTCGTTCATGGAGTATAACCCCTTGCAGACGGCAAACCGGTTTGTGGGGATCCAGAACTACGCCAGCATGCTCCACGATGAGTATTTCTGGACCGCGCTTCGAAATACGCTCATGTTCACGTTTATTACTGTTGCGCTGAATATCGCGATCTCGCTGACGATGGCGACGCTGATTTCGCAGCTCCAATCCAACAAATCCCGCAGCTTCTTCCGGATGATCACGTTCCTGCCGTGCATGGCGCCGCTGGTGGCGTCCTCCGTGGTCTGGGCGCGGAGCATCTATCGGACGCGCGGCGGCCTTCTCAACTCCATCCTGAATCTTTTCGGCGCGGAATCAATTTCATGGATCGGTGACGCGCGGTATTTGATGATGTCTGTCATCATCTTTACCATCTGGGCGGACGTAGGGTACAACACCATCCTTTTTTCAGCCGGCATCGACGGTATTCCGCAGGATATGTATCAGGCGGCCGAGCTTGACGGCGCGGGCCGGTGGCGCATGTTCCGCGATATCACGCTGCCGCTGCTTGGCCGCACGATGACGTTTGTGACGCTGATGACGCTCATCTCGCATTTCCAGATGTTTGCACAGTTCAACGTGCTTGCGCTCAAGGACGGGCCGCAGGCGTCCGGCCTTGTGCTGACGAGCTATATCTATAAGACGGCGTTTGTTTATAAGGAGATGGGATATGCGGCGGCAATTTCCGTGGTGCTGTTTCTCATCATTCTTGTCGTTACGCTGGTGCAGCAGCGCATTTCGAAGGTGGATTGGGAGTATTAGTTATGAAGAGTAAGCATGCTTTGCTTCGGCGCGACGCCCGAACGCGCATTATCATTTTTATTCTGCTCGTCGCGGTCTCGATCATTGTGATTGTGCCCTATCTTTGGATGCTGTCCAATTCCTTCAAGACCACGAAAGAAACGCTGGTGGACTCGTCGCACCTGCTGCCGCAGGAGTTTACGCTCGACGGATACAGACGGGTGCTGACCGAGTCCCCGTTCTTTCAGTGGCTTGGCAATTCTCTGATCGTTACCTGCACCAACACAGTGATCGCGCTGTTTACGAGCTCGCTTCTTGGCTATGTGTTTTCGCGTTTTTCCTTTCGCGGCAAGCATTTTCTGTTCATGCTGCTGCTTTTTACCATGATGGTGCCCGCGCAGGTAACGATGATCACCTCGTTCATTCTTATCGACGGCATCGGCCTGTACGACTCGCTTTGGGCGCTGATCATACCTGCCTTTGTCAATGCGTTCGGCGTATATTTATGCAAGCAATTTTGCGACGAGATCCCGCGCGAGCTGATGGAGAGCGCTAAAATAGACGGCGCGGGCAATTTCACGGTGTATTGGCGCATTGTGCTGCCGCAGATCCGTCCCGCTCTCGGCGCGCTTGCAATCTTTACGTTCCTCGAATACTGGAACGATTACCTGAACCCTCTTATCTATCTGTCCAGCACCGACCGGATGACTTTGCCGCTCGCGCTGTCGTATTTTTCCACGCAGCACTCATCCGATCTCTCTGCCACGATGGCGGCGTCGGCTTTGATCATGATCCCGACGGCGATTGTATTCATCATATTCCAGAAACAGTTTATCAAGGGCATTTCCATGACGGGGATGAAGTAAGGAGCAAGCAATGGCTTTTGGTTTGACAAAGGAGGAGCTGACCGCAAAAATGGCGGTCTTTACGGCGGAGGAGATCGCGCAGCAGCCGGAAACATGGAAAATAACCGCCGCGCAGGTTGCGGCAGTATGGGAAGAGCTGCATGTGCGGATCGACGCCCTGACCCAAAAGCAGGAGTACGCGATCATCTTTACCGGCGCGGGTACCAGCGAATATGTCGGCAACACGCTCGCATTCGCCCTGCGCCCCGCATACTATGGCCATGTTCAGTCGTTTGGCACTACGGATATCGTTGCAGCGCCGCGTGCATTTCTGTCTCCCGATATGCCCACCCTGCTTGTTTCCTTCGCGCGCTCGGGCAACAGCCCTGAGTCGGTGGGCGCGGTGGCGGCGGCGGACGCGCTCTGCAGCGACCTTTCGCATCTATTCATCACCTGCAATGCGGACGGCGCGCTCGCGAGGACGGCGAAGACGCGCGGTGACTGCTTCTCGCTCATGCTGGCGCCGGAAACAAACGACCGCGGTTTTGCCATGACCAGCAGCTTTACCAACATGTATCTGGCGGCGCTGCTCGCGTTATCTCCGCAGCCTGTCGGCGCGCTTGATGCGATCTGCGACGCTGCTTCGCGCTTTCTGGCCGACGGTTGGAAAAAGCTGAGCGCGCTGGTAAACGACTTTGCGTTTTCCCGCATCGCCTATCTGGGAACGGGCGCGCTCAAGGGCGCAGCGCAGGAATCCGCCCTGAAGATGCTGGAGCTGACTGCCGGCCTGGTCGCCGCGGTGTACGATACGCCGATGGGGTTCCGTCATGGGCCGAAATCCATTGTCAACGCGCAGACGCTGAGCGTTGTATACCTCTCCGACGCACCCGCCACGCGCCGTTACGAGATGGACGTTCTGCGAGAGCTGCGCAGGGACAGGAAGGGCAGCCGCATCCTCACGGTCACAAACGCGCCCGACGCAGAGGCCGAAAGTCTGTCGGATGTCTGCATCGCCCTTGATTGCGGCATGCCGCTTGAAAACGCGCTGCTAGCGCCGCTCTATGTGCTGATTCCGCAGAGCCTTGCGCTTCTCCGCTCGGTATCCCATGGGATCACGCCCGATAACCCCTGCCCCACCGGCGAGGTGAACCGCGTAGTCAAGGGCGTGACCATCTATCCGGCCGAGGTATAACACGCCCTGCTTGCGAGAGATGGTCAAGCGTCGGAATGACGGGGAGCAGCGCGGTATTTGCACGGTATGCAGCGGTAGCGCGCTTGTGATCGACGCGGCGATCCTGCACGCTAAAGCGCACGGCGCCTATGTGCTCATCGAGGCGACAGCCAATCAGGTCAACCAATACGGCGGCTACCGTCGAGCATGCGGGCTCTGAAACGAGGAGGATAAAACACGCATGAAAAGATGGAGGATGATCCTGATGGCTGCATTATGCGTTCTGACGATGACGCTGGCCGGATGTAAGACCGCGCCAAGTGAGATCCATGTTTCCGCCTTGGGCAGCGACGAAACGGGTAACGGAAGCGCCGCAAGCCCCTACGCTACGATCTCGCGCGGACTGGCCGACGTGCAGCCCGGCAGCACGCTGTATGTGCATGCCGGCGTCTATGCGCCGTTTGAAGTGCGCGCGGAGGCATCCGGTAAGCCGGATGCGCCGGTCGTCATACGGGCGGCAGAAAACGAAACGCCCGTCATTGACGGGAAGCAGGGAACGGGCGTTGGCATCCTGATGAACAATGTCTCGAATATCACGCTTTCCGGTTTCACAGTCGAGGGCGGAAAATACGGCGTCTATTACAGCAGCACGGCCGATCAGGGTGATGCTGCGCTCGAGAACATCACCATACAAGGCTGTACCGTGCGCGGCATTCGGGGCTATCACGGCATCTGCGTATATGCCTGCAACGACCGAGCTCCGGTGAAGAACCTCGTCGTGGAGGACTGCCGGGTCTACGACTGCGAATGCTATTCGAGCGAATCCACCGTGTTCAACGGCAACATCGACGGATTCATAATCCGAAACAACATCATTCACGACAATAACAACATCGGAATCGACATGATCGGTTTTGAGGGCAACGCCATGCACGCAGACGCGTACGACGGCAACCCATATGATATGGACTATGTGCGCAACGGGATCTGCTGCGGCAACGTCGTATACAACATCAGCGCATACGGCAATCCGGCATATCGCAGCGGCGGCGCGTACGATCTCTGTGCCGACGGCATCTATGTGGACGGCGGGCAGAATATCGAGATCTATGAGAACTTCATATTCAACTGCGATATCGGCGTCGAGGTCGCCACGGAGCACAGCCCTGACGACAACGCGCTGTTCAGCGTTTCCGGCGTCGAGGTGCACGATAATGTGATCGCGTCCTGCGCGGGCTGGTGCGGGCTTGCGTTTGGCGGGTATGACGCCGATCTCGGGTTTACCAAGGATTGCAGCTTTCACCATAACACCTTCGTTGACAACGCGGTGCAGATCGGCGTACAGCGGAGTACGGGCAACAGGATATACCGCAATCTGTTTGTGGGTGGAGAAACAGGCGTCGATTACAATACCGATTGCCGGGAGGCCGATTTGATCAACGCGTTTTTTGAAAATCTCTGGTGCGCTCAGGACGAGCTTTTGTATACGGGCAGTTACGACGCCGCGCGTTTGTTCGATATGAAGGCACAGCAGTTCGCGGCCGACCGCGCCCTGGTACTGGACGGACTGGCCTCCGCTGCGCAGGGATTCGGGTCTTCTTTCGTCCCCTCCGAGACACAGGCAGCGCTGTATTTTGCGCAGTTGGCGGAGGACGGCTGATTCTGCGCGGCGCATTCATTTCATCCCTGTTTTGGCAGTAACACCGTTATCTTCGTGCCCATGCTCTCGGCGCTTTCCAAATGTATTTCACCGCCGTGCCGCAGCACCGCATGCTTGACGATGGAAAGCCCCAGACCCGTACCGCCCGTTTCCTTGGAATGGCTCTTGTCTACACGGTAGAAGCGTTCAAAGATGCGCGCTTGATGCTCCTTTGGGATACCGGTGCCGTTGTCCTCGACGCACAGCACGGCGTTTTCTCCTTCTTCCGCAATGTGAACGCGCACATAGCCGCCCTCGCGGCTGTACTTGACAGCGTTGTCGATGAGGTTATAGACGATCTCATGCAGGAGCCGCTTGACGCCCGTAATCGTGACGGATGCGCCGCTTATCGAAAGTGCAATCTGCTTTTGCTGCGCTTCGTCCGTCAGAAGCGGTACGACCTCAAGCGCGGCAGCATACAGATCAATGGGCTCTCTTGGCAGCTCGCCGCCTTCGTCGAGCTGTGAAAGGCGAATGATATCGTCGATGAGCGTGACGAGCCTTGCGGCTTCCGTGCGGATACGCCCTGTAAAGCGCGGCATATCCTCCTGCCTGACAAGCCCGTTTTCCAACAGCTCGGCGCTGCCCATGATGGACTGGAGCGGGGTTTTCAGCTCATGGGATACGTTTGCCGTAAACTCGCGCCGCTGCTGCTCCGCCATTGCCTTTTCGGTAATGTCAAATACCAGTATGACGGTTCCCGTCATTTCCCCATCGCTCACAATGCGGCCTGCTTCGAGCGCATACTGCCGCCCGCCGCGTGTTATCGTCGTGTCGCCATGACCGCTTTGCTTTGCGGCGCTGACTGCCTGCTGCACCTCGCGGCTTCGCTCCACGGTCAGGAAATCCCTGCCTATCGCGCTTTCATCAGCGCCAAACAAGGCATATGCCGCGGGGTTGATGCTGACGACGACCCCGCTGCCGTTGAGCAGCACCAAGCCCTCGTTCATATGGTTCGTAATGGACGCAAACTCGTCCTGTTTTTCACGAAGTACGTTCATCTGCGCCTCAATCTGCCGCTGTTGATGCGCAATTCGCACAAGGAGCTGCGAGAGCTCGGGATAGGCGTCGTTATCCAGCGGATGCTCGAGGTCGAGCGTATTGATGGGCTGAATGGTACGCCTGGTTACACGTCCTGCAAGAATGGCTGAAAGGACGATTGCGCAGGCCAGCACAATACAGACAGGCGTTATCATGCCAAGCAACAGGGCCAGCACGCTGCTCTGCGTGATCGAGATGCGCAGGACATTCCCGTCGGACAAGCGTATCGCCTGATAGAGTGTCCTTTCGGTCAGCGTTGCCGACATGCGCTCGCTCTCCCCGTTACCCGCAGACAATGCTTCCCGTATTTCCTCGCGCTCGGCGTGGTTCTCCATGGCGGCGGCGTCCGCTTCGTTGTCATACAGCACCGTTCCGTCCATAGATACCAGCGTCAGCCGGTAGGTTTCGGATTTCAGGCCGGAGAGCCAATCCATACCGCCCGCTTCCACGCCATGCGCGGCAAGGGAAAGCTCGCTTTGCAGTTGGCTTTTTTGCACGGCGGAAAAATGATTGTACATTACGCCCATGATGACCGCAAAGCAAAGAAGCAGCACAGATAGAGCAACGGTCAGTATCGACCGGAAAATGCGTATTTTCATGGCTTTGTCTCCAAGCGGTAGCCAACGCCCCGCACAGTCTCAATAAGACGGCCGGCGCTGCCGAGCTTCTGCCGCAAGCTGCGGATATGCACGTCCACTGTGCGCGTCTCTCCATCGTAATCAAAGCCCCAGATGCTGGACAGCAGTTGATCGCGTGTAAATACGCGGCCGGGATTCTCCATGAACAGCTGCAGCAGCTCGTATTCTTTAAGGGTCAGCATCACGCGCGCACCGTCAACCGAAACAGTATGCTCCGTGACATTGACCGTCAGATCGTCGATCGCGAGGAGCTGTTTTATGGCTTTAGGCGCGCAGCGCCGCAGCACCGCTTTGACGCGGGAGACCATCTCCATCATGCCGAATGGCTTGACCAGATAATCGTCCGCGCCAAGGTCAAGGCCCTGTATCTTGTCGTACTCCACGCCCTTTGCCGTCGCCATGATGATGGGCAGCTCCTGCGTTCGGCTGTCTGCTTTCAACCTTTTCAATATTTCTATTCCGTCCATTCCGGGAAGCATCACGTCCAGGATAACAAGCTCCGGCAGTGCCGCGGCAACGGCGGAGAAAAACGCCTCGCCGTCAGGGAAGCCCTTTGCCTGCAAGCCCACAGATCGCAGGGTATAGATTTCGATATCGAGGATGCTTGGGTCGTCCTCTACACAGTAGATCATGTCGCGTTCTCTCCTTTATGCTTCCCTGTAACCGAGAATACCACCCACTCGGCGATGTTCACGGCATGGTCGCCGATGCGCTCAAAATATTTGGCGATCATCAGCAGGTCAAGCGCGTATTCGCCGTCTGCAGGGCTTTTGGCTATCATCGTGATCAGCGACGATTTCACCTTGTCGAACAACTCGTCCACAACATCGTCATAAGCGACGACCGAAGTGGCAAGCGCAAGGTCACGCTTCACAAATGCGTCAACGCTTTGGGTCACCATCTGGATGGTTGCCGCCGCCATATCTCCGATTGGAGCGCAATCCCGTCCGGTTCTTCCATTGAGAAACCCGATAATCTCCGCAATATCCTCCGCCTGGTCGCCAATGCGCTCCATGTCGGTAACCATCTTGAGCGCGGCGGAGATCTGCCGAAGATCCCGTGCCACGGGCTGCTGCTGCAACAGGAGCTTTAGGCACATGGTTTCGATGGTGCGCTCCCTTTGGTCGATCTCACCGTCGAGCGGCGCGACCTTTCGGGCCAGCGCGGTATCGCCCGTCAACAACGCTTTGGACGCCATCGAGATCACATCCTCGCACAGCGCGCCCATCCCAATGAGCTCGCGATTCAACTGCACAAGCTGCTCGTCAAACCTGTTTCGCATTATCCGAACCTCCCTGTAATATAGTCCTCCGTGCGTTTCTCGGCGGGATCGCTGAACAGCTTTTCGGTACTGCCGTATTCAATCAGCTCCCCAAGAAGGAAAAACGCGGTGTTGTCGGAAATGCGAACGGCCTGCTGCATATTGTGCGTAACGATTACAATAGTATATCGGCTTTTCAGCGATGCGGCAAGGTCCTCGATCTTCGACGTGGAAATGGGATCAAGCGCGCTGGTCGGCTCATCCATAAGAAGTATCTGCGGCTCGACGGCGAGCGCTCTTGCAATGCAAAGCCGCTGCTGCTGTCCGCCGGACAGCCCAAGCGCAGACTTTTTCAGCCGATCCTTGATCTCGTCCCAAATAGCGGCGTCAAGGAGCGCCTGCTCTACGATGTCGTCCAGTCTGGCACGGCTTCGGATCCCGTGTGTCCGCGGCCCGTAGGCGACGTTATCGTACACGCTCATGGCGAACGGATTTGGCTTTTGAAACACCATGCCGATCTCGCGTCGGAGCTCATTCACGTCAACGGAAGGCGCATAAATGTCTGTATCACGGTATTTTACATAGCCGGTTATCTTGACCCCGGAAACAAGGTCGTTCATGCGGTTCAGCGTCTTTAGGAACGTTGATTTTCCGCAGCCCGAAGGCCCGATCAGCGCCGTGATGCTCTTTTCGGGAATATCCATGCTGATGGACTTGAGCGCCTGCGCTGTACCGTACCATAGGTTGAGATCCTTTACTGTAATGATGCTGCTCATACGTTCTTTCTCCTCCGGAAGTATCTGCCCGCAATAGCGGCAGTAAGGTTGACTATCAGCGTGAGAATCATAAGGATGGCAGCGATGGCGAACGCGATCTCGAACTCGCCTTGCTCTTTGGCATACACATAGAGGGCCACGGTCAGCGTTGCGCCTGCGCTTGAAAGACCCGTCAAGACGTAGTTGAGCGTATGGGCAAAGCCTGCCGTGAACAGAAGAGCCGCCGATTCGCCGAGGATGCGCCCCACGGAAAGAATGCAGCCTGTGATGACGCCGTCTACGCAGCCGGGCAGCACCACCGTATAAATGACCCGCCATTTACCCGCGCCAAGACCGAATGCGCCCTCGCGGTAGCTCTGCGGCACGGTCTTCAGGCTCTCCTGCGTGGTACGCATAACGGTTGGCAGGTTCATGATGACCAACGTCATGGCGCCCGCAATCAGCGAGGTTTTCATTCCGAAGAACTGACAGAAGAACAACATGCCGACGAGGCCGTAAATTATGGAGGGGATGCCGGAGAGCGTTTCCGCCGCATATTCAATGACGGCGACGACCTTCCGGTTCTTTGCATACTCGGTGAGGTAGATCGCCGCGCCTGCGCCGAGGGGAAGCACCACGATGAGCGTGGCAAATACGATGTAAACAGTATTCAGGATATCGGGCAAAATGCCGATCCTGTCCGAAAGGTAGCTTGGGCTTGTGGAAAGCAATTCCCAAGTGATGTTGGGCAAGCCCTGCGCCATGACATAGCCGATGAGAAAGAGAACAAGCGCTACTGTCAGGCACGTTGCCATAAGCATCAGGGTGCGCATTGCTATTGAATAGAGCTTCCTGCGACCTGCTGCGTTCGTCTGTTTCATGACCGTTTCTCCTTTCCGCCCTTTAAAAGCAGATTCAACGCAGCGTTAATCAGCATGATAAACAGGAACAGCACGAGCGCGATGGAGAACAGCGCCTCGCGCTGCAGGCCCGCCGAATAGGACATTTCACTTGCAACCGCCGTAGTAAGAAAGCGAACGCTCTGAAAAAGCGTGGGCATATTTGGCACGTTGCCCGATACCATCATGACCGCCATCGCTTCGCCGATGGCGCGGCCTACGCCAAGCACCACCGCTGCGGCGATGCCGCTCTTTGCGGCAGGAACGGAAACGTGAAACCAGGTCTCCGTGTCCGTTGCGCCCAATGCAAGCGACACCTGCTCATATTCCTCCGGCACAGCATCCAGCGCTGTCATGGACACCTTCACGATGGAGGGCAGTATCATAACCGCCAGTACAAGGATAGCGGCAAGCAGACTTGAACCGTCGGGCACGCTGAAAAGACTGCGAATCGCAGGAACAAGCACCAACATACCGACCAGTCCGTACACGACGGAGGGAATGCCCGCAAGCAGGCTCACTGCGCCTGATACGACCTCCTTGACGCGCTTAGGCGCCGCCTTGGAGAGATATACCGCCGTCAGAAAACCGGTCGGCACGCCTAGGAGTATCGCGCCCGCCGTGCCATACACGGAAGTGAGAATGAACGGCAGGATTCCGTAGGAAGGCTCCGCCGCTGTTGAAGCCCATTTCTTTCCGAAAAGAAAATCAATTATGCCGATCTCCTTGATGGCCGGAATGCCGGAAACAATAAGATACGCTGTGATCAAAAGAACGCTCCCGACCGTGACGAGGCCAATGACAAGAAAAATGCCATGGATTGTTTTCTCGAGCGTTTTGCGGGAATTATGTGAGCGCTTCATGGCATCGTCCTCGTATTATATAAGAGTAGTAGTTATTAACGTTCCTTGAGCCATTCCCAATAAAATAGACAGAAAAAAGGTCTCAAAAGCAGAATGAATC
>CAZCAV010000045.1:0-18591 GCA_964496795.1 uncultured Oscillospiraceae bacterium
CGTGAAGCGCGTTGATGATCATCAGTGGAATCAGCTTTTCGGGAAACTGATAGGGGCCGTAGTTGTTCGAGCAGCGCGAGATCGTGACCGGCAGACCGTAGGTGCGGTGATAGGCCAGCGTCAGGAGATCCGCGGAGGCCTTGCTGGCGGAATAGGGGCTGGAGGCATGGATGGGCGTCTGTTCGGTAAACAGCAGCTCAGGCCGGTCCAGCGGCAGATCGCCGTAAACCTCGTCCGTGGATACCTGATGAAAGCGCCTCACGCCATGCGCGCGGCAGGCGTCGAGAAGCGTCTGTGCGCCGAGCACGTTAGTCTTTACAAACACGCCCGGGTCCTCTATGGAGCGGTCTACATGGCTTTCCGCCGCGAAATTGACGACGTAATCGGGCTTTTCTTCTGAAAAGAGCGCGTCCACCGCCGCCGCGTCCGTAATGGACGCCTTGACAAAGCGGAAATTCGGCGCGTCCATCACGGGCTTCAGCGTTTCGGGATTGCCCGCATAGGTCAGCGCGTCAAGACAGATCAGACGCGCATCCGGATATCGGCCCATTAAATAGTATATGAAATTCGCGCCGATGAAGCCGGCGCCGCCCGTAACGAGATAGCTTGTCATAGCGTCAGTACCGTATCCTTCCCCCGGCCACGCGCCTTAAATGTTCGCCATAGGCCGATCTTCCGTAGCGGCGCGCGGAATAAAGCAGCGCATCCGCGTCAATCCAGCCGTTGGTAAAGGCGATCTCCTCGGGCGCGGATATCTTGATGCCCTGTCGTTTTTCGATCATGTATACAAAATCTGCCGCCTCGTTCAAGCTCTCGGGCGTGCCGGTATCCAGCCAGGCAAATCCGCGGCCCAGCACCCTGGCGCGCAGGCTGCCGTCGCGCAGATACATGTCGTTCAGGCTCGTGATCTCCAGCTCGCCTCTTTGGGAGGGCTGAACCTTTTTGGCATAGTCCACGACGCGGTTATCGTAAAAATACAGGCCGGTGACGCAGTAGTTGGACTTGGGCGCTTTGGGCTTTTCCTCCACGGACAGCACCCGTCCGGCCTCGTCGAGCTCCATGATGCCGAAGCGCTCCGGATCGTTGACATAGTAGCCGAACACGGTGGCCAGACCTGCCTCGGCATTTTCGGCCGCTTCGCGCAGGAGCCCGCGAAAGCCGCTGCCGTAGAACAGATTGTCGCCGAGTATCATAGCGCAGCAGTCGCTCCCGATATGCTCCTCACCGATCAAAAAGGCCTGCGCCAGTCCGTCCGGCGAGGGCTGCTCCCGATAGGAAAGCCGCACGCCGAACTGGCTTCCGTCGCCGAGAAGCCGCTCGAAATTGGGCAGATCGGCGGGCGTGGAAATGATCAGAATATCGCGGATATCCGCCAGCATCAGCGTAGAGAGCGGATAATAGATCATAGGCTTATCATAGACCGGCAGCAATTGCTTGCTGGTGATCATGGTCAGCGGATACAGGCGCGTGCCCGCGCCGCCGGCCAGTATAATGCCCTTCATAGTCAAATCCTCCCGCTAATTTGCTTTATTATACACAAAATGGCAGTATGTGCGCAAGATGCGGCCATATGGACTTTCGGCCGTGTTTTGAGTATAATCAATAAAAGAGACGCCATAACCCGAAAAATCCGCGATCGCTCCACCGGAGGAACTATGAAATTCAGCACAAGGCTTCTTTCTGTCATACTCGTTTGCGTACTGATCGCGCTGCTTGTCCCCATGTTCGCCATCGGGCGCGAGGCCGCTCCGCAGCTCGACGATTTCTGGAACGCCTCGGCCGCAAACGACGCGCGTCTCGCGGGCGGCGGCGTGAAAGACGTCGCTGCCGCGGCCGTCTCTCACGCCAACGATATCTACATGAACTGGCAGGGCACATGGGGCGCCGTGCTGCTCATGACGCTGCAGCCCTTCGTATGGAACATGGAGTATTATGCTCTGTCGCTCTGGTTTGTGCTGTTAAGCCTTTTGCTGTGTGTGTTTTGCCTTGTGTGGACGCTTGGCAAGCACGTTTTAAAGCTCGACGTTCCTGAGCGCTTCTGCCTCTACGCGCTTGTGATGATCCCCTGCACGCAGCTTCTGCCGAGCCCGCTGGAGGCCTTCTATTACTATGTCGGGGGCGTGTTTTATACCTTCTACTTCAGCCTTTCGGCGCTGCTCTTCGGTCTGATCACGGCGTTCTGGTTCCGCCGGAAAGGAAAGGGCGCAAACGCCGCGTACTATATCCTGATCCCGCTTCTGAGCGTATTCACCGCCGGCGGCAACTATACCACGGGCCTGATCACGGTTCTGGCGCTGCTGGCCGCGGCGATCTACGACCTGTTCATCCGGAAAAGCCGCAACGCGCTGGTTTCCATCAGCTTTCTTCTGTTCCTCGCCGCCTTCTGCCTCAGCCTGTTCGCACCCGGAAACGCCTCGAGGCAGACATTGTCCGGGGGCGTGCTCAACGTGCTGATCGCGGGCGTCCGTTCCATTGTCAAGGCGCTCCGCTGCACGGTGCAGTGGACGACGCCGCTCATGATGCTTTTGCTGGCGGCGGCCTTTCCCGCCGCCTGGCGCTCCGCAGGCCGCAGCGGCCATGCCTTCCGTATGCCGCTTCTCCCTCTGCTTGGCTTTGTCCTGCTGCTGGGCGCGGGCTTCATGTCCACCTATTACACGCAGGGCTACGCCGGAGCGCCGCGGCTCATGGATATCCAATATGACGTATATGTGCTGGGCGCGTTTTTCAACCTGTTCTATCTGACGGGCTGGCTCAGAAACCGTCTGCTGCCGCGGTGTTCGATCGACGCCGCGCCGCTTCTGGCGACCCTGACCCGCGCGCGCGGACGCATCGTGACGGGCTTTGCGATCGTGCTTGTCCTGACCGCCGCCGCCGGCTATGATACCCTGACAAGCGCCAATGCCGCGCTCAGTCTCGTTTCCGGCGAGGCGCAGAGCTTCCACGAGGAAATGCTGGCGCGCTTCGATACGCTGGAAAACGCAGAGGAAGCCGTCGTGGCGCTTCCGCCGCTTGACAATAAGCCCGACCTGCTCCTGCTTTCGGATTACTTCGAGGACCCGTCCCGCTGGGAAAACCAGCGTGTGGCCAATTATTTCCACAAGGAAAGCCTGTATACGGTGACGGAGGATTAGTTTTCCCCGCCGGATTTCCTGTTGCGGAAGGTCCAGAATTTGTTGATCAGATAGTTGAGCGGCACGGTGATGCACAGATTGAGTATCGGCGCAAGGCCCTCGCTCACGCCGAGCTTCTCCACCCACAGCCACAGCAGCAGCAGGCTCAATAGATAGGTGCCGCCATAGGCGGCGACCGTCTTGAGATACGCGGCCAAATGCCCGCCGAAGCTCTTCCGTTCGCCCGAAGAAAATACATAGCGGCTGTTCCAGAAATAGGCGTTCGTCACGCTGATCAAAAATGCGATCAGGTTGGCGAGCTGATAGTGCATTTGGAAGACGTAGATGCACAGATAGTATATGCCCAGATGGATCAGCGTATTGGATGCGCCGACTAAGCCGAACTTGACGAACTGCACGACCCAGCCAAGGCGCGGATGCGCCTCCAGCCGGTCGACGGCGGCCTTAAGCCGCTGCCGCGCTTTCATCTTTTTTCGTGCTCCCCGCCGCCCTCGCGCTCCACAATATATACCGGACGCTTGCGGCTCGCGTCAAAGCAGCGCCACAGATAGCCGCCGAGCAGGCCAAGGGTGAGCATTGTCACGCCGAAGGAGAACAGGCTGAATATCATGAGCGTAGTATAACCGCTGACCGCGATGCGGCCGGACAGACGCATGATCAGCACCACAAGCGCCCAGATCAGCGAGCCGATAAAGGACAGCGTGCCTATGAGCGATACCAGCGTGATCGGCAGCGAGGTAAAGCTGAAAAAGGTGTCGGAAAACAGGCGTATCTTCTTTCGGAGCGTCCAGCGGCTCCGGCCGATCTCGCGCGCCCGCCGCGTGTAGCAGATACGGTCGGTTTTAAAGCCGGCCCAGAGTATCTGGCAAGTGAGCGCGCTGTTGCGCTCGTCCATGCGTTCGATGACCTCGATGACCTTGCGGTCGAGAAGGTAGGTATCGAAGCCCCGCTCCGGCATGGAGGGCAGGGCGAACTTTTTGACCGCGCGGTAATAGGCGTTTGCAAAGAAGCCGTCCGTTTTTTTATCCTCACGTTTTTGGCGCACGGCCAGCACAACGTTGTTGCCGCTTTGCCAGCTGTGATACATCTCCATGAGCATCTCGGTGGGCTCCTGCATATCCGCCGCCTTGACGGCCGCGCAGTCGCCGTCGGCATGCGAAAGCCCGCAGAGTATGGCCGCGTGACTCCCGAAATTCCGCGAGAGGCGTATGATCTTGACCCGCTCGTCCGCGGCCGCCAGCGCCTGCATGACCGCCCAGCTATCGTCGCCGGAGCCGTCGTCCACCATCACAAGCTCATAATCGAAATCCTCCGTTGGCGACAGCTTCTGCCGGATATCCTCGTACAGCGGCTTTAGATTGTCCTGATTGTAGTATACGGGAATGACGATGCTGAGCTTGCTCATGAATTGACCTCTTTTCGATACGCGTCATAATCGCGGATATATTCCGCAGCGTCATATGCCTCGCTGGAAAGGCACAGCAGCACCGCGTCCGGACTGAAATCATACATGTCCTTCCAGATCATCGGCGGCAGATACAGTCCCCTGTCGGGACGGTCAAGACGGAATATCTCGTCCTGCCCGCGTCCGTCGCGCACCCGCACGAGGCATGCGCCGCGCACACAGGCCAGCACAAAGGCCGAGCGGCGGTTGGCATGCTGCCCGCGCACCGCGTCCGGCGACACGCCGTACATCCAGAAAACACGGCGCACTGCGAAGGGGAGCTCCTTCTGCGTCTGGGCAACGATCAGCTCTCCGCGTGCATCGCCGCATTTCTGCAGATCCAGATACCCGGTGTTCATAATCTCTCCCTCCATTCCGTCTTGGGCCCGGCGGCCGGCCAGTCTGCGCGCGAAAGCGCGACCACAAGCTCGCCGTTTGTGCTTTCGCCTGTTTCGCGCATGCCCGCCTGGGCATAGACCCGCCGCGCAGCCGCGTTATCCGGATACACATGCCCGTATATGCGCCGAAGGTCCATTTTTTCAAAGCCGATCGACATTAGCAGGCGCATGGCGCCAAGGCCCGCGCCGCAGCCGTGCGCGCGCGCTTCGCCGATCAGCAGCCGTCCGAACTCCGCTTCGCCGTCCGTTATATGATACAGCGATACGCTTCCGATCAGCGTGTGCAGCCGTTTGGTCTCCGCGATGGCAAAATACAGCTCGTCGGGACTGCTGCGGCAGTCCTCCAGCCAGAGCCTCTGCGCTTCCGGCGTAATGTACGGCAGACGCCGCAAAAAGCGGTTGTTGGCGGGATCGTTTCTCCAGATGCGCAGTCGCTCGATATCGGATTCCTCCAGCGGCCTAAGGCGCAGGCCGCCGCCCTCTATGCCGTACGCGCGTCTCATGCGTTTCTCCCGTCGAAGCCGTTGAGCGCGTCGATAACATAGCTCTGCTCTTCCTCCGTCATGCCGTTGTACATCGGCAGGCTCAGCACCTCGGCGGCCATGCGCTCGGCAATGGGAAAATCGCCCGCGTGAAAGCCGAGGTAAGCGTAGGCCTGACTCATATGCGGCGGAATGGGATAGTGTATCAGCGTGTCGATCCCGCGCCGCTTGAGGCAGGCCATCAGCGCGTCTCTTGGCTCGCTTCTGACGACAAACTGATGCCATGTGCTGTCCGCGCCCTCGCGTACGCGCGGCAATACGATCAGCGGATTCCGGATCTCCTCCAGATACCGTCCGGCCAGACGCCGCCGCTCTGCGTTAAGCTCGTCGAGGTGGGAAAGCTTGACGCTGAGAAGTCCCGCCTGCAGCTCGTCGAGCCGGCTGTTGGTGCCGACCAGCTCGTTTTCATAACGGACGCGGCTGCCATAGTTGCGAAATACGCGCGCCGCGTCGTCGAGCGCGCCGTCGTTTGTAACGATCGCGCCGCCGTCGCCGAATGCGCCGCAGCCCTTTGTGGGGTAAAAGCTGAAGCAGCCGACGTCGCCAAAACCGCCCACGCAGCGTCCCTGCCAGCGGTTGCCGTGGCTCTGCGCGCAGTCTTCGACCACTCTGAGGCTGTGCGCGCGGGCGATCTCCATGATGCGCGTCATATCCGCGGCCTGCCCGAACAGATGCACGGCCAGTATGGCCCGCGTGCGCGGCGTAACGGCGGCCTCGATCTTTTCCGCATCGATCGCATAATATTCGTCGGGCTCCACAAAAACCGGCGTTGCGCCGTTGATCGTGATCCCCATCACGCAGGCGATGTACGCGTTTGAAGCCACGATCACCTCGTCGCCCGCGCCTATGCCGAGCAGCCGGAAGGCGATCCACAGCGCATCCAGTCCGCTGGCAAGGCCGGCGCAATATCCAACGCCCAGATAGTCGCGAAAGCTCTCCTCAAAGCCCCTGAGCTCGCGGCCCAGCACATACCAGCCGCTGCGCAGCACCTCAAGCGCCTTCGCCTCATATTCCGAAGCGTGCAGCGTATACTGGCGGCCCAGATTGTTCTGCATAACATGCACGGCCATGTCCTCGATTCTGCGAAGATATGACCATAGTATACCAGAAACGGCAGGCCTCGTCACGCAATAATGCAGCCATTGCAATTACCCGTCGATCTGTGGTAATCTTTAAAAATCGGTATGCGCATGCGCACGCCCGAGAGGAGAAGGATATGAAAAAAACCTGGCTGCTTTTGCTGCTGCTTTCGCTGCTGCTTGGCGCAGGCTGCGCGCTGTCCGCAGACGCGGCGCCCGCCGCCAAGGCCGACGCGGATATGATCGAAGGAAAGACCGCCTATCCGCTTGCGGAGGCCGAGGCTGTACAGTATATGTCCGAGGACGTTTTCAACATATTTGTACAGGACAATCAGGCCGGCTCCCAGTCGCTGAAGCGCTGTGGGAAAACCAAAGCCGATATGGACGACTATATGCAGAGCGTGGGCTTTTCCTTGCGCGCCGTTCCCGTGGACGCAGAGGCCTGGGGCGATAATTTTGAGATCCGCATCAGCATACAGGACGGCAAGTATCCGCAGATCGGCAACCTTAAGGATCTTGGCGATACGGAGCTTTCCGAAACCGCCGCAAAGCTGCTGTCGGGCTTTACCGCCGAGGGCTATGAATTTTACGAAAACGATCAGGCGCTCTATATCGTATTCGACTGCGACATGTATTCGCCGCAGCAGCGCTACGCCACGATCGTGAACGGCGATATGATCTACATCTTTTGCCGCTCCGATACGGAGCTCAGCGACGCCATGCGCGACGAGCTGCGCCAGACGGTGGACTGCTTCATCTTTTCCTAAGCGGACGACAGAGTTTTAACAGGCCATGCCGTTGTCTGCGGCATGGCCTGATCTGTATACGCAGCGAGCAAGTGCTCAGGCAAGCTCGAAGTCCGACTTTGGATGCTTGCACAGCGGGCAGGTCCAATCGTCGGGCAGCTTTTCGAAGGGCACGCCCTCCTTCTGCTCATCGTACTCATAGCCGCAGATTTGGCAGACCCATACCCTGCCCTTGGGCTTAAGCGGAGCCGCGGCCCGCAGCTCGAAATCCGACTTCGGATGCTTGCACAGCGGGCAGGTCCAATCGTCGGGCAGCTTTTCGAAGGGCACGCCCTCCTTCTGCTCATCGTACTCATAGCCGCAGATTTGACAGACCCATACCCTGCCCTGCGCCGCCGCCTCGACGGGCGCTTTGGGCTTGACATGCGCGAAGTAATAGGTGTAGGTCAGCGAATCGCCTGCGCCGAGCCGCGCGCATTCCGTCACGTCCGCAATGAACAGCGTGTGCGTGCCAAGATCGATCTGCTGCCGTACACGTCCGGAAATGAACGCGTTGGCGCTCTGGCTGAGATAGAGTAGCCCGTTTGCGGCGCGTACGGCGCCCGCAAGGCCCGCAAATTTGTCCGCGTCGCGGCCGGACTGAAAGCCGAAGCGCTGGAAAAGCGAGAAGGGCGCTTCCGTGGTCAGTACGGATACGTTGAACAGCCCCGTTTTTTGGATCAGATCGTGCGTGTAGTTCTTTTTGTTGACGCAGACGGAAACGCGGTTCGGCTGGGTCGTAACGAGCTGTGCGGTATTGATCACGCAGGCGTTATCCTTTTCGCCGTCCTTTGCGCTGAGGATATACAGGCCGTAGCTGATGGTGAACAGCGCCTTTTCGTCGATCCGGGCGCTTTCCGGCGCGGCCGTTTCCGTTCCTCTGGCCGCGGCGGGCATGCTCTCCACGATGGCGTCCGCCAGCGCATCCAGTTCGCCGAGCTGTCCGGCGGACAGCGCCGATTTGATCGTAAGCGTTTGATCGATCACCGTCAGATCGCGGCAGCCGGAGAGTATGTCGCGCATGAGCCTGCCGCTCACCGGCGCCCATGAGCCGTTTTCGATGAAGGCGACCGTGCGCTTTTGAATGTTGTGCGAGGCCAGATCCCGCAGCAGCGCGTCCATCGAGATGAACACGCCCGCATTATAGGTGGTGGACGCAAATACCAGATGACTGTAACGGAAGGCCGCCGCGACGATCTCCGACGCGGGCGTGACGGATACGTCGAACATCACGGTCTTGACGCCGCGTTCCCTGAGTCTGCCGGAAAGCAGCTCGGCCGCGTTCTCCGTATGGCCGTAAACGGAGGCGTAGGCGATCATCACGCCCGTTTCCTCCGGCGTATAGGAGCTCCACAGATCGTACCTGTGCACATAGTCGCCGATATCCTTCTGCCAGACAAAGCCATGCAGCGGGCAGAGCATCCGTATGGTCAGGCCGGAGGCCTTGCGGAGCAGCGCCTGCACCTGCGGGCCGTATTTTCCGACGATGTTGCAGTAGTAGCGGCGCGCCTCGTCAAGATAATCGCGCTCAAAATCGACCTCATGGGCAAAGATCGCGCCGTTGAGCGCGCCAAAGCAGCCGAACGCGTCCGCCGAGAAGAGTATGCCGTCCGCCGCGTCGTAGGTCATCATGACCTCCGGCCAGTGCACCATGGGCGCCATGATAAAGTGAAGCTCATGCCGGCCTGTGCTGAGCGTTTCGCCCTCCCGAACGACGCGCGCGCGCAGCTCCTTGCCAAAGAACTGCCCGATCATCGCGGCGGACATCGCGCTGGAAAGCACCGTCGCGTCCGGATAGCGGCGCAGCAGCTCCTCCAGCGTCGCCGAATGATCCGGCTCCATGTGCTGTACGATCACATAGTCGAGCTTTCGCCCGCCAAGAGCCTGTTCGACGTTTTCAAAGAATACCCTCCCGACAGCCTTGTCCACCGTATCGAAAAGCACGGTCACGTCGTCCGTGAGCAGATAGGAATTGTAGGAGACGCCTGCCGGCACCGAGTATACGCCTTCAAACATGGCCAGACGGCGGTCATTGCCGCCGACCCAGGTCAGATCGTCCGTGAGCTTCCTTAAGCAATACATAAACGTTCCTCCGTTTCATACCCGTTTGGGGATCCCCGCGCGCTTCATGATCCCCGCGCAGCGCCTATATTATACCATCTGCGTCATGGCGCGTCCATGCGCCAGACGCTTTATTTGAGCCGTTTTCAGGCGCAAAGGGCAAGGAAAAGCTTTCCCTGCCCAAATTGTTGACGGATATGCTTTTTTGCAGCGCGGGCCGTCCCGTAAGGACGCTCCTGGCTAGATGCGCTCGTGCACGGCGCCAAGGAAGGCGAGCGTATGGACGGGCTCCGGCTTTTTGCCCTCGACAAGGCCCACGAGATCCTTGGTCATAACGCCGTCCAAGAGCGTCCGGATCGCCGCTTTTTCCAGCCGTTCGCCAAAAGCGGTCAGCTCCGGCAGCCCGTCGAGCTCCCCGCGCTTTTTGATGGCGCCGCTCCAGGCAAATATCATCGCCATGGGGTTGGTGGAGGTCTCCTCGCCCGCAAGATGCTTATAATAATGCTTGGTGACGGTGCCGTGGGCAGCCTCATACTCATAGCAGCCGTCGGGCGAAACGAGCACGCTGGTCATCATCGCAAGCGAGCCGAAGGCCGTGGAGACCATATCGCTCATCACATCGCCGTCATAATTCTTGCAGGCCCAGATGAAGCCGCCCTCGGAGCGGATCACGCGCGCCACGGCGTCGTCTATGAGCGTGTAGAAATAGGTCAGGCCCAGCTCTTCAAAGCGGGCTTTATAGTCGGCCTCGAATATCTCCGCAAATATGTCCTTGAAGCAGTGATCGTACTTCTTGGAGATGGTGTCCTTGGCGGAGAACCAGAGATCCTGCTTGGTGGAGATGGCGTACTGGAAGCAGGAATGCGCAAAGGAGCGGATGGAGCTGTCCTTGTTGTACATGGCCTGCAAAACGCCCGGGCACTCGAAATCATAGACCGTCTGCCGGAAGGAAGCGCCGTTTTCGCCGGTAAATGTCAGCTCCGCCCTGCCCTTTTCCGGTACGCGGTATTCGGTCGCCCTGTATACGTCGCCATAGGCGTGACGCGCGATGGTGATAGGCTTTTTCCAGTTGCGGACCACGGGCTTGATAGAATCGATGAGTATGGGCGCGCGGAACACCGTGCCGTCAAGTATGGCGCGAATGGTGCCGTTGGGGCTCTTCCACATCTCATGCAGGTCATATTCCTTGACGCGCTGCGCGTTCGGCGTAATGGTGGCGCACTTAACGCCCACGCCGAGGCGCTTGATGGCGTTGGCGGCGTCGACTGTGATCTGGTCGCGGGTCTCGTCGCGGTTTTTCAGCCCCAGGTCATAGTATTCGACCTTCAGCTCCAGATAGGGCGCGAGAAGCTCGTCCTTGATCTGCCGCCATATGATGCGGGTCATTTCGTCGCCGTCGATCTCGACGATCGGCGTGGTCATGGCTATCTTTGACATGTCGTATCCTTTCCTATTTGCCGGCTTTGGCGGCGTAATAATTCATCAGGCAGCCTTTTAGCAGGATCTCTTTTTCGTCGGGCGTGAGACCGTGAAGCTCGAGCGTCAGCTCCTCCACCGTCCCGTCCTGCCGGACGGCCCTTGCGGGGATGGATTCCGCGCCGCTCTCAACGGCGGCGCGCACGCCGGGCACGAATATCATATCGCCCGCCTCGTAAGGAAACTCTGCGTCCGCCGGCAGCGTAAAGGGCAGTATGCCCCAGTTGATGCAGTTGCTGCGGTAGCGCTTGGTGGCATATTCGGAGCAGATATTGGCCAGCCCGCCGAGCACCTTCTGGCAGGAGGCGGCCTGCTCGCGCGCACTGCCGTCGCCGGGCTTGACGGCATAGATGCAGGAGCCGAACTGAGTCAAGGCGATCAGGGAGTCCGCGTCGCCGAGTCTGGAAAGCGCGTCCATGAGCTTCTCCGGCTTCTCACCGGCCACGCGCTCGGTCTCGAGCGCCGCAGCGGCCTTGGCGCGGCCCACATAGTCCGGCGCGCGGCGTGAAAGCGTAAACTCGGCAAGCCGCAGCGGATTGCTGCGGTAGCTCGAGGTCTCTCCCGAGGGGATCAGCTCGTCGGTCGTGGTGACGGGGTCGCGGATCACAGCCGCCAGCTCCACAAGCAGGTTTTCGCCGAGCGGATACTGTCTTGGCCAGTCGGTGATGTTGGGCCCAAGCACGAGCTCCGTTTCCGGCGCGGGATGGCCAAAGCCGTTATAGCAGCGTTTCTCATAGATATGCTCGTCGAAATGGTATTCCACCGGCTCGTTGCGATACTCGATATCCGTGGCCGCCGTGATGCGGCCTCCGTTTCTGGCCGTTGCGGCGATGGAACGCGCGTCCATGAGCGCGACCGCGGCGATCTGGCCCTCGCCGGGCTTGGAGCCCTCGCGGTTCGGAAAATTGCGGGTGGTGTGCCTCAGCGACAGACCGGAGTTGGCGGGCACGTCGCCCGCGCCAAAGCAGGGGCCGCAGAAGGAGGGCTTGAGGATCGCGCCGGCTTCAAGCAGAGTCTCCGTCATGCCGAGCCGCGTGAGCTCAAGACTGACGGGCACGCTGGTAGGATATACGGAAAGCGAAAACTCTCCGTTTCCGATGCTGCCGCCCTTCAATATGTCGGAGGCCTCCACAATGTTGTCGAACAGGCCTCCCGCGCAGCCCGCAATGACGCCCTGATCGGCCCAGACGCCGCCGTCATGCAGCTTGGAAGCAAGGTCCAGACGCGCCTTCGGAAATTTTTTTGCGGCCTCGGCCTCCACGTCCGCCAGTATTTCGGCGGCGTGCGCGTTAAACTCGCGTATGGTCCAGGCATTGCTGGGGTGGAAAGGAAGAGCGATCATGGAATCCACCTGATCGAGCTCTATGGTGATGTAGGCGTCGTAGGCCGCGCCGCGCGCGGGAGCGAGCTTTTGATACGCGTCCGGCCGTCCGTGGATGCGGTAATAGCGTCTTACATCGTCGTCGGTCTCCCATATGGAGCTGAGGCACGCCGTCTCCGTGGTCATCACGTCGACGCCGTTCCGGAAATCCACGCTCAAAAGGTCGATGCCCGGGCCGACGAACTCAAGCACCTTGTTTTTGACGCAGCCGCTCCTGAAGGTCTCGCGCACAAGGGAAAGCGCCACATCGTGGGGGCCGACGCCCTGCTTGGGCCGGCCGGTGACATAGCAGAGCACCACCTCGGGCGCAGGGATATCCCAGGTGTTTTTGAGAAGCTGCTTGACCAGCTCCGGTCCGCCCTCGCCAACGCCCATGGTGCCGAGCGCTCCATAGCGCGTATGGCTGTCGGAGCCGAGTATCATGCGGCCGCAGCCGGCCAGCGCCTCGCGCGCATAGGAATGGATCACGCTCAGGTTGGCGGGCACATAGACGCCGCCGTATTTTTTCGCCGCGGACAGGCCGAACACATGGTCGTCCTCGTTGATCGTACCGCCGACGGCGCAGAGGCTGTTGTGGCAGTTGGTCATGGCGTAGGGAACGGGGAATTCGGTCAGGCCTGAGGCGCGCGCGGTCTGAATGATGCCGACATAGGTGATATCGTGCGAGGCGAGCGCGTCGAAGGTGATGGACATCGCGTCGCCGCCGCCGCTTTTATCGTGGGCGCGAAGTATCTGATAGGCGATGGTCTTTTCGCGGGCGGCCTTCAGGTCGCCCTTAAAGGGCACGGGCTTTCCGAATTTGAGCGTCACCGGCTCGTTGTGGTATTGAATCATATTGCCTCCTTAACTGTCTATCTGACGGATCAGGTCGATGACGCTGCCATCGCGGTAGGTCACGACGCCGACCACGCGGTCGGTAAAGGGGATCGGGTCGGGCCTGCCGGTCAGAGCCTCAGCCGCCGCCTGAAGCTCATGGATGTCCCTAAGCCTCAGGCCGGCCGCCGCCAGCCTGTCATGAACGTCCGGCCGGAGCGGATTGACCGCCACGCCCTGATCGGTCACCAGCACGTCCACCGTGCTGCCCGGCGTAACAAGCGTGCCCACACGCGGCAGCACGCAGGGCATGCGGCCGCGCAGAAGCGGACAGACGACCACGGTCAGCGCCGCGCCGGCCGCGGCGTCGGGATGACCGCCGATCGCGCCGCGGATCACGCCGTCGGAGCCGGTGAGCACATTGACGTTGAAGTCCGTGTCGATCTCGAGCGCCGAGAGCACGACCACGTCAAGCGCGTTGACCACCGAGCCGCGGCGGAAGGGGTTGGCATAGTAATTGGCGTCGATCTGCCGGTGGAAACGGTTGTCCTTGAGCGAATTCGCCGCCACCAGATCGAAGCTCTGTACATCCAGCAGCCGCTCGATCAGACCCTCTTCATGTAATTGTACCATCGCACCCGTGATTCCGCCAAGAGCAAAGCTGGCATGAATGTGATTTTCCAGCATATATTCGCGCAAAAATCTTGTGACCGCCAGCGCCGCGCCGCCCGAACCGGTCTGAAGCGAAAACCCGTCGTAGCAATAGCCCGAGTGCGCGATCACCTCCGCGGCCCGCTCGGCGATAAGCAGATCGCGCGGATTCTTCGTAAAGCGCGTCGCGCCGGACATGATCTTCTCCGGATCGCCTATGCTGTCCACGACCACGACATAGTCGACATAGCGCTGCGAGATCGCAAAGGGCGTATTCGGGTAGGGCACGAGATTGTCGGTGATGACCACGACCTTATCCGCGTTCTGCGCGTCGGGCAGCGCGTAGCCAAGCGAGCCGCAGACGGACTTTCCCTCCGTGCCGCGCGAATAGCCGTTGGCGTTGCCGAAGGCGTCGCAGCTTGGCGCGCCCAAAAAGGCCACGTCGATGTGCAGCGCGCCGCTTTCGATGGCGGCGGCCCGTCCGCCGTGCGTGCGGAACACCATCGGCCTGTCCATAAGCCCGCGCGAGATCGCCTCCGCCAGCTCGCCGCGGCAGCCCGAGGTCTCTATGGCGGTCACCACGCCGCTTTGAATATGCCCGATCATGGGCGCGTGGCAGTCGGTCAGACTCGAGGCGGCGACGCGCAGATCTTTGATCCCCATCTTCGCGATGACGTCAAGCACCATGTTGACAATATAATCGCCCCCGCGGAAATGATGATGGAAGGAAACGGTCATGCCGTCCCGAAGTCCTGTTTTCCGTATGGCCTCCTCAAGCGAGGATACCAGCTTGTCGGATCGTCTCTGACGATCCTCCAGCGTCACGCCGTCCTTTTTGTGCAGGCGCGGATTCTCGCCCGCCACATAGGGGGTAAGCCCAAGCCTCCTGATCGTTTCATTAAGCTGCCTATCCATATTAAGCCTCCTCAAACGGAATTTTCGAGGCGCGCGCAAGCTCCAGACAACGCTCGGCTCTCAGCACCACGGGCCGGTCGATCATTTTGCCGTTGAGCGATATCACGCCGCTGCCCCGGCTCTCCGCCTCGCGGATGGCGGCGCGGATCTTCAGAGCCTTGTCGATCTCCTTCTGCGTCGGCGCGAACACCCTGTGAATGGGCTTGATCTGCCGCGGATTGATGATGGATTTCCCGTCGAAGCCAAGCTGCTTGATCTGCTCGGTTTCGCGTATGAGCTGCTCCTCGTTGTTGACGTCCGAATAGACCGTATCCAACGCGTCGATGCCTGCGGCACGGGCCGCCACCACGATCGTGGCGCGCGCTAAAAACAGCTCGGAGCCCTCCGGGGAGCGCGTGGTCTTGAGATTGGCGCAGTAATCCTCGGCTCCGAGCGCTATTCCGATGAGCCGCGGGCTTGCGGAAGCGATGGCGTAGGCGTTGACCACGCCGAGCGCGCCCTCGATGGCGGCCATGAGCTTCGTACGGCCCACGGGGACGCCCGCCGCGCGCTCCACGCGTTCGACCTCCGCCTCGGTATCCCAGATATCCTGCGCGCTCTCCGTTTTCGGCAGTCGGATGACCTCTGCGCCCGCCCTCACCATGGCCTCGATATCCTGACGGCCAAAGGGCGTCGAGAGCGGATTGACCCGCACCACGCGCTCAAGGCCGCCGCAGACGATGGTCTTGAGCGCATGGTAGACAAGCAGCCTGGCCGCGTCCTTTTCCCGAAGGGACACGGAATCCTCAAGGTCGAACATGAGCGCGTCGCTGCCGTAAATATGTGCCGTGGACAGCATACCCGGATTGTTGCCGGGCACAAACAGCATGGTTCGTCTCAGGCGCATGCTCCTTACCTCCATTCCATGTCGCTGCGATCGGCAGCGCGGCAGGCCGCGGCCGTAATGCGCGCGCGGATCGTACAATCCAGCGCGCCCTTGTCCACGGCCCGCACCTCGGCCCCCGCAACGCCGCAATCGCGCAGCGTGTCCGCAATGACCGCGCGTATCTGCCGGGCAAACTGCCTTTCGACCGTGCTCTCGAGCGCGATTGTCAGCGTATCTGCCGGCGCGATCTCCACAAAAATATCGCCGGACTCCATCGTACCGGCGACGCCCTCATGTATAAGCTCCATCTGCAAGCCCTCCGATCAGCGCTTTATGATGTATAATTATAACAATCGCCGCACAAAAAGTACAGCAATATATTGGCGTGCAGCCATGCTTGCACACCGGTATACACCCATACAAATCGCCAAAATACGGATGTTTTCTTGCAGCCCCTGCTTTATGCGCGCCATGCGGCACATATTCCGACAATATATATATTCATGCAATTGATTTCATGATATAATGCTGCTATGGAAGAGGTAACGCTGGATATGGCGCTGCAAGCGCGCGAACGCCGCTCGCAAAGGCAGCGGGAGCTGCTGAGGGCGTATGCCGGCAAGGCGCTCGTCTGCCTGACGGTGAATGCGCCCGGGCCGGCAAAGCGCACGGCGGCGGCGGATCGCGTGTTTGCGGCCGGACTGTCGGCGCTCAGCGGCGCGCTTAGTGATAGCTGGCCGGTGCTGTACCGCGAGCTCATGGAAGCCCCAACGGGACGGGAGGCCTATCTGGCGGTAGACGCGGAGCCCCTGGAGCTCAAACGTCTCTGCTGTCAGCTTGAGGACACGCTGGCCTATGGGCGCTTGCTGGATATAGACGTGCTGGGCAGGGACGGCGCGCCGATCTCACGCCGCCAGCTGGGGCTGCCCGCCCGCGGCTGCATGGTCTGCGGCAAAGAGGGTCCATCCTGCGCCAGCCGCCGGCTGCATCCGCTTTCCGAGCTGACCGCGGTCTTTGCGACGATAGCAGAAAACGCGCCGGAGGAACTCGAATGATACGGCTTGAGAGGCTTACGGCCGGAAAGGAGCGTCTGGCGGCGGCGGCGCTCATGGCGGACTGCGGGCTCAGGCTTTCGGAGGGCCTCGACGCGCTCTATGGCGCGTACGAGGGCGGCGCGCTGCTTGGCTGCGGAGGCTTTCAGGGCGCGACCATCCGCTGTGTGGCCGTCCGTCCGGAAGCGCGCGGCGGCGGGCTGATGAGCGTTTTAGTCTCGCATCTGGTGACCGAGCTGAAGGCGCGCGGACACAGGCGGATATTTGTGTTTACGCGGCCTGAAAGCGCGCCGCGTTTTGAGGAGCTTGGCTTCTTCCGGCTGACAATGGCGCGGGAGGCCTGTCTGCTGGAGAACCGGCCGGACGGCGTCGATCGCTGGCTCAAGACTCTGCCTGCGCCCGATGCGGACTGCTGCGGCGCGGTCGTGATCAACGGAAATCCCTTCACCAAGGGCCACCGCTATATCGTCGAACAGGCCGCGCACGTCTGCGACAGGCTGTATGTATTTGTGCTTTCCGAGGAGGCTTCGCGCTTTTCGGCGGCGGAGCGTCTTTCCATGGCCCGCGACGGCTGCGCGGACATAAGCGGCGTTACCGTTGTAGGCGGCGGGCCATATTGTCTCTCGCAAGCCTGCTTCCCCGATTATTTCTTGAAGCGCGTATCGGACGCGGGACGCGTGTTTGCCGAGCTGGACGCCGCGCTGTTTGCCGAACGCATCGCGCCCGTGCTCCGTATCCGCGCGCGCTTTGTCGGCAGCGAACCGCTTGACCCGCTCACGGCCATGTATAATGAAGCGCTCCATAGCGTGCTGCCCGCGCACGGCGTCAAGCTGTATGAGATCGAGCGCTTGCGGCAGGATGACGCTCCGGTATCGGCCTCGCGCCTGAGAACGTATTTGGACAAACCGGATTTTGCCGCCGCCGCCGCGCTTTCGCCAAGAAGCACGCGGCCGTATCTGATCGGCCGGCTTGCCCTGGAGGCGCTGATCGCGGAAGCGGAGGCTACGCCCAAGCCGGGGCTCGTGGATCAAGACGGCAGCGGCGCGCATAAGGACATGGATCTGGCATTGCTTTGCCGGAGCGCCGCGGTGCTCGGACAGTATTTCACGCGCTTTGCGGCGATGGGGCAACGCGAGGAAAACGGCGCGCCGCCGGATATAACGCGGCTCCGGCCGCTCGGGCTGGAAGCCGAGCGCGCTATGCTGGAAACCACCGGCGGCGTGAATACGCATCGCGGCGCGATATTCACGCTTGGCGTCTTTTCCTATCTGGCGGGGCGTTTTCCCGATCATGACGCCGCCGCGCTCTGTGCGGACGCCGCCCTGCTGTGCCGCGGTCTCTGTCAAGAATTGCCGCGGGCGCAAGGTCACGGAGCGCAGGCCTATCGCACATACGGCGCGCGCGGGCCGCGCGGCGAGGCGGAGGACGGCTATCCGGCCGTGCGCACGCTGGCGCTGCCAGTCTTTGAAGCGGCTCTGGCGCGAGGCTTACCGGAAAACGACGCCCTGACCTGGACGCTTCTGCATCTGATCTCCGGCACGGAGGATACGAACCTTCTTCATCGCGGCGGAGCCGATGGCGCAGCCTATGCCCGCGCAGCCGCCCAGGCCTTGATAGCCCGTCATGATCCCCTGAACGCCTCCTATATACCGGCGCTCCGCGCGCTTGATCGCGATTTCTCATGCCGCAATCTTTCTCCGGGCGGCTCCGCCGACCTGTTGGCTGCAGCGCGCTTCCTTCATACGCTCTGCGCCTGCGCTTAGACGCCGCTCGGGCCGCCTCGCCATGATATCGCTCCATCCGCCTTACCGCCATCGCCGGCTGCTCTGCCGCGATTTTGTTCCCGATTTTCGTCCGGCGTGCTGCCGCGATTTCAGGCTTGACAGCGCGCCCGCAGCCCACTATAATACATCGTGTGCCCAATTTTAGGCGCATCCCCCATCTGGCGGCGTAGCTCAGTTGGCTAGAGCATTCGGTTCATACCCGGAGTGTCATCTG
>CAZCAV010000046.1:0-17955 GCA_964496795.1 uncultured Oscillospiraceae bacterium
CCTTTCCATTATAACGAATGCTTTTTTGTCCATCAATTCGGGAATAGGGGCAGAACTGGGTCATCACCAATCCGGACGACATGGCTTACTTTGCCGAGCTCGAGAGCGGCACCGGCGAATGGGTTTTCAGCATCGAGGACGTCAAGACCGCGCTTGTGGACTTTAACCCCGATGTAACGGTGGACAGCCTCTCCGCGCTCTACTCCGCCGTTTCCGCCGACGAGATCCACGCGCGGCACGGCAACTGATCGGGCGATCCCGTTTGAAGCGATCGCCGTCCGGCGCGGGTTTTTTCCGTGCCGGACGGCAAAAGGAAGAGGAGCGGTATGAAAACGCTGGGAAAAATCGGAAAAAACTTTGCCATTACGATCGCGGCGCCTGTGCTGGTGTACCTGTTCTTTTTCGCGCTGTGCAATTTGACGGGGCATTCCGGCTTTGGCGTGGGATCGGATTTTAGGACCATACTGTACAACATGGTCTACTCCGGCTTTATCGCGCTGGCCGTTTCCTACAACCTGACCTCCGGCCGATTTGATTTTTCGGTAGGCTCGGTGCTGATTCTGTCTCTGATCGCGGGCGGTACGCTGGCCAAGCGCTGGGATACCGGGCCCGTCGCGCTGCTGCTGCTTGTCGTGCTGTTCGGCCTGATCTGCGGCCTGATATCCGGCTTGATCTACATTACGCTGAGATTGCCGCCGATGGTGACCTCGCTTGGCGTCGCCATGATTTTCGAAGCCGTCGCCTACAAGCTCAACAGCGCCAACGGCATTCGCCTCATCGGCAAGTATGATATGCTGATCTGGGCGCAGCTCCCATACAGCCTGATTCTGCTTGGCTGTGTGCTGGTGATCTTGATCTATCTGTTGAATTTCACGAAATTCGGATATAACTGCCGCTCGCTGCAAACGGGGCAGAAGAACGCCGTTGAAGTGGGCGTCAACGAAAAGCGCAACGCCGTCGTGTGTTATGTGATCGCGGGCGGACTCATGGCCTGCGCCGGCGTGGTGTATATTTCTCAGTACGGCTATATTGCGCCGGAAACGGGACTCTCCAGCTCGCGCTTCATCATGAGCGCGTTTTTGCCGATGTTTATTGGCAACGCGCTTGCCAAGTATTCCGACCGCAACATCGGGGTATGGATGGGCGCGTTTGTACAGGCCTGTCTTTCAAGCGGACTGGTCAAGATGGGCGCGTCGAGCTCCCTGAAGACGGTTTTTGACGGCGTGGTCGTGTTGCTGTTCCTGGTCTATGTGTCGAACAGCTACAAGATAGGTCTGGCGCAGCAATATAAAATTAAGAAAGCGAGGGCGCTCGCGGAACGCGCGGCGCTTGAAAAATGATAAAAGCAGCTCCATACACAGTTCACGCATCCAAACAGGTGCGCGTGATTATCGATACCGATACAGGCTGCGAGGCCGACGACCATTTTGCTATCGCGCAGGCGCTCATGACGCCAAAGTTTGATGTGCGCGCGATCTGCCCAGAGCATTACGGCCTGCGTTTTGGGCCGCATTCTCAGGAGGACAGCTATGCCGAGGCAAACCGGATCGTATCCCTGATGGGCCTTGAAAAAGAGATCCGCGTCTGCCATGGCTCGGACGTCATGCGGCCGGACGGCGGCTATGCACGCAGCGAGGCCTCTGACTTTATTGTCCAGGAGGCGCTTAGGGACGATCCCAGGCCGCTGTATATCATTATTCTCGGAGCCGTGACAAACCTGGCGGTCGCCCTGCTGACCGAGCCGTCGATCGCCGAGCGTATACTGATTATCGGCGGACGCATTCCGGATGGGAAATGGTATTTCAACTCCTGCAACGATTATCGGGCCTACAATATACTTTTGGATTCCGGAGCGGAATGGTGGACGGTCGACATGCCGGAGGGCGTAGGCTTTCAGGTAAGCATGATGCAGCTTTACAGCGAGCTCTCACCCCTTGGCCAGCTTGGCGGCTATCTTTATGAGCGGGTGCGGTGGGCCAGTCGGGCGCTGACGGAGCGTATCGGCGACGACGCCGCGGCCGGACGTATGGGAGCGGGCGCCAGCAAGGCCGCTTACGCGGCGTTTTTGCCGGCGGGAGAGACCTGGGCCTTTTGGGACTGCGCTTCGGTCGGTCTTGCGATGTACGATCACATGGATAACTATACCTTGCGCCCCGCGCCGCTCTTGCTGGATGAAGACGGAACGACCCGCGAGCGGCCGGAGAATCGCCGGCTGATCCGCAGCTATCATACTTTGGATTCGCAATTGATCATGAACGATCTGTTTGCCAAGCTGCACTATTATTTCGACCAAAACCAATAAAGAGGAGCGCTGAACATGAAGATACTGACGCTGCCGCTGAGGAAAGAGAATCCCTTTGTTACCCTGACGGCCTGCCTGCAGGAGGAGCCGTCCCCCTTTGCCGGACGAAAGCGTCCTGCCGTTGTCGTCTGTCCCGGCGGCGGCTATACATTCTGCTCGTCGCGCGAGGCGGAGCCTGTCGCGTTTCGCTTTGCGGCGATGGGGTATCATGTGTTCGTGCTGCGTTATTCGGTCTATGCCGACGATGAAAATATGCCTATGGGCAGCGCTGTCGTGCCAAAGCCGGAGCGCGTGCATCCCGCGCCGCTGGTGGACCTGGGAAGCGCGTTTTTGACCATCCGCGCGCATGCGGACGAATGGGGCGTCGACGCCGACCGTATCGCTGTCTGCGGCTTTTCCGCGGGCGCGCATAACTGCGCGATGTATTCCGTCTATTGGAACGCGCCGCTGCTTACGGAGCGCCTGCATGCGCCGGCGGAGCAGCTTCGTCCCGCGGCTGCAATACTTGGCTATGCCGTGACCGATCAGATCCTTATGCGGGACTCCGTATTTAAGGATCCGTTCGAAAAGGAGCTGCACGCGGGCTTCAATGTGGCGTTCTTTGGTACGGCCAAGCCCAGCGAGGAGCAGCTTTTGGAGGCCAGCCCTGCGCGGCATGTCGGCGCGCATACGCCGCCGACCTTCCTGTGGGCGACCAGCGCCGATTCGCTTGTGCCTGTGGAAAACAGTACGCGTATGGCGAGCGCGCTCGCCAAGGCCGGCGTGCCGTTTGAGATCCATGTGTTTGAGGACGTTATGCACGGACTGAGCCTTGCCGATCAGTCGACGGCGGACTCCCTTATGGGTGTGAACGAAAACGCCGCCAAATGGATTCCGCTTTGCGAGAAATGGCTTCTGAAGCGCTTTGGCCTCAGCATTCCTGAAAAGCCGTTTTGGATGCAGTGACCATGGACAAGGCCTGCGCGGCGGCGCCCTGGGACGCTCCCTTTATTACGACGTGCGAACGCATACCCAACCCGCTTCTGATACGAACCTTTTCTGCCGACGGCGTGGCGACGGCGACGCTTGCCATTACGGGGCTTGGTCTGTACCGTGCGTTTTTGAACGGCCGGCGCGTGGGAAGCGAATACCTGACGCCGGGGTATAACGATTATAACGCCTATCTGCGCTACCAAAGCTATGACGTAACGGCGCTTTTGCAAAAGGAAAACAGGCTTTCCGTGGCGCTTGGCGACGGCTGGTATCGCGGACGCTTCGGAGCAAACGGCCGGACGAATATTTTTGGCGACGACTATCTTTTATCCGCCTGCCTGACGCTGACGCGCCGCGACGGCGCTGTGGAGCGGATCGTTACGGATACGAATTGGACGGCGCAGCGCTCCGCGATCGTGCGCAGCTCCATCTATGACGGCGAAGAGCGTGACGATACCATCGACGCCGGACAGCCGCTTCCCTGCCGCATCGTCGATGCGCCGTATCGGCCGGAGCCGGCATTTTCTCCGCCTGTTCGCGTCGTATCGGAGCTTCGCGCAAAGCTGCTTGCGTCGGACGCCGGAGGGCAGATACTTGACTTCGGTCAGAACATGGCCGGCGCGGCGCGCTTTGTAAACCGCCTGCCGCGCGGCGAAACGCTCTGCCTGCAGTACGGGGAAACGCTGGAGAACGGCCGTTTGTGCCGCGACAATCTTCGCTCGGCCAGGGCGGAGTATCGATACACCTCCGACGGCATTGAAAAAACCGTCGAGCCCTGGTTTACCTATTATGGTTTTCGCTATGTGAAAGTAATCGGGCCCGCGCGTATCGATCCGGACGATTTTACGGCGCTGGCGCTGTCGAGCGGCCTCAAACCGACGCTGACGTTCACAACGGACAGCGACAAGATCAATCGCTTGGCCAAGAACGTTCTGTGGGGACAGCGCAGCAATTTCATCGACGTGCCGACGGACTGCCCGCAGCGCGACGAGCGCCTGGGTTGGACGGGGGACGCGCAGGTGTTTGCGCCCACCGCCTGCTATCAAATGGACTGCAAGGAGTTTTACCGCAAGTACATGCGCGATCTCAGGGCCGATCAGCAGCGGTATTTTTCCGGAAATATTCCTATGTACAGCCCGTGCAATAATACGGACGGCGCGCCGGGCGGCGCGGGCTGGGCAGACGCCGCAACGATACTGCCCTGGCAGGTATACTGGCATTGCGGCGACCGGTCGCTGCTTGAGGAAAACTATCCCATGATGCGCGACTATACCGAAACGCTGATTCGAGCAGATAAAGCCCGCGGCGGCGGGCATATCGCCACGGAAGGCTTTTGCTTTGGGGATTGGCTGGCGCTCGACGGCGCCACGCCGCTGGCGATGAAGGGCGGCACGGATGAGACCTTCATTCGCTCGGCCTTTTATTATCACAGCCTGCGCCTGACCGCGCTTGCCGCAAAAACGCTGCATAGCGATGCGGACGCGAAGCGCCTCGAAGGCATTGCGGAGGATGTGCTCAGAGCCCTGCTGGACGAGTATTTCACGCCGAACGGACGGCTGTCGGTCGATACGCAGACCGGCTATGCGCTCGCGCTGAGCTTTGGGATTTATCGCGACCGTGCGAAGCTGGCGGCGGGCCTTGCCCAAAGGCTCAAAAAGGACGTTTATACGCTGAAAACCGGTTTTCTCGGTACGCCGCTGCTTTTGCCGGCGCTTCTTGATAACGGGATGACCGACGCGGCCTATCGCATGCTGTACCGCGAAGCCTTTCCCGGCTGGCTGCACGCCGTGAACCTCGGCGCAACGACGATCTGGGAGCGCTGGAACTCGCTGGCCGACGACGGGAGCCTGTCGAAATGCGATATGAATTCGCTCAACCATTATGCCAACGGTTCCGTGATGTATGCGGTCTATTCGCGCATGGCGGGCCTGAGAAATACGGAGCCGGGCTGGCGCCGCGCGATCATTGCGCCCCAGCCGAACGGCCGCATGAAGCAAATGGATCTGGCCTTCGATTCTCCCGCCGGACGATACCGCGTACAGTGGGAGCTCCATGACGGCGGAATGCTTTCGCTCAGCGTGGAGCTGCCCGAGGGCTGTGAGGCGCAGATCGTGCTGCCGGATCATCCCCAAAACAGCCGTGAGACCGTTCATGGCGGAAGATACAGCTATTCCTACCGGCCCGACGTTTCCTATCTGTACCCGTTCAGCACGGATTCGCCCGTGTGCGATCTGCTGGAAAACCGTGCGGCGGCGGAGGTCGTTTTACAGCAGGCGCCGCAGCTATACGGGTTTATCAGCGCGGAGGACTGCGCCCTGACGATGGAGCCGCTCAGCGTGCTGGCGGACATGCTTCCCTTTATAGACCCAACCGATATCGAGCGGATCGGGCCGCTGTTAAAACGTATACCCATATAAAAATCCTTTGGAGGACGACCCATGTATATCGCATTTATTACCGTTGGCGCACCCGGACATGTATTAGTGACGCCGCCGATTATCGGGGAGCTGGTGCGCCGCGGCGTGCGCGTGACCTGCTTTACCTCGGAAAACTTCCGCCGTACGCTGGAAGCCACCGGCGCCAGATTTGTTCCCGTGGATACGGTGCTCACGAATCAGGGACAGGCGAAGGACGACATCGAAACGGACATGATGGCGGAGCTTCCGCTGCGTTTTCTTTCCGAAGCGGACGCGGCGATCGGGCAGATATTGCCCGTGCTGGAGGCGGATCCGCCCGACGCGGTGTTTACGGACGCGCTTGCGATCGCGGGACGTCTGGCTGCGAGCGCGCTGAACAAGCCTTTGATCATGCTGCATACAAGCTATGCCTGCAACGAGCGCTTTTCCGTCACTGCCGACTGGCCGGCGATACCGGATACGCATCCGGCGCGCGCCGCGGCCAACGCGCTTGCCGAAAAATTCTCACACCGGTACGGGGTGGAGCATATCGGCATTCGTGAGATCTTTGAAGGCAAGGCGGATCTGGATCTGGTAACCATCTCAAAGAAGTTCCATCCCGCGGGCGCTTCCTTTTCCGACCGGTATGTGTTTATCGGCGCACAGGTCGGCGGACGGCTTCCCGTCACCGGCTGGGAGGCGCCAAAGGGCGACGCGCCGCTTGTGTACACATCGCTTGGCACGCTGTTTAATAACTGGCCTGAGTTTTACACGATGCTTGCCGAGGCTGCGCGCGATCTGCCCGTGCGCGTGCTGTCCTCCATAGGCGGCGCCATCCGGCCGGAGCAGCTTGGGACCTTGCCGGACAATATGCGCGTCGCGCCGTTCCTGCCCCAACTTGACGTGCTGCAGGAATCGTCGCTGTTCCTGACCCATGCGGGCACCGGCAGCGTCATGGAGGCGATCTGCTATGGCGTGCCGATGCTGTGCCTGCCGCAGATGGACGAGCAGGTGTTTACCGCCATGCAGGTGCAGGCGCAGGGACTTGGCATGGCCATACCGGATAAAAAGCTCGTTACGGCCAAGCTGCTAAGAAGCAGTATACAGACGCTGCTCGGCGATGAAGCCTGCCGCGCGCGCGTGGACGAATACCGCCGGGACATGCTGGAAGAGGGCGGCTATATACGCGGCGCGGACGCGATCGTACAGTTCATGGAAAAGGGCGCCGTCCACGCGTAAGTATTATGCGGCGCGGCAAAGGGCCTGCTATTCCTCCGGGGGCCTGTTGAGCTCCGCAAGAAGCGCGTCGATCTGCTCGTAGCTTACGCCTCCGAAGGTTACGGCGGCATTGAGCGGCATGTACTGCATCATAGCCGTCTGCATTTCTCCGGTGATCGCTTCCTGCGCGGCCTTGGACGGCAGATCGTCATCGCTCGCACCGAGCGCCTGGGCGGTCTGCTGCGTGAAGGCGTCTATCAGCGCGCGCCCCTTGGGGTTTGCCATAATGTCCAGCAGTATGGAGCTGCGATCATAGACCACCGGCAGGGCTTTGCACGCATGCACCGTGACGGTCGCGCTGAGCGCGATATCACGGCTGGAGCGGCCGATCTCAATGGCAAAGTCGCCGCTTTCGACATACCAGTCGTGGATGCTTTCTTCATAGTAGGCAAAGGCGCGCCGCTCCAGCACAAAGGATACCGTTTTGGTCTCGTTTGGCCGGAGGGCGACCTTTTCAAAGCCCTTGAGCTCTCTAAGCGGGCGCATGGGCGTGCTCTCGAGATCCGAAACATAGAGCTGCACGGCCTCGCTGCCCTCGCGCATTCCCGTGTTGGTAAGGTCTACGGAGACTGTCAGCGTGTCGGAGTCCGTGATCTCGGACGCGCTGAGACGAAGATTGGAGTAGGCGAAATCCGTGTAGCTCAGGCCGTGACCGAAGGGAAACAGCACATCCATTTTCTTCTTGTCATAATAGCGGTAGCCGACGAATACGCCCTCGCGGTATTCGGTCTTTTCCTTGCCGCCATAGAACAGATAGGAGGGATTGTCCTCAAGCTTCAGCGGGAAGGTCTCTGCCAGCCGTCCGCTCGGGTTGGCGTCGCCGTAGAGCAGGCGAACCACCGCCCGGCCGGCTGCCTGACCGCCCAGATAGGCCTCCAAAACGCCCTGAACGCGTGGAAGCCAGGGCATCTCGACCGGCGAGCCGTTGTGCAGCACGACCACCGTGCGGGGATTGGCGGCGGCCACGGCCTCGATCACGCGGTTTTGGCTCTCCGGCAGACGCATGTGCGTGCGGTCATAGCCCTCGGATTCATATGCGTCCGGCAGACCTGCGAACACAACGGCGATCCTGGCCGCCGCGGCCGCCGATACGGCCCCGGCCATCAACGCGTCGCTGGTCGTATCGGTCTCGACGTCAAAGCCGCGCGCATAGCGGACGCCGGCGATATCTCTGGCGGCGTCCAGCGCGCTGGTGATTCTGGTGCAATGGATATGCGAGCTTCCGCCGCCCTGAAAACGCGGTTTTTCGGCAAACTCGCCTATGAACGCAACGGCGTCGCCCTTGATCAGCGGCAGAATGCCGTTCTCATTTTTGAGCAGCACCATGCACTCTTCGGCAAGCTGTCCCGACAGGAGGTCATGCGCCTCCTTATCCCAGACCGTGTCGGGCTTTGCGTTCTCAAGATAGCGCTCGTTCACGCGCAGTATTCGCTCGCAGGCCTGGTCGACCAGCGCTTCGTCCAGCGTCCCGTTTCGAACGGCGTCGACGATCAGACGGTCGCGCACGCCGTTTGAGCTGGGCATTTCGAGATCCAGCCCCGCTCTGATGCCTTCCACACGATCCGCCGTCGCGCTCCAGTCGGACATGACATAACCGTCAAAGCCCCATTCACTTCGCAGCACGTCTGTGAGCAGCCAGTGATTTTCCGAGGCGTACACGCCGTTGATGCGGTTATAGGAGCACATGACCGTCCAGGCATGCGCTTTGCGTACCGCCGCCTCGAACGCGGGGAAATAGATCTCCCGCAGCGTCCGCTCGTCCGCTTCGGAGCTTGACGACATGCGCCTGCACTCCTGATTGTTGGCGGCAAAATGCTTGAGGCTTACGCCGATGTTTTTCGACTGCACGCCGCCGGTATACGCCGCCGCCGCTTCGCCGGCAAGATACGGATCCTCCGAAAGATATTCAAAATTGCGGCCGCACAGCGGCGAACGCTTGATGTTGACGGCGGGCCCGAGTATCACGGCCACCTGCTCCGCCTGACATTCTTCGCCAAGCGCTTCGCCGAGCGTTCTGAAGAGCGCGCGGTCGAAGGAGGCGGCCGCAGCGCAGGCTGCGGGGAAGCACACCGCCTCAATGCTTTCGTTCACGCCAAGATGATCGCCGGTCTGCGCCTGCTTGCGCAGCCCGTGCGGGCCGTCGCTGACCATAACGGAGCGAACGCCCAGCCGCTCAACGGGCTTCGTGTGCCAAAAATCGAGGCCGGAAAGCAGTCCCGCCTTTTCCTCCAGCGTCATTTGTGCGATCAGATCCTGAATCGATTTCATATGCTTCTCCTTTTTACTGTCGTTCCGGAAGCGCCGTGCCATCCGCCGGACCGCGTCCGCGGAACACGGAGCTTATTCCATTTTATCATGAACGGTGGAAAAGAAAAAGCTGCGAACGCAGTTTTGCGGTATTCGCCTGATATCACGCAAGCCATGGGGCATACTATGGAAAACCGCAGGAAGGAGAAACGTCATGAAGCAATTGCTGTACATTACCGTAAACTCAAAGGAGGAAAGCGATTCCTCCAGCAGGACCGTCGCCAGAAAGCTTGTGGGCGCCATTTTGAAAAGGGACCCCGATACGGAGCTCATAGAGCTTGATCTTTACAAGCAGCATATCCCGCAGCTCAAGGGCTGCTACTTTGAAAGCCGCAGCGCGGTTGTCAGCGAAGCCGCCAGAGAAAAGCTGAGCGAGGAGGAGCAGCGGGAGATCCGGACGATTGAAGCGCTGTGCGACCAGTTTCGCAACGCCGATATCTATGTGCTGGCCGCGCCTATGTGGAGCCTGTCGTTTCCCGCGCCGCTGAAAGAGTATCTGGACTGCGTGATCCAGTCCGGAAAGACCATCGCCTTTGAAAATAACAAGCCGTACGGGCTCCTTGGAAACAAGCACAGGGTGTTCGTTTATGTGCAGTCCTCCGGCGCAAGTATCCCGTGGATCGTCCGACCGGCATTGAACAAGGGCCTGAATTATGTGCGAGATATCATGCGCTTTTTGGGCATTGAGGTCTTTGACGAGCTGCTGGTGGACGGGACCGGAGCCACGGAGGACGAACGCCGCGAGGCGATGGAAAAGGCGGAAGGAGAAATAGCGGGCCTTGTGGAGCGCCTGTTTTAGCAGACGGGACGTCCTCCGCGTTTCTATGTGCGAGCGGCAAGCATACGCCGCCCGCACTTTTTTCATTGCTTGCAAATCCGGCGCATATCCACCATAATATTAAAATAACTGTGATTGGGGGCCATAAGGAGCGCTATGATCGAACTGCTTGCAAGAGTATTCATAAAAGACCGCGACAGGACGGACGATCCGAAGGTACGCCTTGGCTATGGCGTGCTCTGCGGGGTGACGGGCGTGGGCCTGAACCTGCTGCTGTTTGCCGCCAAGCTCATCGGCGGCGCGCTCAGCCGGTCGATCGCGGTCGTGGCGGACGCTTTCAATAACCTATCGGACGCCGCGAGTTCGATCGTAACGCTTGCAGGCTTTCGCATCGCCGGCAAAAAGGCCGACCGCGAGCACCCCTTTGGACATGGAAGATCGGAGTATATCGCGGGGCTGATGGTATCGATGCTGATACTGCTCATGGGCGTGGAGCTGCTCAAAAGCTCCGTCCAGAAGATCGCCGAGCCTGAGTCCGTCAGCTTTTCATGGCTGACCGCCGGTATACTGCTGGGCTCCATGCTCGTTAAATGCTATATGTACGTTTATAACAATCGCATTGGCCGCAGGATCGACTCGGCGACCATGCGCGCCGCGGCGCTCGACAGCTTTTCCGACGTGGCGGCTACGGGCGCGGTGCTGCTTTCCATGCTGATCGGCCGGTGGACGGGTCTCATGATCGACGGCTGGGCGGGTCTTGCCGTGGCGCTGTTCATACTCTATTCGGGCTTTCGGGCGGTCAAGGAGACCATCGGCCCGCTGCTGGGACAGCCGCCGACCAAAGAATTCACCGACCGCATCGAGAGCATTGTTTTGTCCGCTCCCGAAGTGGTGGGCGTGCACGACCTGATGGTGCACGACTACGGCCCCGGCCGCGTGATCGTGTCGCTGCATGCCGAGGTGCCCGCCGGAGGCGATATACTGGCGCTGCACGACACGGTGGACAATCTTGAAAAACGACTGCGCGACGAGCTTGGCTGCCGGGCGGTGATCCATATGGATCCGGTGGTAACGGGCGACGAGAGGGTAGACCGCTACAAGGCGGTCGTGACGGAACTGGTACGCGGCGTCGATCCGCGGCTGACGATCCACGATTTCCGCTGCGTGCCCGGCCCTACGCATACGAATCTGGTGTTCGACGTGGTGGCGCCTTACGACCTGAAGCTGAGCGACGAAGCGCTCAAGCGCACGATCGACGAGCGCGTACGCGCGCTGGAGGGCTCGTATTATGCGGTGGTCGAGATCGATAAATCCTACGATCGGGAGTAAAACGCTATGCTGACCAAATGGGGAGAGGCGCTGGATCGCGAAAACCCGCTGCCGGAGTATCCGCGGCCGCAGATGCGGCGCTCCAGCTATTTGAGCCTGAACGGGCCGTGGGAATACGCGTTCGTGCGCGGCGAAGCCGCGCCGAAGAGCTATGACGGGACCATATGCGTGCCGTTTTCGCCGGAGAGCGCGCTTTCCGGCGTCGGCCGCCGCCTTGAGCCGGACGAGACGCTTTGGTACCGGCGCAGCTTTGCGCTGCGGGAGGCCGCCGCGGGCGGCCGCGTGCTGCTGCACTTTGGCGCGGTCGATCAGACGGCGCAGGTGTTCGTAAACGGGCTTGAAGCCTGCCACCATACGGGCGGTTATCTGCCGTTTACCGTCGATATCACGAACATGCTGGAAACGGGTGAAAACTGCCTAACGCTGCGCGTGCGCGACGGGAGCGACCGTTCGTTTCACAGCCGCGGCAAGCAAACGCTTCATCCGGGAGGCATATGGTACACGGCGCAGAGCGGCGTGTGGCAGAGCGTATGGCTCGAGTGCGTGCCGCGCGCCTATATCGAGCGGCTGAGCATTACGCCGCTGCCCGACGAAAACGCCCTGGAGCTGACCGTGCACAGTGCGGCGACGCTGCCCTGCACGGCTTCCTATGCCGGAAGGCTGGAAAGCTTTATGTCCAATACGCCCGCACGCCTGCCCTTTGCGGATTTTGAGCTTTGGAGTCCGGAAAACCCGAAATTGTATGATCTGACCGTGCTGATGGAAAAGGACTGCGTGGAGAGCTATTTTGCCATGAGAAGCTTTGGGATCGCAGAGGATGAAAACGACAGGCCGCGGCTGCTCCTCAACGGCAAGCCGTATTTTCAGACAGGCGTGCTCGATCAGGGCTACTGGCCGGACGGCCTTTTGACCGCTCCCTCCGACGAGGCCATGATATGTGATATTCAGCGCATGAAGGATATGGGCTTCAATATGCTGAGGAAGCATATCAAGATCGAACCGCTTCGCTGGTATTATCACTGCGACCGGCTGGGCATGCTGGTGTGGCAGGATATGGTCTCGGGCGGCGGTGGCTACAACAAGCTGCATATCACCGCGCCGCTGATGCTTGGCAACAGCCACAGGGATTCCGACTATGCCTACTTTGGCCGCACCGATCTGCGCGGGCGCGAGGAATATGCGCGCGAGCTGGATGAAACGGTGAAGCACCTGTACAACAGCCCCTGCGTCGCCCTGTGGACGCCCTTTAACGAAGGCTGGGGCCAGTTTGACGCGAGGGAGGCCGCGGCGCGCGTCAAGGCGCTGGACGCCACGCGCCCTGTGGATCACGCGAGCGGCTGGCGCGGGCGATATCAAGAGCATGCACGTCTACTTCAAACCGTATCGTTTCCGGCCGGATCGACGCGGACGCGTCGTGGCGCTGACGGAGTTTGGCGGTTACGCCTATCGCGAGGAGGGACATTGCTGGTCGGAAAGCCTGTTCGGTTATAAAACGCTGCCCACGCGGGAGGCGCTTACGGCGGCCTATACAAAGCTTTTTGAACGGCAGGTAATCGCCGCCAAGGAAAAGGGCCTTGCCGCGAGCGTCTATACGCAGCTCAGCGATGTGGAAACGGAGCTCAACGGTCTGCTCAGCTACGACCGTGCCGTCGTCAAGCCGGATGCGGCCGCGGTCACGGAAATAAACCGGCGATTGCGCGATTGAGAAGAATCTAGTATACTATATTTAATAATCCGAAAAGAAACGAGAGTACCTGCCATGGCTGCGAAGAGGAGACACGTTTATACTTACTGTTTTTTGCGACATACCGCCGGTCCGATACTTCGCGCCATATTCCGCTTTCAGGCCGAGATCGTGGAGCTGCCTGAAACGCCCTGCCTGATACTGTCCAACCATAATACCGATCTGGATCCGGCGCTGGTGGCGCTGAGCTTTCCGAGGCATATGTATTTTCTGGCCAGCGAGCATGTATTTCGCAAGGGCTTTGGCTCCTGGCTTTTGCGCACCGTCTTTGCGCCGCTTTCCCGCATGAAGGGCTCGACCGACGCACAGGCGGCCATGGATGTGATCCGCTCGATCCGGCGCGGCAACAATATCTGCCTGTTTGCAGAGGGAAACCGCTCGTTCTCCGGTGTGACGGGGCCGATTTTTCCTGCTACGGGCAAGCTGGCCAAAACCTCCGGCGCTTCGCTTGTGACCTATCGCATTACCGGCGGGTATCTGACCACGCCGCGCTGGAGCGAAACGAGACGTAAGGGCAAAATGCGCGGTGAATGCGTCCACATTTATTCGCCCGCACAGCTTAAGCAAATGACGCCCGAAGAGGTCAACGCGCATATTGCGGAGGATCTTGCCGAGGACGCTTTCGCGCGTCAGAAGGCCGCCCCCGCTGCCTATCGGGGCAGGAAGCTCGCGGCCGGCCTTGAGCGCGCGCTGTTTATCTGCCCGCGCTGCGGAAAGATCGGAACGCTCCACGGCGAAGGCGACGTCTTCTCCTGCGCCTGCGGACTGTCCGTACGCTATACGGAATACGGATTTTTCGAGGGCGGAGACGCGCCCTTTGACTGCGTGCGTGACTGGGACCGCTGGCAGGCGCAAAAGCTTGCCGAGTTGGCGGCGGACGGAACGCTCAGCCTCTGTGACGGGGATATGCGGCTGTTTGCGGTCAACAAGCGGCACCGCATGCGCCCCGTGGACGGAGGCCGGCTCTGCATGAACCGCGAGGAGCTTCAGCTTGGCAATACGCGCTTGGCGCTTCACGATATATCCAATATGGCCGTTGTCGGCGCGGCAAAGCTGATGCTGACGGCTGCCGGACGGCATTACGAAATACGCGCGCGCGGCAACCGTGTCTGCGGGCGTAAATATTTCATGCTGTACGAAATTTATACGCAAAAGGGGTGAAACCTGAATGGACTTTTCCGCGGCCAATACCTCGTTATGGAACATTATCATACAGTTCGGAATTATCTGCGCGGCGATACTCGTCGCCAACGTTCTAAGAAGAAAAATTACTTTCGTCCGTAAAAGCCTCATGCCCACGGCCGTGCTGGCCGGCTTTATTCTGCTGATACTCCGGAGCGTCGGCTGGCTGAACATGGACATGAACATGCTCGAAATGATGACCTATCACGGCATTGCCATAGGCTTTATTGCGCTGTCGTTGCGCACGCCTACGGAGAAGTCCGAGGATAAGGGCAACATGGTCGCCGTAAAATCCGGCGCGATGATCGTGAGCACCTACCTGATGCAGGCGCTTCTTGGATTTGGCATTGTATACGCGCTGATAGCGACCTGCATGCCGGATCTGTTCCCCGCCGCCGGCATTCTGCTGCCGATGGGCTACGGACAGGGCCCCGGACAGGCGAACAACGTCGGCACGACCTATGAGGGCATGGGCTTTGCGGGCGGCCGCTCGTTCGCGCTGGCCATCGCTGCCGCCGGTTTTCTCTGCGCCTGTGTTTTCGGCGTCATCTACCTGAACATACTCAATAAGAAGGGCAGGCTCAACCGCCGCGATCCCGAAGCGATCTTTGGCTCCGTGACCGTAGACACCTTCGAGGACAAGGACGAAATGCCGATCGCCGAATCCGTCGACCGCATGTCCATGCAGATCGCGCTTGTGATCATTGTGTATCTTGCGACCTTCCTTGCGACATGGGGTATCACCGCGGGACTTGAGGCGATATCGCCCTCGATCGCCAATTCCGTATCCTCGCTCCTGTGGGGCTTCAACTTTATCATCGGTTCGGCGCTTGCGATGCTCCTGCGCGCAATACTCAAAAAGCTCAAAAAAAGCAAGGTTATGACGCGGCAGTATCAGAACAACTATCTGCTGAGCCGTATCTCGGGACTTGCCTTTGATATGATGATCGTGGCGGGCATCGCGTCGATCAATATCGGCGATCTGAGCGGCCTGTGGGCGCCGTTTATCATCATGTCGGTGCTTGGCGGCGTTGCTACGCTGTTCTTCCTGCAATGGACATGCAGACGCGTCTACCCGCATTACTATTACGAGGGACTTCTTTCCATGTACGGTATGATGACCGGTACGATCAGCTCCGGCGTTCTGCTTTTGCGGGAAATAGACCCCAATTTGGAAACGCCGGCCGCCAACAACCTGATTACCGGCAGCAGCACGGGAATTATTTTTGGTATACCGATGCTGATATTCATCAGCCTGGCGCCGAAAAATCCTCTGTTGGTGATAATCATCTGCGCGGTCTACCTGACCCTGCTGCTGCTGTTTATATTCAAGGCCCGCCGCAGGCCCAAGGCTCAGCCTTCAGCCGCTGAGGAGCAGCCGCCTCAGAACGAATAATCCCAAACGCAGCCTCACGACGCCGCCGACGAAACCGGCGGCGTCTTCACACCGGAGTATTTTTTCATTGGGCGGGAGATGCGGGAGATTACCGTGCTCCCGGATCGTACAAGCTTCCGGGCCCATCGCGTAAATATACGGATGCTTCAGGGACGCTCATCCGCCATGGCGGCGACGATGCGCCGGAGGCGCTCACTGAGCGCCATAAGCTCCGCATGCGAGGGCTCGTCCCGGCCGGTGCGCCAGTCGGACAAATAAACAGGCGCGCCGATTTTCACACGGGTGCGGCGCAGCGCGCGGGGACGATTTTGGATGCAGACGGGAATGATGGGCGCATGGGTTTTCAGCGCAATGCGCGCGGCGCCCGTATGGAACCGGCCCGCCGCGCCCGCGGACGATATTCTTCCCTCCGGAGTGAGGCCGACGGTCTTTCCTTCTGTGAGCAGCGCGCACATCCGATCCACCGCTTCCTGCCCGGTCAGCGCGTACATGCCAAAACCGGCAAGAAAGCGTTTATACAGAGGCGGCCAGGCCGGCATGTCCCGCATCAGAAAATGAATGCGGCGAAAGGGAAAGCACAGCGCCATCAGGATACCGTCCCAGCGGCTGATGTGATTATAGACGAGCATAGCGCCGCCCGGCGCGGCCTGCGTTGGACGGCGGCCGACGATTTTCGGCCGAAGAAGCAGCCACAGCAGCGGTCCGGCCGTCAGCTTTGCTAAAATGAGCAGCATGGTTCGCCTCCCGCGCCAAGTATAGCTTATCCCGCGCGCCGGTTCAACCTGTGCATGGATAACGCGCTGCGCCGACAGCCGTGAGCGGAATGCCGGCCGGCCGGCGGGATCAGGATGAAAGCCCGCCAAAGAGAGCCGCAGAGCCAAAAAACAAATTCCGGTATTGACGCGCCGGCAAAATTACGATAATGTAAAATATATAATTGTATTCGCATACAAGACGCCTTGATGGAAAATCAGGTTGGAAAGGAGACGTCATGCAGTACGTTCTGGTGCCGGTGCTTTATGCCGAGGTCAACGCCGTCTGCATTCTGTTTCTGCTCTTGGTTCTGTTCAAGCTGAAGGGCAGCACTCTATCCATGAATCTGTTTCGGGCGGTGCTGGTGGCGAGCTGCGCCCTGTTTGTGCTGGATGCACTGTGGGGGCTCGCGGATTCCGAATGGCCGCTTTTGAGCGTACAGGGGGATCGGGCCGTCTACACCCTGTATTTCTTTGCCTCGGGGCCTACCAGCTTCTTGTGGTATCTATATTCTGAGAGTGAGCAGAAGCCGCAGCTTGAAAAACGATGGATCGTGCTTTCCGCTCTGCCGCTTGTGATCCTGCTGACGTTGGTGCTCCTTTCGCTCAAGACCGGCTGGGTTTTCCATGTTGATGCGGCCGACGTGTATCACACGGGCCCGCTATACACACTCTCGCTGCTTTTGACCTATGGCTATGTGCTCGTAGCGACCGTCAAGGCCTTCGTCGCATCGCGACGGGTGGTCAGCTATGCGCTGAAAAAAAAGTATCGCGCGCTGTCCTCCTTTGGTATACCGACGCTGATTGCGGGCGTTTTGCAAGAGCTGCTGTTTTTAGACCTGCCGATTCTGTGCGTGGGTATTACGCTGGCTCTGTTCTATGTGTTTTTCTCCATGCAGGAGCAGAAAATATCGGTGGACGGCTTGACCAACCTGAACAACCGCAATAAATTCATGCAGTATCTTTCGGAGCGCATGGTGCACAAGGAGGACGAAACGCGGCTGTATCTGGTGATGATGGATCTGGACGGTTTCAAGGCTATCAACGACGGATTCGGTCATGTTGAGGGAGATCGGGCGCTGCGGAAAACGGCGGAGGCGCTGAAAGCCTGCTGCCGTGACCGGCATCATTTTATCGCGCGCTATGGCGGCGATGAATTCGCCGCGGTCTGCGAACTGAATAAGGGGGAGTCCATAGAGCAATTCTGCTGGAGCATCCGCAGCGAGATGAGGAAAGGAAGCGAGGACTGTCCCTATCGGCTTTCGATCAGTACCGGCTATGCCCTATACAGCGGCCAGACGGAGCAGGAGTTCATCAAAATGGCCGACGCCGCGCTGTATCGCGAGAAGCGAAAGAGAGCGGACGCGCCGTTCATGACGCAGGCAAACGGCGGCTAACCCGTTAATAACCATGCTTTTTGACGAAGAAAGACCCCGAAAGCATTATGCTTTCGGGGTATGTTTTTTGGAGGCGCCACCCGGAATCGAACCGGGGATGAGGGTTTTGCAGACCCGTGCCT
>CAZCAV010000047.1:0-12914 GCA_964496795.1 uncultured Oscillospiraceae bacterium
TCCTTTCCATTATAACGAATGCTTTTTTGTCCATCAATTCGGGAATAGGGGCACCACTTGCCGCTGCGCTGCTCCCTCAGGGAGAGCCGCGTCACCTCCCCGTTCACGCGTTCAAAGCGCGCATAATCCGTTTCCTCGCGCGTGAAGAGCTTGGAAAGCAGCGAGCCGCTGACCGAGAGCGTTTCGTTGACCACCTCGTTCATTTCATCGTGCTTTTCCTGCGCGGCGGACAGAAGTGAAAAACGCGCGCGGCCCGCGCGGCGCGTAGGGATCACCAATAGCGGGATCACGACCACGCCGACGATCGCAAGCTGCCAGTTCATCATAAACAGTGCGACGACCGTCGTTACGACGGTCGCGATATTGCTCACGGCGTTTGTAAGCGTGTTGGATATCACGCTCGCAACGCCGTCCACATCGCTGTTCATGCGCGTAATGATATCGCCCTGTTTTTCGCTCGTGAAAAACGCGTGCGGCATACCCTGCAAATGCCGGTACATCTGATTTTTCATGTCGAATACGATGCGCTGCGATATCCAGGCGTTGATGTAGCTTTCCAGTACGCCGATGATCTGAGAGGCCGTCAGCGTCACAAAGGCCGCGATCAAAAGCTTGACAAGCAGCGTCATATTGCGCCCGACCAACGCCTCGTCCACGATGCGGCCCGTTATGATCGAGGGCAGCAGGCCAAGCACAGCCGAAACGAGTATGGTAACGAATACCAGCAGGAACTGCCACCAATAGGGTCTCAGATACGCAAGAATGCGCTTCAGCATCGCGCCCGTGACCTTGGGCGCGCTGCGTTTCTCCTCCTCGGTCAAAAACCGGCCCGCGCCCGGCCCGCGCGGCGGCTGCATGGACATATGCCTTCCCTCCCCGCTTTCCGCGCTATCGGATAAGCCTTTCGATCTGCGCGGCGTGCGTCCCGGGCAGAAGCCGCCGCAGGTGCGCGCGCATTCTTTCCGCGGACTGTGCGGGCGTTCTGGTCTCCGCCGCGTTGACAAGCGCTTCGCCAAACACCTGCTCCATCAGCGCATAGCGCGCCCTTCCCCAGCCGTAAGGCCGGCCAAGCCGGTCGCGGCTGTACTCAAAGGCCTGAACGGTCACAAAGCTCTGCATCTGCAAAAGCGCGATCACGCCGTCGAAGCCCTTTTCGCCGTCCTTGCGGTACCCGCAATCCTCCTTGAGCGCGCTGCTGATGCGCGGCCCGAGCCTCGAGAGCGTATCGACGACGGCCTTACTCTTATAGGAAACGAATCCGTCCTCAAAGAAGCCCTCGAAATCATAGCCGTCGCGACGGCAGTTGCAAAAATCAGGCAGCCAGGCACGGTCGATAAAGCCGGCCTTTTTATTGAACACCTTTCCGTAGGCGATCGTGCCATCCAGCACATAGCCCTTCCATTCCCAGGGCCCGTCCACGCCGTCCACAAACCAGTAATCCTCCGGCGTGCAGTCCTCAAGTGAAAAGCCCTCCACGCAGCTGTGGAACATCGGCAGAAAGCCTATCTCGTGAACAAGCGCCGAAAGCTGCTTTTCGGTCGTGATCCTTGGCAGCGTCATGCGGCCTGCGCCTTCTTTTTGTGCTTTCTCCTTATGCTGAAGACCACGATCAGCACGATCACGGCTATCAGCGCAAGGATCACCGAAAATATAATTTTGGCGGGCTTGGAGGGCCGCAGGAAAAATACGCCGACGCCCTTGTCCGTTTCCGTAAGATACCGCGCCTTTTCCGTCTCATAGCGCGCGGGAATGACATGCAGGCCGTTTTCATTCTCCGGCTGCGCCATGATATAGGCGTAGAGCGCGTACCATTCCTTGAGCTCGCGGCTCTCGCCGGAGGCAAGCGTATAGTGCGCGATGTGATCCAGCAGCTCCTCGCCCGCTATCGGCACGCCGCTTTCGTCCCTGAGAGAGACAGAAAACAGACCGAAGGAGCTGCTTTTGACCAGCGAGATCAGATTCGCGGCGCTGTATGAGCAGGCGACCCGATAGAGCGTATCGTCGCGATCGATCTCATAATACTCATCCGTGTCCCGATCGAGCAGCTCGACCTTGTAAACGCGATCCAGCAGCGGCCGGCCCTCGTCGACGGTGTAGCGCATGCCGGACAGAAAGAGCTGCGCGGCGGATACGATGCTGGAAAGCGAAGCGCTGGTTTCGGCAATGTCATAGAGCTCGCGGCCGGTGACCCAGGCCGTGATCACCGGCGAGCCGCTCCGCCCGTCCACGGGCGAGTCGCCGTATCCCAGCACGTTATAGATCTCCGAAACGCTCACGTCGCCCTTGTACAGCGTCGAGCGCACGCTGCCCACGGCCAGTATCGCAAGATCGACCTGCTCGTGGCAAAGCTCCGTCAGCGCATAATCATAGGCGTCCATCAAAAGCTGCGAAAAGGGATAGGCCTCGAGCGACGTGCACATCTCGTTGCCGGTGGGAAAGGTGCATGGCGAGCTTGCCACAAGCGTGCCGCTCGTCTCCTCTACGCCGTAGTAGTGCAGGTAGTCCTCGTCGATGCGATCCGTATAATCCTGAATGACGGCTTCGATCCCGGCGTCCCCGTCGATATCCTCCGTCAGAGGGATCAGCTCGTGCGCCTTTACGCGCCAATCCCCGCCCACGCGCTCCAGGCTGAGCTTGCCGAGGTATTTCAGCGCCGTGCCCGCGCAGACGATCGCCGTACCGTTGACCTCGAGCGGCTCATTCAGCGCCGCATGGCTGTGACCGCTGACGATCAGGTCTATGCCCTTCACCGCCTTGGCCAGATCCTCGTCCTCCGTCCAGTTCGTACCCGGCATCGTGCCGCAGTGCGAAAGCAGTATGACGAGATCGACCTGCTCCTTTTCCCGCAGAACCTGCACATAGGTTTCAGCGGTGGCGGCCGGATCGGCAAAATCCAGGTCGTCGGTCACGATATAGCTCTTGGCGTCCTCGCCGATGAGCCCGAACAGCCCGATCCTTACGCCGCCGCGCTCAATGATCTTATAGTTGGCCACGCCATAGTCCTGAAGCGGATTGGTATATTGATCGCCTGCGACCGCGCCCCCCTTCTCTATCAGGTTGGCGCATAGAAAATCGAGGCTTCCGCCGTCCTCGCTAAAGGCCGCAAGGCACTGGCGGAGCCCATCCTCGCCATAATCGAAATCATGGTTGCCCAGCGCCACGGCGTCGTAGCCGAGCTGCTGCATCAGAGGAAGCTCGACCGAGCCCCCCAGAAAGAAGTTCTGGTACATCGTGCCGATCGGAAAATCGCCGCTGTCCAGAAGCAGCGTGTTGTCCTGCGTGCGGTTTTGATCGATGGCGGTCTTGAGACGCGCAAAACCGCCCACCGTGGCGACCTCTCCGTCAAGCGCCGTGCGGTACGGCGTCACGTTTGCGTGAATATCGGTCGTAAAGAGTATGGTCAGCTCCTCGCCGCCGGCAAGCGCCACCGGAGCGCACAGCAGCAGAAAGGCTGTGCATAATAACAGGGAGGTCCAGCGCAGAAGCCGCGTACGACGCATAAATACCGCCTCCAATAGATTCTGATATTTGTTTGTATCATATCAGAATTCTATGACGGCGTAAACAAAAACCGCTCAGGGCGCCGCAAAAACGGAGGGCCTGATTGCAAGCTGCTGCGCCGTGCCGCCGTAGAGCAGCACGATCGCCTGCTCGGCGCAAAGGCGGCCCGCCTCCGACGGATCAGGCCCCACGGCACGCACCAGCAGCGCGGAATCCTCGCTCATTTGCTTGAGCAGCGCCGCGTCCGCGTCCGCCGCGAATATCTCCGCATCGTCCCTGTCCAGAGCTTTCATCAGCTCCGTCGCCGTCAGCGCGAGCGCAGCGCTTTCGCAGTAGACGCCGTCCAGCATGCCCGCGTACAGTCCGGAAAGCTGTCCCAAGAGCCAGTCCTCCGCGCTCCTGTCCGTTTCCCGGGCATAGTACGCGCCCTTGTCCAGGATCTTCCCCTCGTCCACCGCCCGCGCCCACAGCGCCGCCGCGCCGGAGTCCTTGGAGGCAAACAATCCAATAAGCCGCACCGGCGTATCGTGGTTTTCATAGTTCAGCGCCTCCAGAAGCGCCTTTTCAGGCGCGGTCTCCTCTTCATACCGCAGGCCGGCCAATCCCTCCGGTATGCTCTGGCCCCGCCGCGCATACACATATACGGCGACGCCGCGCGCCTTAAGCGCCGCAAGCACATCCTCCTCCGGCTCCGCGCCGTCAAGATACCATATCAGCGCCGCCCGGCCCTTGGGCCGGAAGCTGTCCAGCTCTTCCGCGCCGCACTGGACAAAATCGCAGGCCGCGCTCAGCGCGATAGAGCGCACCGTCTCCATAAAGCGCTCTTCCTCCGCGCCGCCGGCCACGGCTAGCACCGGCGCCGGCGCCGGCGTAGGCGTTGGCGCAGGCGTGGGCTCAGGCGTAGTCGCGGGCGCGACCCATCGCGCGGCCGAGCAGCCGGAGACCGCCGTCAGCGCTATGCACGCCGCCAGCAGACATATTGCACATGCACGTTTCATACCATCAGTGTATCCGCCGCATTCCAAAACATACTGCGAATTGTTGGCAATGTGGGCGTTCGTGTGAACTTTGCTGCGACTTTCTTGACCGCCGCCGCATATCACACTAGAATGAAGCAATAGGCAAAATTCTACGAAAAATCGAGGCAGTGTTCTTATGCTGGCAAAATTCAGCGTTAAAAAGCCCATGACGGTGCTGGTCGCCGTTATTCTGGTCGTCATACTTGGCGTGATGGCCTTTACGCGCATGACGCCGGATCTTTTGCCAAGCATCGATCTTCCTTACGTTCTCATCGCCACAAGCTTTGTAGGCGCAAGTCCCGAGGAGGTCGAGGAGACCGTCACCAAGCCCATCGAGCAGGCCGTGGCGACCTTGGATCATATTAAGACCATACAATCCACCTCCAGCGAAAACTATTCCATCGTCACCATGCAGTTCTCCGACGAGGTGAACATGGACGCTGCGACCATGAACATCCGCGAAAAGCTGGATCTCATCTCCGAGAGCTGGGACGATTATGTCGGCACGCCCGTTATCCTCAAGATCAGCCCCAACATCATACCGCTCTCAGCCGTCGCGCTTCACTATGACGGCATGTCCACGCTCGAGCTGTCGCAGTTTTTTGACGAAACGCTGTCTCCGCGGCTCGAAGGCGTGGAGGGCGTGGCAAGCGTAACGGCCAGCGGCCTCATATTTGAGAAGGTCAACGTGGTCATCCAGCAGGAGAAGATCGACGCGGTCAACGAGCGCATCCGCGCGGCCATCGACGGCGAATTTTCAGACAGCGAGCAGGAGCTTGCCGATGCGCAGCAGGAGATCGACGACGGGCAGGATGCGCTCACAGAGGGGCAGGGCAAGATCGACGCGGGCCGCGGCGGGCTCTCCAGCGCACAGAGCGAGCTGAATTCGAGCGTCGCCGAGGCCGCCGCGCAGCTGGATTCCGCAGAAGCCGAGCTCAACGCGCTCGTGAGCCTTCTGGGCTCCGCAAGCTCGAGCGCCGCGTCCCTAAACACGCTCATCGCGACCCTGACCACATCGATCAGCGGCGTGCAGGCGCAGATCGACGCGGGCGCGGACGAGAACTCCACTCCGACGCTTTCGGAGCTCCAGCAGCAGCTTGACGCTCTGAACGCGCAGCTTGGCACGGCCACAGCGTCGCTGGCCACGCTCTACGGCACGGTCGCAGCCGCTTCCGGCGCTGCCGTGGACAGTCAGGCGTCGCTGGACAGCGCGATCCCAATCGCGCAGGCAGCCGCCGCGGCGGGGCTTGAGTCCATTGCCGCTCAGCGTACGGCGCTTGCCGAGCAGGAATCCTCCGCGCAGGGTCAGATCGACAGCGGATGGGCTCAGCTAAAGCGCGGTCAGACGCAGCTTGACGAAAGCAAGACCGAGCTTGAAAACGCTCAGGATGAGCTTGACGACGCGGGAAAGACGCTCGATGACGCCAAGCAGAACGCCTACGACGCCTCCGACCTCAACAACATATTGACCCTTTCCTCGGTCGGCGCGCTGCTCGGCGCGCAGAACTTCTCCATGCCCGCCGGCTATGCCGTGGACGGCAGCGACGCGCAGTGGCTCGTGTATGTGGGCGACAAGCTTTCCACCGTTGAGGAGCTTTCGAATCTGGTGCTGATCGATCTTGGCCTCGACGGACTTGAGCCCATTCGTCTGAGCGAGCTCGCGGATGTTTTTGTGTCCGACAACTCCTCAACGACCTACGCCCGCCTCAACGGTGAGGACGCGGTGCTCCTGACCTTCAACAAGCAGTCCGGATATTCCACCGCAACGGTCTCGGACAGCCTCCATGACGAATTTGACGCCCTTGAAGCGGATTTTTCGGGCCTGACGCTCACGCCGCTGATGGAGCAGGGCGATTACATCGATATCGTGATCTCCTCCGTGCTTGAGAATATCTGGGTGGGCGCGCTGCTCGCGGTCATCATACTCTTCCTGTTCCTGCGCGATATCCGGCCGACCTTCGTGATCGCCTGCTCGATCCCCATCTCCGTGACCTTCGCGGTGGTGCTGATGTATTTTTCCGGCGTGACGCTCAATATCATTTCGCTGGCGGGACTTGCGGTAGGCGTAGGCATGCTGGTGGACAACTCCATCGTCGTCATAGAAAACATCTACCGTCTGCGTCGCGCCGGCGTTCCGAATATCAAGGCGGCCATCTCGGGCACCGTGCAGATGGCGGGCGCCATCACCTCGTCCACGCTCACGACGGTATGCGTGTTCCTGCCGATCGTATTCGTACAGGGGCTCACGCGTCAGCTCTTTTCCGATATGGCCCTGACCATCGCCTATTCGCTTCTGGCCAGCCTCATCGTCGCGCTGACGCTGGTGCCGGCGCTCTCAAGCGGGCTGCTCAAGAGCATTCGCCAGCCTCGGCGCGAGCGCAGGCAGATCCTGCTGCCGGCCTTTGAAAGATCGATTCGCTTTTCCCTCCGCAATAAGGGCCTTGCCCTTATTCTGGCGCTGCTGCTGCTGGTCGTGAGCGGCTATGCGGCGATCAACCGCGGCTTTATCTACCTGCCGGATATGGACAGCCCGCAGATGATGATAGAGCTGCAGGCGGATGAGGATTCCAGCTATGACGAGACGGCAGCGCTGACCGAGGAGGTAGCGCGCCGCGTTTCTGAGATCCCGGAGGTCGAAACGGTCGGCGCCATGTTTTCCTCGGGTCTGGCAAGCGTCATCGGCCTGAATGTCTCAGGCGGCGGAAACACCGACAGCACGATACTTTATCTCGTCCTGAAGGAGCAGCGCTCGTTCCTCGGCTATGTGCCCCGCTCCGAGCGGCAGCGCTCCAGCGTGGAGCTTTCCGCGCTCATCGAGGATATGTGCTCCGACCTGCCCTGCACCGTCGCCGCCTCCGGCGCGGGCAATATGGCGGAATACATGGACGTTCTGGGCAGCTCGGGCATAGAGATCGACCTGTACTGCGACGATCTTGATGCGCTTATGGAGGCCGCTAAGACTGTGGGCGCCGCGCTTGAAACCGTAGAGGGCGTTGCGGCTGTCAGCACGGGCGTAGAGGATACCACGCCCGCGCTGCGCGTCAGCGTCGATAAGGAGAAGGCGATCCGCGAGGGTCTGACCGTTGCGCAGGTCTATCAGGACATCGCGCTGGCGCTGACCGAGGATGCGACCGTGACCTCCATAGAGGATCTCAACAGCGATATCGTCATTCGCATGCAGGAGAATGAGCTGAGCCTCAACGATCTGCGCGAGCGCGCGCTGACCGTCAAGAGCGCGGACGGCAGCTACAAAACGGTACGTCTGGCGGATATCGCCAGCTTTTCCGAGTCCGAGACGCTCCGCTCCATCACCCGCGACGCGGGCCGCCGCTACATCACCGTGACCGCCGGTCTGGAAAACGGCTATAACGTTACGCTGGTGAATACCGCCGCCGAGCAGGCGCTGTCCAAGCTGTCGCTTCCCGATAACGTGAGCATGGAATTTTCCGGCGAAAACGAGACCATCGTCAGCGCGATCAAGGACCTGCTGCTTATGCTGCTGCTGGGCGTAGCGATCGTGTACCTGATCATGGTCGCGCAGTTCCAGTCGCTGATATCGCCGCTGATCGTCATGTTCACCATCCCGCTGGCCTTCACGGGCGGGCTGATCGCCCTGCTCCTGTGCGGCATGGAGATCTCCATCGTCGCCATGGTCGGCTTCATCATGCTTGTGGGCATTATTGTCAACAACGGCATCGTGCTCATCGACACCATGAACCGGCTGCGCGCGGATGGCATGGAGCGGCGCGAGGCTGTCGTCAAGGCTGTCACCATGCGTCTCCGTCCCGTGCTTATGACCGCGCTGACTACTATTCTTGGGCTCGTGCCGCTCGCCTTCGGCCTCGGCATGGGCGCGAGCCTTGTGCAGCCCGTGGCAGTGGTCAGTATCGGCGGACTGATCTACGCCACCTTTATGACGCTCTATATCGTACCGATACTCTACGATTCCCTGATCCGGCGGCCGCCGCGCAATGTCACGAAGGAGGATATGGAGCTGACCCGGGAATAGCCGATTCTACGGCGCTTACCAAAAAAGATACTGCGGCCGGTTCGAAGGGCGCCGCCCTTTACCCTGCCGCAGTATTCTGTTTATCCCTTAGGGCCTATGGCCCCGTGGGACTGCGCTAAAGATCGTCCGCGTCCTGTACCGGCCGGTCGCCGTCAAGCGCCCGTCCGGTATAGCTGCCAAGCACGTCGGAGTGGATCTCACCCCTGCCCTGCTCCTTCAGCACGTTCACGGCCCCGCGTTCACGCCGTTTCACAGCTCATAGCTGTCCGGCTGGCTGTTGGTCGTATCGTTGGGCTTGCCGCTGCCGGACTTCTGCTTCTGCTGCCCGTTCTTCCGGCCGCTCTGTTCGCGGCTGTTCTGTTCGTTGAATGACATGTTCGCTGCTCCTTTCGCGTGTTTTTGCGATTCCTCGCCCATTATTGTGCGCACATGCCGCGCCGTTATGCTGGCAATTACTTGTTTTTATTGACAAATGAACATGCAGTCAATATGCTTTCCGTATGCGGCTTGGCCGCTCATGAATGAAGGATGCAGGGATAAAATGGATATGCAAAACTGCGGCCTGACGGACGATCTGGCCGCCGAGGCCGCCCGATATCCCGATCTGGCCGTTGCGCGCGTCGTTTCGCAGGGCAAGCGGCTCTATCGGGTCGTAAACGAGGCCGGAGAAGGCATGGCCGCCGTGTCCGGCCGCCTCCGCTACGAGGCGGTTTCCGTTTCGGACTATCCGACCGTGGGCGATTTCGTCATGCTGGACGGTCATCCGAATGCGCAGAAAACCGGCGTGATCATGGCGGTGCTGCCGCGCAGGAGCGTGTTTATGCGCCGCGCCGCCGGCAGCAGCGGCGATGAGCAGCTCGTTGCGGCCAATGTGGACACACTGTTTGTCTGCATGGCTCTCAATCACGATTTCAACCTCCGCAGGCTCGAGCGCTACCTTGCGATCGCATGGGACAGCGGCGCAACGCCCGTGGTGGTTTTGACCAAAGCCGATATCTGCCCGCAGCGGCAGCAGCGGCTGCTTGAAGCGCAGAGCGTGAGCGCGGGCGCTGCGGTGCTTGTGTGCTCGGCGCTTTCGGAGGACGGGCTCTCCGAGATACGTCCCTATCTTGGCAGCGGCCGCAGCATCGCTCTGATCGGCTCCTCAGGCGTTGGCAAATCGACGCTCATCAACCGGCTGATGGGTGAGGAACGCCTTGATACGGGCGCCATCCGCGGCGATGGGAAAGGGCGGCATACCACCACGCGGCGCGAGCTGCTTTTTCTGGAGGACGGAGGGATCGTTATCGACACCCCGGGCATGCGTGAGCTGGGACTATGGGCACTGTCGGACGGGCTTGAGACCGGATTTTCGGATATCGAGGCGCTGGCCGCCTCCTGCCGCTTCCGCGACTGCCGCCACGAGAGCGAGCCTGGCTGCGCGGTGCGCGCCGCGCTTGAAAGCGGCGTTCTGGACGAGCCACGCTTCCTGTCCTATCAAAAGCTGCTGCAGGAAAGCGCCCAGGCCGCCGCGCTGGCAAGCCGTCGGGCGCAAAAGGAACAGAAAATGAAGGCCATCTCAAAGATCAATAAGGCCGCCAAAAAGAAATAAGGAAAGGCGCAGGCCGAAAGGTCTGCGCCTTGTGCGTTTGCTTTGCCTTCAGATCAGCTCGAGCACGGCCATTTCGGCCGCGTCGCCACGGCGGGCGCCGAGCTTCGTGATGCGGGTATAGCCGCCCTTGGCGCCTTCCTTGGCGCGCTCGGCATACTTGGGCGCGATCTCGCGGAAAAGCTTCTCCACTACGGGATGCGCTTTGTCCGCCGTACGCTCTTTGTACTCGGCCTTCGATTCCTTCTTGGACTTGGGCTCCGGCACGTCGTAGAGATACGCCATCAAGCGGCGGCGCGCGGCAAGCCTGGAGGGTTTGTCGTTTTGCACGTCGACCTTGACGATTTGCGACTTATCGTTATGCCGTTCCTTTTCGACGGTCTCGGAATTCTCGTATTCCTTGACTGCCAGCGTGATCAGCTTTTCCGCAATTTTGCGGACTTCCTTGGCGCGGGCTTCGGTCGTAATGATCTTGCCGTTCCAGATGAGCGCCGTGGTCTGATTTCTCAAAAGCGCAACGCGCTGGTCAGAAGGCTTACCCAGTTTGCGGTTCGCCATTAGTGGTTCCTCCTTAGTCGTCGTTTGTGCGGAGAGACAGACCCAACGCACTCAATTTCTGCTGTACTTCCTCGAGCGACTTGCGGCCGAGGTTTCTGACCTTCATCATTTCGTCTTCATCGCGCTGCACCAGCTCCTCAACGGTGTTGATGCCCGCACGCTTAAGGCAGTTGTAGGAGCGGACGGAGAGATCAAGATCCTCAATGTTCATCTCGAGTATCTTTTCTTTCTTGCTCTCGTCCTTTTCAACCAGGATCTCCACTCCCTGCACATGCTCGGTCAGGTTGATAAAGAGCATCAGATGCTCGGTCAGTATCTTGGCGGCCAGGCTCGCGGCCTCGTCCGGCGCAATGCTGCCGTCGGTCCAAAGCTCGAGCGTGAGCCTGTCGAAGTCCGTAATCTGGCCCACGCGTGTGTTGTCCACCGCAAAGTTGACCTTTTTGACCGGCGTGAATATCGAGTCCACGGCGATCTCGCCGATGGGCATATCGCTGCGCTTATTGCGCTCGACCGGCACATAACCGCGGCCGTGCTCGAGCATGATCTCCATATGCAGCTTCGCGCCCGTGTCCAGAGTCGCGATGTGCAGCTCCGGATTGATGATCTCCACGTCGGCGTCCGGCAGTATGTCGCCGGCCTTGACCTCGCATTCGCCATGCGCGTCCACGATGACCTTCTTGGGGCCGTCGGTGTGCAGTATGCAGCAAAGCTCCTTGAGGTTAAGGACGATCTCGGTCACATCCTCCTTGACGCCCTCGATAATGGAGAACTCGTGCAGCACGCCGTCGATGCGGACGGAGGTAACCGCCACGCCCGGCAGGCTCGAAAGCAGCACGCGGCGCATGGAATTGCCCAGCGTCGTACCAAAGCCACGCTCCAGCGGCTCGACCACGAACTTACCGTAATCTTCCGTTATTTCAACACATTCGAGTTTGGGCTTTTCAATCTCTATCACGTCATACCCTCCTTCGGTTTGTTCGTTTCGGCTTACCCAACCGGGGCTTACCTGGAGTAGTACTCAACGATGAGATGCTCTTCGATCGTCAAGTCGATATCATCGCGCTGCGGGAGCGCCACGACCTTGCCGGTAAGCTTCTCGGCGTCAAACTCCAGCCACTTGGGAACGGTGCGCTGCGCGCCCTGCTCCTTGAGCGCCTTGAAATACTCTGAATCCGCGCTCTTCTCGCGCACGGAGATCTCGTCGCCCGGCTTGACCAGGCAGGACGCGATATCCACCTTTTTGCCGTTGACGCGAATGTGGCCGTGGGTGACCATCTGGCGCGCCATCGGGCGGGAATCGCCGAAGCACAGCCGGTAGGCCACGTTATCGAGACGGCACTCAAGCAGAGAAAGCATGTTCTCGCCGGTAACGCCGCGCATGTTGCTGGCCATTTCATAGTATTTCCTGAATTGGGATTCCAATACACCGTAAGCACGGCGCACCTTCTGCTTCTCACGAAGCTGGATGCCGTACTCGGACTGTTTCTTTCTGCCCTGACCGTGCTGTCCCGGCGGGGTATGGCGCTTGGATACCGCGCACTTCTCGCTGTAACAGCGATCGCCCTTGAGGAAGAGCTTCTGGCCCTCTCTGCGGCACTGGCGGCAGACGGAACCTGTATATCTTGCCATGTTCTTTTTCCTCCTTAGACTCTTCTGCGCTTGGGCGGACGGCAGCCGTTATGCGGGATGGGCGTCACGTCCTTGATCATGTTCACGTCAAGCCCCGCGGTCTGGAGCGCGCGGATAGCCGCCTCACGGCCGGAGCCGGGGCCCTTGACATAAACCTCCACCGTGCGGAGACCATGCTCCATCGCGGCGCGCGCCGCGGTTTCCGCCGCCATCTGCGAGGCAAACGGCGTGGATTTTCTCGAGCCGCGGAAGCCGAGGGAGCCTGCGCTCGACCACGCGATCGCATTGCCCTGCAGATCGGTGATCGTTACAAGCGTATTGTTGAAGGAGGAGCGAATGTGTGCGGCGCCGCGCTCGATGTTTTTCTTCTCACGGCGTTTTCTGGTTGCGGTTCTTTTTCCGCCTTTGGTCGTTGCCATATCGTTTTTCCTCCTTTACTTTCTCTTGCCGCCCTGCGTGCGTTTCGGGCCTTTGCGGGTACGGGCGTTCTGCTTGGTGCTCTGTCCGCGCACCGGCAGTCCCTTGCGGTGACGCACGCCGCGATAGCAGCCGATCTCGATCAGCCGCTTGATGTTCATCGAGGTTTCGCGCCTTAAATCGCCCTCTACCT
>CAZCAV010000047.1:12924-16904 GCA_964496795.1 uncultured Oscillospiraceae bacterium
CTCGGAGAGGTCGCGCACACGGATATCGGGATCGACGCCCGTTGACGCCAGTATCTGATCCGCGGTGGTCCGGCCGATTCCATAGATATACGTCAAACCGATTTCGACGCGCTTATCTCTGGGAAGGTCTACGCCAGCAATTCGTGCCATATCGTTCGATTACCTCCATAATAATTCTGAGTTCCTTGTATATCCATCCGCCGGAAAAACGCAGTGGCAGCAGCCTCCGCGCAGCCGCTCCGGCGGGCTTTTTTTCGCTTTTTCTCAGCCCTGTCTCTGCTTATGCTTGGGATTCTCACAAATAATCATTACCCGTCCCTTACGGCGAATGATCTTACACTTCTCGCAGATGGGTTTTACGCTGGGTCTGACTTTCATGGTCTTTCTCCTTTCGGTCTTTCAAGATATATCGCCGTCCCCGCCTTGGCGGAGCATAGCTTTCTGTTTCCAGCCGTCCCGCTTTCCCGTGGGGGAGCGGATCAGCCTTTTCCGCGCCAGGTGATGCGGCCGCGCGTAAGGTCGTAGGGGGAAAGCTCCACCGTGACCCTGTCGCCCGGAAGTATGCGGATGAAGTTCATCCTCAGCTTTCCGGAAATCGTGGCGAGTATTTTATGGCCGTTTTGCAGCTTGACCTCAAACATCGCGTTGGGGTATGAGTCGGAAACGACGCCCTCGACTTCGATCATGTCCTGTTTCGACAAACTATCCCTCCTAATCCTGTCGCTGCTTACTCTGAAGCGCTTCGATCGCCCTGCGGATCTCCGCGTCCTGCACCGCTTCGCCCCGCTTAAGCTTATCGCGAATATCCTCCGCGCAGCCTGGCTCGACATTCAGGTGCCTCAGCTTCTTCTTCTTTGGCCGCAGCGCCTTGCGTACGCGGCCGTCGGCGATGAGCGCATGCGCTTCGTCGAAGCGGCCCACAATCAGGAACGCTCCGCCCTTATCGCGTCCTGCACGGGCTGTCACAAGCATGCCCAGTTCGGGTTCGTTCATGCCCGTGCCTCCCCATGCAGTGTCAGCAGCCGCGGTTCGCCGTCGGTGATGGCGATGGTGTTCTCATAATGCGCCGATACCTTGCCGTCCGCCGTTTCGACCGTCCAGCCGTCCGAAAGACGATAGACGTCCGCCGTGCCCAGATTGATCATGGGCTCGATGGCAATGGTCATACCGGCCTGCAGCCGGGCGCCGTGCCCGAAGGCATGGTCGTCCCAGTAGTTGGGCACGTCCGGCGGCTCGTGCATCTCACGCCCGATGCCGTGCCCGATCAGCTCGCGCACGACGCCGTAGCCATGACTCTCCGCATGCCGCTGAACCGCGCGCGCGATATCCGCGATGCGATTGCCCGCCACCGCTTGCTTAAGGCCCTCGAAGAAACACTCCTTCGTGACCGACACAAGCGTTTCCGCCTCTCTGGGGACCTTGCCGATGAGTATCGTGCGCGCGGCGTCCCCGTGAAAGCCGTTCAGCTTTGCGCCCACGTCCACCGACAGAATATCGCCGTCCTTAAGACGGTAGCGGCCGGGGATCCCGTGCACCACCTGGCTGTTCACCGAGGTGCAGATGCTTTTGGGATAGCCCGCATAGCCCAGAAACGAGGCTTCGGCGCCGCAGCTTTTGATGTAGTCTGCGGCAATGGCGTCGAGCTCGTCGGTCCGCATGCCCACCGCGGCCGTCCTGCCAAGCAGGTCGAGCGTCTCCTCGACAATGCGTCCGGCGGCGTCCATCCGCTCGATATCGGCCGCCGATTTGATCGTAATCATTCGATCGCCTCGAGAATGCTGCCGAACACGGCTTCAATATCACCGTCGCCGTTGACGCCGGAGAGCAGTCCGCGCGCTTCATAATAGTCGATCAGGGGCTTGGTCTTAGCTTCATACACACGCAGGCGGTTTTCCACCGTCTCGCGCTTGTCGTCGGCCCGCTGATAGAGTCTGCCGCCGCAGTCGCAGTCGTCCCGTCCGTAGCTCGACACATGATAGGCCGCGCCGCATTTATCGCACATGCGCCGCCCGCTGATGCGCTCCACCAGCCGCTCCGCCGGCACGTCTATATTGACGACGCGGTCGATGGCGCAAAGCTTCGAGAGCGCCTCGGCCTGCGCAATGGTGCGCGGAAATCCGTCGAAGAGAAAGCCGTTTTGGCAATCGTCCATGACGATCCTCTCCGCCACCATGCCGAGGATGACTTCGTCCGGAACCAGCTCGCCGCGGTCGATAAAGCCCTTGGCGGCCTGACCCAGCGGTGTGCCTGCGCGCATTTCTGCGCGCAGCATATCGCCCGTGGAAATATGCGCTACGCCGTATTTCTCGGCTACGCGCTGAGCCTGCGTACCCTTGCCCGCACCCGGCGGGCCCAGGAAAATCAGCTTCATGAGAACGCCCCTCTCAGGACAGGAAGCCCTTGTAATGCCGCATGAGCATATGACTCTCGAGCTGCTCGGAGGTCTCGAGCGCGACGCTCACCATAATGAGCAGGCTCGTTGCGCCGAACGCGGAGGTCTGGCCCAGCGAGGACATCGCTATGGTCGGCAGTATGGCGATGAGCGCCAGGAACAGCGAACCAAACAGCGTCAGCCGGCCGGAGATCTTCGCCAGATAGTCGCTCGTGGGCTTGCCGGGACGGATGCCCGTGATAAAGCCGCCGTTCTGCTGCAGGTTCTTCGACATCTCTATCGGGTTAAAGGTAATGCTCGAATAGAAATAGCCGAAGGCGATGATCAGCAGACCGTACACAATGAAGTACACGACGCTCGTGGAGCCAAGGTACTTTGTGTAAAAGCTGTAAAAGCCGCTGTTCGGCCAGAACTGCGCGATCATGCCGGGGAACTGGATAAAGGTCATGGCAAAGATCAGCGGCAGCACGCCGTTGGCGTTGGCCTTGATCGGCAGATAGGTGCTCTGGCCGCCGTACATCTTGCGGCCCACAACGCGCTTGGCGTACTGCACCGGAATGCGGCGCTGTGCGCGGTCCACGCAGGTCACGAGCGTGATCAGGCCGACCACGAGCACCAGCAGCACCGCAAATGCCCAGATGGGCATGACGCCGCGGAACAGCTGTTCAAACCAACCCTTGACGGTCGGCACCACGCGGGAAACGATGGAGGCAAATATCAGCATGGAAATGCCGTTGCCGATGCCGTTCTCCGTGATGCGCTCGCCGAGCCACATCAAGAATGCCGTACCGGCCGTCGCGCAGACGCCGATGACCGCATAGGTGAAGAAGCCCGGGTTGACGACATAGCTGCTGCCGAGGCCGAGGAAGATGCCGAGCGACTGCACCAGCGCCAGGCCCACGCCCGTGTAGCGCGTGATGCGCTCGATCTTCTGGCGGCCGTCGTCCTGCTTGGAGAGCCGCTCGAGCGCCGGAATGGCGATGGTGAGCAGCTGCAGTATGATGGACGCCGTGATGTAGGGCGAAATGCCCATCGCAAACAGCGTGAACTGGCTGAAGGAACTACCGGTCAAGAGGTCCAAAAACCCTAGGATATCATAGTCCTGAACCGCTTGCGCCAGCAGCGCTGTGTTGACGCCGGGAATCGGGATAAAGCAGCCAAGCCGGTAAATCACGATCAAAAGCAGCGTCAAAAGCAGCTTTTTGCGAATCTCCTTGATCTTGAACGCATTGACGTAGGTCTTGAACATCAGCCAATCACCTCAACACTTCCGCCTGCTTCCTTGATGGCCGTGAGCGCGGACTGCGAGAACTTCGCCGCCTTCACGTCCAGCTTCTTGGTCAGCTTGCCGCCGCCGAGAACCTTCAGGCCGTCTTTTTCGATCTTGCTGATTACGCCCTGCGTCTTAAGCAGCTCGGCCGTCACGACGGTGCCGTTGTCCAAACGGTCGAGGTCGGATACGTTGACGATGGTATATTCCTTTGCAAAAATGTTGGTGAAGCCGCGCTTCGGCAAACGACGCGCAAGCGGCATCTGGCCGCCTTCAAAGCCGTTCTTTTTGCTGCCGGAGCGGGCCTTCTGGCCCTTA
>CAZCAV010000048.1:0-16489 GCA_964496795.1 uncultured Oscillospiraceae bacterium
TTCCTTTCCATTATAACGAATGCTTTTTTGTCCATCAATTCGGGAATAGGGGCAGGAGCGGCTGTTCAAGCCCTTTGAGCAGGAGTCCGCGGCAACGGCCAGAAAGCACGGCGGGAGCGGTCTGGGGCTCTCCATCACCAAGAATCTGGCTCAGATGATGGGCGGCTCCATCAGCGTCCAGAGCACGCAGGGAAAAGGCTCAGTCTTTACGGTGGATATCCCGTTCGGCGCGCACGAGGAAAGCCGGCCGGCCGATACCACAGGCTTTGCCGATATCCGCACGCTGGTGGTGGATGATGACAGGGAATCCTGCGAATATAGCGGGATCCTTCTGGAACGACTGGGCGTGCGGCACGAATATGTAACGACAGGCGAGGCGGCGCTGGAAGCGTTGGGCATAGCGGAGGACGCCGGCGATCCGTACAAGCTCTGCCTGGTTGACTGGAAAATGCCGGACATGGACGGCGTAGAGGTCACGCAGAAGATCAGGGATATCTTTGGAGAGGACACCATCGTCATTATCGTGTCGGCCTATGACCTGAATGAAGTGGAGTCCTCCGCAAAGGCGGCGGGAGCCAATTATTTCATTTCCAAGCCTTTGTTCCAGTCCACACTGTTCAATGCGCTGATGCGCATCTCGGGCGGAGACTACACAAAGATCGATGCAAAAAAGGAAAAAGGAAACTACGATTTCAGCGGCAGGCATGTGTTGGTTGCCGAGGATGTCGCGCTGAATCTGGAGGTGGCAGTCAAGCTTTTGCAGATGGTTGGCGTCAACGTCACCTGCGCGGAGGATGGCCGTCAGGCGACGGAGATGTTCCAAAAGTCTGCCGAAGGGGAATACGATTGCATATTGATGGATATCAACATGCCGGTCATGGATGGGTATGACGCGACCAAGCTCATTCGGAGCATGAACCGACCTGATGCAAAAACGATTCCCATCTACGCCATGACGGCAAACGCCTTTTCCGAAGATGTTACGGCAGCGCTTGATGCGGGCATGAACGGCCATATTGCGAAGCCCATCGAGACGAAGGTGCTTTATAAGACCCTGGAAACGGCATTCGATCAGGCAGACGAAAGCCGAGAGAGGAGCAAAGCGCTATGAACCGATACAAACTCTCAAAGGCCGGGATCAGCGCCAACGAAGGCATCGCACGGTTTGGCGGAAATGCGGAGATCTATGAAAAATTCCTGACCAAATTTCCGACAGATCCCAATTTTGCGGGAATGTGCGAGTCCATTGAACAGCAGGATGTGAAAGCAGCCTTTGCATTTGCGCACGCGCTCAAGGGTGTTGCTGGCAATCTCAGCATGAATCGGCTCTATGATGATCTGTTTCCCCTTGTCGAGGAATTGCGGAGTGACCGCCTGGAGAAAGCAGAGAAACTGCTTTGTGCGGTGAAGCAGGATTACAAAGAGGTAATCGACGCGATAGGGTGATCCGTGAGCCTCAGACGGCCTGTGATTCAGTCAATTTGATCGGGATATCATGAAACCGGGGCGCGGACGGTTTTCTGTACAAGCCCACGACCACGGAGCAGGTACGAATCAGATTGCAGCTTGCTCTGGTAAAATATAGTGAACCAAAGCGAGTACGGGCCAAACAGGCGGCTCGGCGCGGGATAACGAGGAGGCTCAGAGGAAATGAAGCTAAGACGAATTGCATCACTGCTCGTCGCCGTCGTGTTATGCACGGCGACGGGCCTGCCGGCCATGGCAGAGGAGGCATCGAAAAAGGTTTTGACCGTGGCGTTCACTGAGCTTCCCGGCTTTTTCGAGTACAATGAAGAGCGCGAAATGGTGGGGTATGGGATCGATTACTTCAGGGAATTATCCGTACATACCGGTTATCGGTTTGTCTTTGTCGATGTCGGCGCATGGGAAAACGCGTTTCCTGCGCTGAAAAGCGGAGAGGTCGATATCGTCGTGCCGTCCACTGCGCCCTCGGACCCCGACGCGTCGCCCTATATCCGGACAAGCGCGCATATTATCGAGAACTACATGGCCGTGATGGCGCTTGCTTCATCCGTTGAACTGTATTATGAGGATTACGAGACGATCAACAGCCTGAAGATCGCCATGACTCCGTCTGTGCAGAAGGCGGACAGCGTTCAGACATTCTTTGCCGAGAGGGGCTTGTCTCCCCAACTCGTCCTTTATGAAACGACAGACGAATGCAAAACGGCGCTGGAAAGCGGCACGGTCGATGCGATCACCAGTAATATCATGGATGTCGAAGCGGATTACAAGACCCTGGCAAAATTCGGATACAGCGACGGGCTGATAGCCATGCTGCGCGGAAGGGACGACGAACTGGCCGTGCTGAACGACGCGCTGCTGACCATTCAGTCAAACCACCCGTATTTTGAGCCCGATCTCAGTACGAAATGGTTTTCAGAACGCGCGGCGACTCCGTACACAAAGCAGCAGGCAAAGCTGATCGAATCAGTCGGAACTTTCAATGTGGTTGTAGCGCCGGACAGGTATCCGGTAACCTACATGGACGAGAGCACCGGTGAGTTTTCGGGGATCGCCATTGACATTCTGGATCTGCTCGCCCAGAAGACCGGCCTTTCCTTTCATTATGTGTCGGGCGGCGAGCTGGCGTCGCCATTTGATTCCATCACCGATCCCGATGTCGATTTGGTTCTGACGTCTCTGAATGAGGTGGACGCCGACGAGGGGACCGTGTCATTCGTGACGAATGATATTCTGGCTTCGGACGTCAATTTTGCCACAAAAAACGGGGCGTCGCTTCCAAAGGACAGAAACCCTGTGATCGCCGTGCCGAAAAGCTTTCGGGGATTGGTTTCGACGCTGACGCGTGAAGTGCCGGACATTGAGATCCTCAGCTTTGACACCATTGAGGAATGTATCAAAGCCGTCAGAAGGGGACGGGCAGACGGCATTGCTTTAGATACCTATCTGATGTATGAGCTGCTCAACAGTCCTTATTACGACGACATCAAGATCATCCAGTCGTATTCTGCCGAATTGCCATATCACATTGCGGCCACTGCCACTGTGGACGTTGGGTTTACCATTATCCTCAATTACGGGATCGCCCGTCTCAGTACGGATGAAATCAACGGCATCGTTGACAAATATACGACATACGAATACTATTCCCCATCCATCGGAGAGAAAATATACGCGAGCCGGCAGGTGATTTGCTTTTTTATCGCGATTTTGCTGATCTTCAGTCTGAGCATTATCCTGTGGAATCGACAGAAAAAGAAGTATACGGATGCGCTGATAAAAAAGAACGACGATCTGGTTCGGGCAACCAATGCAAAGAGCGAATTTCTATCCCGCATGAGTCATGAAATCCGGACGCCCATGAATGCGATCCTCGGCTTTTCCGAAATCGGGCTCTCGGCGGGAACCAATGCCGAGGTAAGGGAGGCCTTTACACAGATCGATGAATCCGGAAAGTATCTGCTGGGCCTGATCAACGACATTCTGGATATGAGCCGGATCGAAAACAACAAGGTTGTTCTGCATGAAGAGGTTATTGATTCACCTGCATTTTTCGGGACGGTTGTTGAGATGCTCCAGCCGCTGCTCCAGGAAAAGGATATGACCCTGCAAACCGAATTTCCACACGGGGACACTCGCTTCGTTTATTGCGACAAACTCAGAACCAGACAGATTTACCTGAACCTGCTGAATAACGCCATCAAGTTTTCACCGAAGCATTCTACTGTCACATGGTCGGTGAAGGATCTTGAGGTTAAGGACGGCAGGCAGTGTTTTGAGATTATCGTGCAGGATCATGGGATCGGCATAAGCGAGGAATTTCAGAAGCACTTATTTGAGCCCTTCGCCCGGGAAGAAAGCGGCAAGGCCGCAAATGTCCCGGGTACCGGGCTGGGCCTTGCGGTCGTAAAAAACATGGTGGAATTGATGGGCGGCACCATCACAATACAAAGCCAGGTCGGGAAAGGAACAAAAGCAACGGTACGGCTTTCCCATAGAATTGCAAACGGACCTGAAGCTGCGGTCATTGAACCCAGGCAGGTTGACTTGACAGGCGTGCATGTATTGCTTGCGGAAGATCATCCCACGAATACTGTGATCGCCAAAAGACTTTTGGAAAACCGCGGCATGCGCGTGACGACCGCTGAAAACGGAAAACTGGCCGTAGACTTGTTTTCCAAGTCGGCGGAAGACACCTTCGACATTATTCTCATGGATATCCGCATGCCGGTAATGGACGGGCTGACTGCGGCAAAAACCATCCGCGCGCTTGACAGATCAGACGCAGCGAGCGTGCCAATCATTGCCATGACGGCAAACGCCTTTGCGGAAGATCGTGAATTGTCGATAAAAGCCGGCATGAACGCGCACTTATCAAAACCATTCGAAGCAAAAACTTTGTATGATACGATAGAGAAGCATGTAAGAACCAACGCCGCAAGGAACGCAGGAGATAAAACGGCCGCATCGGGAAGCAATGAAACTTGATCCGGCAGTTGGGCTTTCTCATCGGGGGAACCATTGGATCAAGCATTCCATCATTATTGAAAGTGAGAGAATCATGAAAAGAATCTGCGCTGTTGGCCTGACAATGATCATCCTGCTGCTGTGCGCTGCCCCCTGCTTTGCTTTAGAGAGCGATGCGGTGCGCGTTGCGGTGATTGATTATCCCAACTTTCTCAACATGGAGGAAGACGGCTCTGTCTATGGCTATGCGTATGAGTATCTGATGGAGATTCAGAAGTACACCGGATGGAACTATGAATTTGTAGAAATGTCATTTAGTGACGCATCTGACGCGCTGCAAACAGGTGAGATCGACCTAATGGCGGGCTCACAGTATACGGAGGCGCGCGCAGACCTCTGGCTCTATTCGGAAGATAGTATGGGCGAAGGGGGAACCATTCTTTGTACCATGCCGGGAAATGAAGACTATGCCTATAACGACTTCTCGGCGTACGAGGGTATCCGAATTGCCGCGCTTACAGGAAGCGTGCGCATTGAGCAGACGGAGCAGAAGCTGGCGGAATACGGAGTAACAGCTGAGTTTGTGGAATATGACACAGATGCGGAGTCAAAGGAAGCGTTGGCGGCCGATGAAGTGGATGCGATCCTGATGAGCAATATACGCAGCGAGGCAGCATATAAGGTGATCGCCCGCATTAACAGAACGCCGCTTTATTTCTGTATCAGCAAAGATCGTCCCGAGTTGAAAACCGAACTCGATGCGGCTGTGGAATACATTCATCTGGAGCAGCCGTATTACGAAATGCAGTTGGACCAGAAATACTACGGGGATATCCGCATCCAGACGTCGTTATCCGAAGCGGAGCTTAAATATGTGGAATCAGCGGGCGAAATCACGGTGGCCATTTCGACGGATATGGCGCCTGTCGAGTATTATGACGAATCCACCGGAACATATTGCGGCCTGATTCCGGACACTCTGGCGCTGATTTCGGAAAACACTGGTCTTTCCTTCGCCTTTGTGCCCCGCGAGGATGTTGCTACCCTCAATGCGCAGCTGCGAAGCGATGCGGTACAGATGATCGCTTCCGTTGTATGCCTCAGCGGTTTTACCAACTCCCTTGAAATATCGACCTCGGATTCCTTCTATGACAACGGGATGGCGTTCGTTACAAGAGACGACAATAAAGCAAACGCCGCAATGTCCGGAAAGATGATCTTAAAAACCGGATATCCGCTCTTTGATTGGGTCGCGCAGCGTAATGGCTATACCAATATCATTTATGCCGATTCCTTTCATGCTTGCTTGGATGCCGTGGCAAAAGGAGAAGCGGATTATACTCTGATCCCGTCCAACAGTGCGGGGATATTTCTGGATCATGCCGACTATTCCAAATTGAACTCGCTGTTTCTCGCAGGCACAAGCTATCGGTTCGGTTTCGGCATTTCAAATTATGCGGACCCGCTGCTTGCATCCATACTCAATAAATCGCTGTCCGCCATCACAGATGAGCAGCACACGCAGCTTCTTGTGGACAATATCAGCCGCGCCTCGAACAGGAACGCAACTATACAGGATTACGTCCGATCTCATCGCCGGGAGCTTCTGGTTTTGGCAGTTGCACTGATGCTGCTCGTCGTTTCATTAGTGATCTGGAATGTGCGAAAGCTGAATCGACTCAACCGCCAGCTGCGCGCCGAGGCGGCGCGGGCGGACAGCTCCAGCCGCGCGAAAAGCGAATTCCTCTCGAATATGAGCCACGACATCCGCACCCCGATGACAGCAATTCTGAATTTGACCGATCTGTCTCTGGAGGAGCTCGAGCAGCCGGAGCTGCTGAAGGACGACCTGAGCAAAATCAAGATGTCCGGACATTACCTTTTGGGCCTGCTCAACGATGTGCTGGATATGTCGCGGATCGAAAGCGGGAAAATGACGCTCAGTCCTTCCGTCTATACGCACGCTGAGTTTGTCAACTATATGGACAGCATGACAGCTCCGCTCTGCAAGCAGCGAGGGATTCACTTCGATTGGGACAAAGGAACGACAGGCTACGATGTGTATGTGGATATTACGCGGTTCAACCAGATCTTCTACAACCTTCTTTCCAATGCGATCAAATATACGCCGGAAGGCGGGAGCGTTTCATTGCTGGTGAAAAACAACCGTGTGAAAGACGGCGTGCTGACCTGCGATTTCGTGATTCAGGACACGGGAATCGGCATGAGCGAGGAATTCCAGAAAAAGCTGTTCATCCCCTTCGAACGGGCGGAAAATGTCAATGCTTACGCCGGTACCGGCTTGGGCCTGAGTATTACGAGACAGATCGTGGATCTCATGCACGGCGCCATTCATATTGAGAGCGCACTTGGCAAAGGTACTACGGTCACGCTTATGCTTCCCATGCCAATAGCCACGGAAGCGCAGCGCCGAGCATGGCGGGATAACCGCGATGCGGCCCGGGAAAGCGCATCCGCGCATAAAACGGAGAAACGGTTGATGAGGATTCTGCTTGCAGAGGATCACCAGCTGAATCAGGAGATCATTACACGCCTGCTGCAGAAGAAAAACTACGAGGTTCAATGTACCTCGGACGGTGCTGAAGCTCTTGCTGCATTTCTGGAAAGCACGGTTGGGTTTTACACCGCCATTATCATGGATATCCGCATGCCCGTGATGGATGGCCTAGCGGCCACGCAAGCGATTCGTGCCCTTGACAGATCTGACGCAAAGACGATTCCGATCATCGCTATGAGTGCGAATGCCTATGATGAAGATGTAAAAAAGAGTCTGGATGCGGGCATGGACGCACATCTGTCCAAGCCTATTGAACCGGACAAGCTGTATGAAACGCTGGCGATGCTGATTGAAAGCAAGAAAACTTAATCCTTGCGATCGTCAAATGGCTGCTCAGGGCAGATGCAAACTGGCCTTGAGCACGCCGCGGTTTTAGGGAATAGATTCTAAATGCCGCCATACCGTTGATATTCGCAGATTACAAGCCACAATACCATTGCGTTATCCGATCGACCGCCGTCTCTATTCCCGCCTGAGATACGTCTATGTTCACATCATAATATTGCGGCTCGCCCCAAGGGTGGCCCGTATAGTGCTCGTAATACAGCTTGCGCTGCTTGTCCATCTTTTTTACGAGCCGCGAAGCTTTATCTTTTGAGAGCTGCTCCTGTTCCATTTTGCGCTTGATCCTCCACGCAATGGGAGCGGAAACGAATACGCGAAGAAGCCTTACGTCCGTTTCGTTCCGCAATACGAAATCTGCGCAGCGTCCGACGATGATACAGTCCTCGCGTTTGGCTATGCGCATGATCTCATGGCTTTGCAGGGAGAACAGCACCTCCGAGGTGGGAAGTCCGCGTATCACATGATAGTTCCCCTCGAACACGCCTTGAAATAAAAATGGGTTCGTTGCTCTTTCATCGGAATCCCGCAGCGTTTTTTCCGCTACGTCCCCGTAGCGGCAGGCCATGTGCAAAAGCTCCTTTTCATATACCTTGATTCCAAGTCTGGCGCCAGCCAGAACGCCGAGCTCATGTCCGCCGCTTCCGAACTCTCTTGAAATACAAATGACTTTCGTGCCCATATTTCCACGCTCCTTCTATTTTTTTAAGGCGCTCAACACGGCGTCCGGTACTGCACAATCGTCGCCGGTCATATTGGATAGGAAGGACATCTCAGCATCAAGAGATGTCTGCGCTTGCGTGAGAACGATCTGCGTGCTGCCGGAAATGCTGAACCTTATCGCATTGACCGTCCCGTTTACAATGTCCAGCTGAATGCTCCCCGCCGTCAGGCTTATGTCCATGGCCTCCGTATCGGGAGCAATCGCGCTTGCGGCGCGGCGCATTGCATCCTCGGTAAGTGAGAGCGAATAGGTGTAAGTTCCGTCGGCTTCCTCGCAGGCTGCGGTGCCGTTTAGAAGCGCCTCGTATGCAATATCCAAAAGCTCTGAACACTTCGTGCTTGACGCTTCCGAATCCGGCGCGGCGGATCCGTCCGCAAGACAGACCGCATCCGTTGTAAAATAGAGGGATAAACCGTTCTTGCGGATACAGTTGACCGTGAGCCCATCCGATACCGTCTTAAAATAAGTAAGCTCCGTATTGAGAAGCAGCGGACCGCAATCCGCTTCCAGTTGGATATCGGCGAAAAGCGGATCACGGGCATTCCACTCGGAAAAAGCTTTCAGAAGGCGGAATACCGTTTCGCCAAGCTCCTCGTCGCAAGCACTGCCTGCGAGCACGGAATCAAGGACCGCCTGCGGCACTTTGGAGTCATTTGCGGACGCAAGCACCGTCAGCGTAGCAAGGACTGAAACAGCCGTGCCGTCTTCGTCGTTCAACTTGCCGCCACCTGAAAACTGCATTTGGGACAAAGTGCCGTTTGCGGAAACCAGCTTGACCGTCATGCTGTCCACAGACGACAGCTGATCCGAAAAGGCGGGAAGCAGCAGTGATAACAGGCTCCTTGCATTCTCACCTTGCGCGGTGATCGTATAGATGTTGTTTTCGCCGTCCGATTCGCGGCTGATATCGGCGCTTTCATACAGGTCGGCGGCGCGCTCAAGGAGCAGGGAATAATCCGGGAACAGCCCGGAAGCTTGATAGCCCTTCCCGTTTCCAAGATAGACCGAGCCGTCGGCATAATACAGCGTGACGCCGCTTTGCGTGATACAGGAAATTTGGTGATCGGATTCGGTAACACGATCTATGAGTGCTTCCGTACTGAGCTGCTCGCTTCCGATTCCGGCGCTTACTTCAAGCTCCATGGAAACGGAATCCTTTGCCGAGAAGGATCGCAGTAAGCGCAGCGCCCCGAGTCCCGTTCCGAAGTCAGAATTCAAGAAAAGCAGAAATGCAACGGCGGCACAAAGAAGCAGAAGAACGGCAATGAGCGCGCGCAGTAAATGATTTTTATGTTTTTTCGATGCCTTATGCTTTTCAGGCCCTGTCGAATCGTCTCTTCCGTTCTTCTTTCTGCGTCGTTTCGCTTTTTTGATCCCATGTGCGATTAAAAGAATGATGAACAGCAGAAGCGCTGCCGCTATCAGCCAAATCCACCAAATCGGCAAAACAGAGAGTATGGCGATCTCGGCTTGACTGCCGCTGACCGTAAACGAAAGATAGCTGCCGATTTCTTCGCTTTTGAGTTCCTTCCATGCGCCGTCCTGCTTACAGAAAACCTTGAGATTCGAGGCGCGCTCATCCGGCGACAGATAGCGCACTGTATGCGTCGCCTGTCCGTCATCCGGCAACTCGATCTGCCACTGCTCCACGATTTCACGGCATATATACGACGCCGGAAGCTCTCCGCGCTCAAAGCATGAGAAATACTTTTCAGCCGCTTCTTGCAAACTCGCGGGCAGCTCGCTGAATTCCTGCGGCGTTTTTGCCTCTGCGCTCATACACAGGCTGTCCTGATCGCAAAAAGCGCCTTCGACAAACAGGATCGGCCGCCCGTTTCCGCGTGTATCCTCGCTGGACAGTGCGGTGATATACGGCGTATACACGGCGGTAACGACCGTATCAAAGCGAAGGTTATTAAGCATTTGCGTGTCCCAAACGGCGTAATACCCTTCCTTTGGCGGTATTGGGGGAAAGATATCCGAATCAAAGCTGTCGTTGTACTGGAAGACTTTTGAATCTATAACGACGCCATCCGCAACAAAGCGCAGGGTAAAGCCGCGCAGCTCTATGGGCACGGTCGGTTCCTTGACCAGCTTTGCATAGGCGATGGGCTCCGCCCGTCCCGAATAGCTCGCCATTCCAAGGCCTGTCAGATCGTCGGATACAAAGTAATTGTCGGCAAACTCGCCTTTATCGCTGCCGGAAACGGCGCCCGCGTACTGCGAAGCGTCTGTGATCCGTACGATTACATAACACTTTTCGGTCATGCTTCCCGCGCGGTTTTCATCCGCGTCGCTTCCCGAGCCTGTCACGCCGCCGATGTCGTTGCGCCCGGAAAGCGTGCATTTTACATAGCAGCTTCGTATGGTGGAGCTTGAAAAGCCGGAGATACCGCCGACATAATCTCCGCTCTCGCTTGTGACGCTTCCATATCCGTTTGCACGCAGGATCAGGCCAAGATCCATGCGCCCGCATATTCCGCCGACGCAATCCCGCTTCGCTGTGATGTCGCCGCTGCTTTCGCAGCCCATGATGATGGCCTTGAGCTCATACCTGCTTTGTACGCCGGCTGACAGGTCGGAGGAAACATCGTCCTCCGGGTCAAGCTCGTATTCGATGGCCATGGAACCTGCAATGCCGCCGACGTCGATATCCCCGTATACTTTGCCGATGTTATTGCAGAGTGTTACCTTGCCGTAGGTGACGGCGTCGATGTCCACATCCGATGCGTCCGTTATGAGAGAATCCGTGTCGCCGGTTTCCACCGCTGTAAAGAGCGCCATAGCGGTATCGGCAATCCTGTCGGCCTGATCGTTGATGGCGCGAACATCATCGGAAAGCGTGGTGGATGCGCCGGACATTTCACCGTTGAGCAGGCGCAGCTCTTTGGTCATGCCGGAAAGCGCGGCGGACAGCTTGTGCTGTGAGGCATTGACCTTGATCTGCGATGTTGCGCTGACCGTTCCCACGGCGCTTGCGGCGCTTTCCCCTCCGGCGGAAACCGGATCGCCGCTGACCTCAACACCCGAACCAATATCGCCGCTGACGGAAACGGATGGCGCGGTCGCGTCTCCGCTTCCGCTGCTGCTTGCCAAGCCCTCGCCCGTTACCGTGCTTACCACGCTTGCATATGCCGTCATGTTGCCTACCGCGTTTGCCGCGGCGTCCATATAGTCGGCCATTTTGTTGAGCCGTGAAGATGCACTTTGCACGCTTCCGTCCGTATCGTCGATGGCTTTGTCGATTAAAGCGGTCAGCTCATCGATTTCAGCTTTCAACTCCGCAAGCAGGTTCATGGAGAGATTTGCGTCAATGTAAGGCTCCATCTGCCCAACAACACCGCCTGCGTCCTTCCGTCCGCATACGGCTCCCGTGTTTTTGCATATTGCGATATAGCCGCAGCTTCTGCCTGCAATACCTCCCACGTTGTAGCCGATGTGCTGATAGCCGATCGCTCCGCTGTTTGAGCAGCTTTGGATCGAGCCGGATGAATAGCCCACGATCCCTCCGGTGTCGGTGGAGGTATTCAAGCCGTCCGTTGACGCAAATTGTGCAACGCTTTTTGTCAGATCGACTGCGAGATCCTCAGGCGCAAAGGTTGGATCAACGCTCGCGACATTGACATAACATGCGTTGACGCATCTAATTACCACACCGAGATTTGTGCCGGTGATACCGCCTGTCGCATGCTGTCCGAATACGCCTCCGTAGGACTTGCAGCTTTGGATATATCCCGTCATGCTATTGATCCCCGCGATGCCGCCGGTGCTGCTTTTCCCATTTACGGTCCCCGTAAAGGTGCTGTCGGATATCGTCCCGTAGTTGATCCCCGCAATCCCTCCGACAGCATCGGCGTCGCCCGACGGCGAAACCGTGCCGTTAACGTTCAGGCTTTTCACAACCGCTCCGGCCTGAATGATCCCGAAAAGGCCGGACGGATAGAAGCTGCCGGTCAGGTTCAGACCGTCGAGCGTATATCCGCCGCCGTCAAATATTCCGCTGAATATGGGGATCGTTTCAAATTGCGTGTTTTCAAGGGAAATATCTGCACGCAGGACGACCCTCTTATCTCTCGACCAGGTGTCCAGCGTGCAGTTCTTTGCAAGCGCAATCAGATCATCCGCATCGTCGATATAGACCGTTTCATAGTTGATCGTTTCCGGCACAGGCGTTGTTTCATCAGCGGCAGCGTCCCCTGTCGCTGTATCGGCAGCATCCCCGGTCGCCGAGTCGGTATCGTCCGTTTCACCCTGTGCAGCCAGCGCGGTCGCGGCGACACCGAGAACCATAAGCAGGCTCAGCGCGATGGCCATGAACTGCCGCCGGAGGCGTCTGTTTTTATTTCTCATCATCTTTTTCACCCTCATCTTCACCCCCGTCCTCCAGTGCAGAACCGGAGATCAGCTTGACGTTCACATCTCCGTCCACCGTTGCGTGCATCGTGCCGCTGACAACGCCCGATATGTCTCCATGCACGACGCCGTCTATCCTGACTTTTCCGCTTGCCCGTTTTTGCTTAACGGCACTTTTGACGACAAAGGAGGTCTTGTCAATGATCTTTTCACCAATAAGCAGGACCTGAGGAAGAACAAACATAACAAGCAGCATGGATATGATCGTGCCGCGGCCGATACAGCCGATGCCTGTGATGGCTGCATCCGAGGTCATGTTGCTGATCAGAATACCCGCCGCAGCCAATATGCTGCCGGAGGTGATGATGGTAGGAAAAGCAAAATTCATCGTTTCAATGATAGCGTCCTGCTTGGACATCTTGTTTTTCTGCTCCATAAACCGGCTGCCGATGACGATGGCGTAGTCGATGTTCGCGCCCATCTGGATGGAGCTTACCACAAGATAGCTCATAAAGAAGATCTCGTTCCCCGTAATGGCGGGAACGGAGAAGTTGATCCAGATACTGCCCTGGATAACGAGGATCAGAAGAATCGGCATCGCCGCCGATTTGAACGTAAACAGCAGTACGATAAGAACGATCAGAATGGACACGATCGACACGACGGTGTTGTCCGTGCTGAAGGATTTTTCAAAATCGTATTCTGTCGTGGCGTTGCCGACGACATAGACGTTTCCCTCCGGATAATAGCTTTGGGCGGTATCACGCATGGTGTCGAGGAATGCGTAGGTCGTGTCGCTCCCGAGCGGGAGTGTGAGATACACCAGCATCCGGCTGTATTCCTCTCCCGAGAGCTGCAGCTTGGCATTGTACATCTGCTTGTATGCGTCGTCCATTTCCTGCTTTTGATCGTCGGAGAGCGTTACATATCCGTCCTCTATTTGGTCATGCACAAATAGGAACATATCCATCAGGGGTACGCTGTAGGTAGACAGGCCGCCAACGATCTTGCCATATTCTTCATTTTCGGTCGCATAGGCCGTGTATATCAGCTGCGCCACCTCGTAATCAAGATCGGTCAGCTCGGAAAACTGCCGCGGATTGAGCTTGTCGGTGAGCATATATCCGTCCATGGCCTCAATGTTGCTCAGCCCCATCGTGTAATCCACTTCGGGATATTTATCGAGATCGCCAAGTACGGCGGCTTCCGCTTCATAATCTCCGGCAGGTACGACCAGTGCCACCATATTGGAAGCGGAGAAGTTTTCTTCAATCATTTCTTTTGCGATCTGCGTATCGTTCTGTTGAGGCGTCGATATGTTGTCCTGACCGTACGCATAAGGGCAGTTCCCTGAAAGAAACAAGGCAGCGGCCAGAATGAGAATAAACATTGGAGGGATCACGCGTCTTGTTGCATAAGCAAATTTCCCTACGAATGGCACCTTGGGAATAAAGCTGCGGTGATGCGATTTATCCATCAGCGGTGCAAACAGCACAAGCAGCCCGGGCATGAGGAAAAACACGGAAAGCAGTGCAATGAAGATGGACTTGATGAGACATATCGCAAGGTCGGGGCCGATCTTGAACTCCATGAACATCATGGCGCAAAGTCCGCCGATCGTTGTCAGACTGGAAGCGGATATTTCCGGTATCGCCTTGCTCAGCGCCACAATAACGGCCTCGCGCGTTGGCAAGGACTGATGCTCTTCTTTGAAACGGTTGCAGAATATGACCGCATAGTCAAGCGACAGCGCGAGCTGTAAAACGCTGGTCACGGAGTTGGAAACAAAGGATATCTTTCCCATAAGATAGTTTGTGCCCATATTGATCACCATAGCGGAAACGAAGGTCAACAAAAGCACCGGCACTTCCGCATAGGTTTGGGAGGTGAATATCAGCACCGCGATCACGATGATCGCAACAAATATCATAATAACGTTGACCTCGGAGGATAGAGACTCCGCGGCGGCGTTGCCCAGATCCGTGGAAATATAGGTGTCATAAGCCGAATATGCTTGTGTGATCGCATCGAGAGAAGTAAGGCACCTCTCGTCATCCTCGTCGTAATCAAACGTTACCGCGTATAATGCGGACACATTGTTGTAGTGATCGGCGCTGTTGTCGAAATCCACGCTCTGAACGCCGTCCATGCAGGAGAGCTGCCCGTCTATCGCCTGCGCCTCAGCGAGGGTGACGTTCGCGAACATGATCTCGGCGGTCCCGAATGTCGTGAACTGTTCGTCCATGACGTTGATCCCCTGGCGCGTCTCGGAATCGTCAGGCAAATAGACGTCCAGTGCGTTTTCCACTTCCACCCAGTTTCTGGAGAAAGCGGAGAAGACCAGCAGGATCGCAAAGATTAAAAATATAAGACTTTTCTTGTCAACGATAAAGCTTGCGAGCTTTATCAGGAAGCTGTCGCCGTCCTTATTGCCGGTTTGTTTACTCATGCCTGCTTTGTATCTCCCTCATCCCGGGTGAATACCGTTCCTGTTGCTGGAAAACGGCCCTTCTCTGTGTGAAACACCAACTCAGTCGACACGTTGCTGATCGTTCCCTCCGCCTGATAGGGAAGCGTATACATCAATGTTTTCATATCGCCGGTAAAATGCACCTGATTGCCGACGCACTTTCCCGCACGGATTGGCAGCGTCTGCCGAAACAAAGTGAGCGTGCCGCTGATGATTTCATCGTATATTTCCAATATAAGCCGTCCATACCTTGATCCGATCGGCACCTGCATTTCGATCGCGTATTGATAAACCCCGTTTTTCATTTCAATTTGTCCACCGCCTGTCAGATTTGCTTTATTCTACAAAATGGCAGCGATAGCAGAGAACGGTCAAAATCACTCCTTTGGGTGAATTTGCGAAAAACCGGACATCGTATCAAAATTGGGGTACGGAATTGAAATCTGAATTTAGGACACATGGGCGGTTTTGGCCATTGCATTTTCGCTTGAATCGAATACAATGAATGGGACGGAGGCGAAAGAACATGCACTATGACGCGGCAGCGGAAAAGAGAAAACGGGCGCTCGCGGAATCGCTCAAGAAGATCATGATGGAGAAACCGTTTTCTAAAATAACGGTCAACGACATAGTAAAGGATTGCGGCGTAAACCGCAAAACCTTTTACTATCATTTTGAAGATATCTATGCGCTTTTGAAGTGGATGCTGGAGCGTGAGGCTGTCGAGGTCGTAAAGGGCTTCGATCTTTTGATGAACGCAGAGGACGCGGTGACCTTTGTGATAGACTATGTGAACGCTAACCGCCATATCCTCTCCTGCGCCTATGATTCCATAGGCCGGGAGGAGATGCGCCGTTTCTTCTATTCCGATTTTATCAATGTGGTTTCAACGGTCATCGACCGCGCCGGAGCGGACGCCGGCGTTCGTGTAGATGAGGATTTCAAACGCTTCCTCGCGGACTTCTATACCGAGGCCATCGCCGGCAACCTGATCAATATGTTCAACGAGGATTTCCCGTATCCGCGGGAAACAGCGGTCCATAATCTTCTTCTGATCCTGAAAACCTCTATTCCAAATGCGCTTGCGGCAAAAGCAGGCGAATAATGGGCGTACAAAGCCGCTCTTGCAGGTGCGCAAGGGCGGCTTTTTCGTGGACCGTGTGCGTTTTTGTCTACAGCATTCTGAGTAAGTTGACATATTCGCTTACAACTGCTTCCTTGGGCATTTCCAAATCGTGCATAACCCACCACTTGACAAGATATATGAGCGCACCCGTAAAAAGCGGGGCCAGCAGCGCAGACTTACCCGGCAGGATGGCTCCGCGCTTCTCATCTTCACGGAACTCACGCAGCACATCTGCTTCAATCTGTTCGGAAAGAATACCCAACAAAATATGGGACGAACCGCCTTTAATTACGCTTGTGACCATCGCTTTATTTTGATCAACAAAGCAAAACGTCTGGTCGATCATGCCGGCGTAATACGTTTGCGGACGTTTGGGATCATATTCAACGGCGTTATCCCTGTGAAATTGGCGCTGTAATTCCTTGATGACGAAAGTAAACAGCT
>CAZCAV010000049.1:0-16092 GCA_964496795.1 uncultured Oscillospiraceae bacterium
GCTGAGCAGGAATGCAGCCGCCTGAAGGGCCGCCTGTCTGCGCGGCCTTGAAGGCCTTGCCGTTCGGAATGCCGCCGCCGATATCAAAAAGAATCTGACGAAGCGTAGTGCCCATCGGGATTTCCACAAGGCCGGTGTTGTTGATCTTGCCGCCAAGCGCAAACACTTTGGTGCCCTTGGATTTTTCGGTGCCCATGGAAGCAAACCACTCGGGCCCGTTGACGATGATCTGCGGAATGTTGGCGAGCGTTTCCACGTTGTTGATGATCGTGGGATAGCCAAACAGTCCCTTGTTGGCCGGGAACGGCGGCTTGTTGCGCGGCTCGCCGCGATTGCCCTCGATGCTGGTCAGAAGCGCCGTTTCCTCGCCGCAGACAAACGCGCCCGCGCCAAGACGAATGTCGATATCGAAGTTGAAGCCGGTATCAAATATGTTCTCACCCAACAGTCCGTAATCGCGCGCCTGCCTGATCGCGATGCCCAGACGCTTGACCGCCACGGGATATTCGGCGCGAACGTAAATATAACCGTGATGCGCGCCAATTGCGTAGCCGGCGATGGCCATGGCCTCAAGCACAGCGTGCGGATCGCCCTCAAGCACAGAGCGATCCATGAATGCGCCGGGGTCTCCCTCGTCAGCGTTGCAGACGACAAACTTGGTATCGTTGATATTGTTCGCCGCAAACTGCCATTTCATGCCTGTCGGAAATCCCGCGCCGCCACGGCCGCGAAGGCCGGAGGCTTTCATGAGGTCGATGACCTCCTGCGGTTTCATTTCCGTAAGCACCTTGCCAAGCGCCATATAGCCGTCCACGCCGATATACTCGTCGATCTCCTCAGGATTGATCACGCCGCAGTTGCGCAAAGCTACGCGCTTCTGAGCCTTGTAGAAGGGCGTCTCGTTCAGCGAAACGGGCGCGTCCGGATTCTCGCCCTTGTAAATCAGGCGGTGTACAGGGCGGCCCTTGAGCAGATGCTCGCTGACAATCTCTGCGACATCGTCCGGTGAAACATGTGTGTACAGCGTGGAGTCCGGATATATAATGACGTTCGGCCCCTGCTCGCAAAGGCCGCTGCAGCCGGTCTGTACCACCTGGACCTCGCTCTCGAGGCCGTTACTCTTGATCTCTTCTTCAAAGCGCTCGCGTATAGCGGGGCTTCCGTTTGCCGTGCAGCCTGTGCCGCCGCAAACCAGTACATGCGTACGAATCATGGCTTCTCCTCCCGTTAATTATCCCCGATGGTATATTCATAAACGGGCTTTCCGCCCTTAATATGCTCATTGACGACGCGCACAGCCTTTTCCGGCGTCATCTTTACATAGGTGATCTTCTCCTTGTCAGCTTCGAACACCTCGACGATCGGCTCAAGCCGGCAGATGCCGATGCAGCCGGTCTGTGTGACGGTCGCCTTGTCGGAAAGGCCCTGCTTTTCGACCTCTTCGACAAGCGTATTCAGTACGGGACGCGCGCCCGCGGCGATGCCGCAGGTCGCCATGCCGACAACGATGCGAATATCGTTTTCACCCTCGCGAAGAGCAACCTTGCTCTTCATTTTTTCACGGATCTCAGCCAATTCCTGTAACGATTTCATGTCTCTCCGTCCTTTCGTGTTGTATATAAATGCGTATTATTCGCATAAATACTCTCTTGCCCATGTCAGCACCGCGGGATCGTTCAACGGCACGCCGTCCAGTATCTCGCGCATTTCATCAGTGGAAAGCCGCTTCTCTCCGCCGTCCGTTCGGAAACGATAGTCGAGCGAAAGCTCCGGACTGCCCTGTATCAGCGTCAAAACCGTTTCGTTCATATCGCCAAGCGGCGGGCAGTCGATATTAGCCGTGTCAAAGCTTGCCGTAACGACCGTGCCATGATCCGCGCCCTGACGGGACGTGATGGAAAATTCGCCGCCGGTCTGCTCTGCCGCAAGCTTGTACAGCGGCAGTCCCATGCCCACCTTGCGCGTCGTGCGCGTAGTCGTGAAGGGGTCGGTCACGCTGCTGAGAAAGTCCCCCTCCATGCCGCAGCCGTCGTCGGAAATCGTAATGCGCAGCATAGCTCCGTCCATCTCGAGCGAAATGCCCAGATGCTCCGCGCCGGCCTTAACGGAGTTCTGCGCGATATCCAGCACATGCAGCGAAAGCTCCTTCATCATTCCTCCAACACCTGTATCAGCGCGTTTCTTACGCTCCATGGCTCCGCGCCGGCATCCACCGGCAGATCTATCGGAAAGCCGCCCTCAGCAATCTCCCAAAGCCTGTGCGCGTCGGATGAAACCACCACACGCTTGCCGGCACATGGCCCGCCGTCATGCAGCTCGACCGTCGGAAAATCCGGTTCAACAGGCAGAACGCCCAGCACGCCGAGTATTCCGTTGGCCTCCCTGTCGATATGCGCCGGATAAAATGCGCCTCCGAGCCCTCTGACCGCCCGTGCCGCCTCCGCCAGCGAAAGCTGCGCAGCATAGATGAGGAGGTTCTCTTCCTCGCATAAAGGCTCATCGTCAGGCCCGATCACAAGCTGCCTGCCGAATATCTCAGGCCGGTTTTTCACCGGACTTAGACTCGTTTTGACTGTTTCCGACCAGCATTCCGCACGCCCTGCATCCGGGAACAAACAGATCGCGTGGATATCCTCCGCCGTCGTCAGCTCCATGCCCGGTACGCCGATCAGACCGTAGTGCGCGCATGCGTCCAAAAAAACCCGCACATTGCGACAGCTGTTGTGATCCGTCAGCGCGATCAATCCCAGACCGTTCAGCTTAGCCATGCCCGCAATCGCATACGGCGTCATGTCGTCGTCCGCGCAGGGCGAGAGGCAGGAGTGAATATGCAGATCGCAGGCAAAGCGCGTCATAGCAGCGTCTGGATCCTGTGGCAGAGAGAAAACGCCGTTTCCGTGCTTCCCAAAATATTAACGCCGCGCTGCACTGCCGTTTCCGCAACGCCGGCGTCCGGCGGAACGCCTTCCGCGAGCACGACGCAGGCGACGCCTGCCAAATGCGCCACCGCCACAATATTGGGATTCGACATGATCGTCACCCATGCCGAGCCGCCCTCGGCCCTTCCCATGACCCAGCTCAAAAGATCGCCCGCGTAGCCGCCGGAAACCTCACAGTCCTGATCCGGCAGTGCAAACGCATTGAGCGACAGCGCGTCCTTAAGCTCCTTCACCGTCATTGCGGTTCGCCCTCCTTTTCGGAAAGCTCCTTCATGCGTTCGCGCATATGGACGATGCACTCGTCCATGCTGCGCTCGCCAAGCACCACGTCCTCGGCAAACGCACGGCAGGTCGGCGCCCCGCAGGAGCCGCAGTCAAGCGCCGGCAAAGATTCCGTAAGCTGTTCGATCAACTGCATTTTCTGCAGCGCCGCCGCCATATCCTCGTCGATGCGTGATACCGGCTGATAGCGAAGCTGATCCGGAAATAACAGATCGTCAGGCACATAGTCCTCCCCGTGCGTGCCGTCGCGGGAAAGCCGGTTCTGCGACACGGGCAGATAGCGTCTGAGCACTTGAAGGCGCACGCGTGCGATATAGGGATTCTCGACCGTCGCTACTCCGCCGACGCAGCCGCCGGGGCAGGCGTTGAGTTCGACAAACTCCAAAAGCGGAAAATGTCCGGTTTCTATCTGATCGAGCACATGAATCACATTTTCAATGCCGTCGGCCGCCAGATAGCGATCGTTTAGAAGCGCGCTCGATTCACCGCCGGTAGAGGCCCAGCTCATGCCGATCATTCCGGACTGGCTGTTGAGACCAGGCGTCAGATCCTTCTTCATCCGCTTCACCAACCGAAAATAAACGTCGCTCATGGAAACAACATAGTCCACATGGCTCTTCTGCCCCATAAAACCGTTCTTGACATAGCTTGCCTTGGCGGGACATGGGGAGATAAATACAATAGCGACGTCCTCCGACCTAAGCTCCGGATGCGCAGCCAAAGCTTCCTTTCGCGCCATCTCCCCCGCCAACTCGATGGGCGGGATCATAGGCATAACGTGGTCGCAGAGATTGGGAAAACGGAGACTGATCAAACGCACGATGACGGGACAGGCAGAATTGATAACGGGACGCAGCGCGTCGGTTTTCTTCATATAATGACGCGTATAGTCCGTAATGATCTCAGCCGCCCGCGCAACCTCGAATACGCCGTCAAAGCCAATATCAAGAAGACCCTGCAGCACATAATCGGCATCGTCGAGATTGACGAACTGTCCATACAGCGACGGCGCCGGCAGAGCGATCTTCCATTTGGCCTGGATATCGTCCAACTGATCGAAATTGGCCTTTTTTGCTTTATAGGGGCAGATACGAATACACTCGCCGCAATCAATGCAAACGGCGGCATTGATGACCGCGTGTCCGTCGAGCACACGGATAGCCTCCGTCGGGCAGCGCTTAAGACAATTTGTGCAGCCCTTGCATTTTGTCAGATCGAGCGATACCGAATGTTGATACTCGTTCATGTCCCCAAAGTCCTTATTTCTGCTGCGGCACGAGCACGCGCATGGTAACGGTTGTGCCCTTGCCAACCTCAGACTGTATATCCAGATAATCGGTGTAGCGCTTCATATTCGGCAATCCCATGCCTGCGCCGAAGCCAAGCGCGCGGATATTGTCCCGCGCCGTGGAATAGCCCTCCTGCATAGCCAAGGGAATATCCGGAATGCCGGGTCCCTCGTCGGTCAGTACGATCGTTACGCAGTCGGGCTCGACAGTCACCGTCGCCTTGCCGCCGCGCGCGTGCACCACCATATTGATCTCGCCCTCGTACATAGCGATGGATACGCGCCGAATCACCTCTGCGTCAAAGCCGAGCTGCCGAAGCTTGGCCTTTACCTGCACCGAGGCCTCGCCCGCGGAGGTAAAGTTTTCGCCGTCCACATCGTAATGCAGGGTCAGTGCGCCGTTATTCATCCGACACGGCCCAGTCCGGCGTGATACAGCTTGCCGCAGGCCTCATACATGCGCATCTGCGTGCACAGCATGACAATATGATTCGCCTCCGCCAGATCAAGCATCTCCTGCGTAGGCTGTTTTGAACGGACAAGCACTATGCAGCGCATGTCCATCATCATAGCCGTGCGTATCACCTGTGCGTTGACAAGGCCCGTAAGCAACAAGGCCTGATCCTTGACATAGGCCAGCACATCGCTCATCATATCGCTGCCGCAGGCATTGTGCAAATCTTCGTCCAGGCAAGCGTCGCCGCAGCGCAGTTCCGCATCCAATAATTCAGCTATTTGGCGAATCTTCATTTATGCGCTCCTACAAGCGTTATTTGTACTTTGCCAGAATGCCTTTGACGTCCGCGGGCACCAACCGGCCATAAACGTCGTCGTCAACAACGATAACCGGAGCCAAGCCGCAGCAGCCCAGGCAGCGCGTCGCTTCAAGCGTAAACATTTCGTCGGCCGTCGTGCTGCCGGCCTTGACGCCAAGCTCCTTCTCCAGCTCGTCGAGTATGTTCTGAGAGCCTTTAACATAACAGGCCGTACCCAGGCAGACCGCCACGCGGTGCTTGCCGGTGGGATTCAGCGTGAACTGCGCGTAGAAGGTCACCACCTGATACACCTCTTCGATGGAAATACCGAGGCCCTCGGCGATGATGGTCTGCACCTCGAGCGGCAGATAGCCGTACAGTTCCTGCGCCTGCTGCAAAATAGGCATCAAAGCGCCGGGCAAGTCCTTGTTGTCGGCAATAATTTTCCTGAGTTCCCGTTCCTGCTCTGCGGTCCCGCTAAAGGGCACCACGGTCTTCTGTTTTGCCATGTCCATCCTCCTGCTTGCGTTTCTGTCATAACAACAAATGATAAGCCTTGCATATCTTTGGCATTATACCACAGTCGTTTTGTCAAAGAAAGAGATTATGCAGCGGTTTTTGCATAAAAGCGGAATATATTTTGACATTCCTTTGTCCCCGTGCTATTCTCGACTGGAAATAACGAACGAGGCGCTTATGGAAATTCTGGTGAATCCTGAACAATGTCTTTCTGACGCGCTGCATATTCCGCGCGGCGTCACGGCGCTGGTTGGCGGCGGCGGCAAAACCAGTCTGATGTTCCGTCTTGCCGCTGAGCTTTCTCAAAAGGGCAGGGTCATCGTTGCCACCACCACGCATGTTCAGCGCCCCGTCGGCATAACCGTGCTTGACGATCCCTCGCTCGCCAGTCTCAGCGCAGCCCTTGCATCTGAAACTCTGGTTTTCGTAGGCAAAACCGCTCGGGAAGGGAAAATGACGGCGCCCGAAATTGAGGTCTCACAGCTTGCAGCCGTCTGCGACTATGCGCTCGTTGAGGCCGATGGAGCAAAGGGCCGGCCGCTCAAGGCGCCTGCGGTCTATGAGCCCGTGATCCCCCGCTGCAGTTCGCTCGTCATTGCGCTGGCCGGTCTTGACGGAGTAGGCCGTCCCATTTCGGAAGTCGCTCACCGTCCCGCGCTGTTTGCCGCCGCCCTCAAAACCACTGAGCAGCACGTCGTCCGTCCTGCGGATCTGGCGCATATGCTCACCAGTGCCGACGGTCAGCGTCGAGACGTGGAAGCTTCCATGCGCTTTGCCATTGTGCTCAACAAGGCCGACAATGCAGAGCGTTTGCGTTGCGGTGCAGAAACCGCCGCGTTGGTTGACCCAATGCTGGCGGAACGCATATTGATCGTTTCTCTTAAGAAGGAGGTTTAGCCATGCTTATCGGCATTCGCGGCGCCGGCGATATCGCCAGCGGCGTCGCCGTCAGACTGCATCGGAGCGGTTTCTCCGTCGTTATGACCGATCTTCCATTTCCCACAGCCATTCGTCGGACCGTATGCTTTTCCGAGGCGATATTGCACGGCAGCGCCAGTATTGAGAATATACGGGCGCTCCGCGCCAAAGATGCAGCGCAGGCAAAGTCCGTTATCAAAGGCGGCGATATCGCTGTGCTTGCAGATGAAAACGCCTCCTGTTTTTCGATATTGCGCCCGCCCGTTCTGATCGACGCCATTCTTGCCAAGCGGAACCTCGGCACGGCTATCACGGATGCGCCTGCAGTCGTTGCGCTCGGCCCCGGCTTTACAGCGGGTCTGGATTGTCACGCGGTTGTGGAAACCATGCGGGGTCACACGCTTGGGCGGGTGTACTATGAGGGCTCCGCTCTTCCCAATACCGGAAGGCCGGGCAACATCGGCGGCTTTTCGGTAGAACGCGTGCTCCGCGCGCCCTGCGCAGGCATTTTTAAGGGAGAAAAACATATCGGCGATCTCGTAGAAAAGGGCGACGTCGTTGCACGCGTCAACGGGCATGAGATAGTCGCCCTGATATCCGGCGTGCTGCGCGGGCTGCTGCCCGACGGCACGGCGGTTGCGGAGGGCATGAAAAGCGGCGATATCGATCCTCGCTGCGAGGTCTCGCACTGCTATCAGGTATCCGATAAAGCGTTGGCTATCGGCGGCGCGGTGCTTGAGGCAATACTGCATCTGACGGGAGGCGTACATGGAAACTGATATTCGTTTAACCAAGCTTGCAAGCTGCGCCGGCTGCGGCGCCAAAGTCGGGGCGGGCACGCTGGCAGCTCTTTTGGGAGACATGCCTGTGCACAGGGATGAAAACCTTTTGGTCGGCTTTGACCGTTCAGACGACGCGGCCGTTTACCGTGTCTCCGGAGACACGGCCATCGTGCAGACCGTCGATTTCTTTCCGCCCATAGTGGACGATCCTTATACCTTCGGCCAGATCGCCGCGACAAACGCGCTGTCGGACGTCTACGCCATGGGCGGTGAACCGCGGCTCGCGCTGAATCTACTATGCGTGCCCGAGGACATGCCGGCCGAGGCCGTGCGCGCTATTCTGGCCGGAGGCTTTGATAAAGCCGCCGAAGCGGGCGCCGTGATCGCGGGCGGACACAGCATATTCGATCCCGTACCCAAATACGGCCTGTGCGTGACCGGCTTTGTCCGGACAGACCGGCTATTAAAGAATATCGGCGCGCGCCCCGGCGACGCGTTGATACTCACCAAGCCCCTTGGTCTTGGAATACTCGCCACAGCACGCAGAGCCGAGCTGTTGGACAACGCCTGCGCCAAGCGGATCGATACGCTCATGACAACGCTGAACAAGACAGCCCGCGACTGCATGCAGCGCTATCGTGTGCATGCCTGCACGGACGTTACCGGTTTTGGGCTGATGGGGCATTTGTGCGAAATGCTTCAGGGCTCACAGGCCGCAGCCAGCCTGTATCTGCAGAGCATCGACATCCTGCCGGAAGCGCTTGGCTTCGCGGAGATCGGGATCATACCGGAGGGCATGTACCGAAACCGTCGTTTTGCAGAGGCGGAGGTGGACCTTGGCGGATGCCCGCTGAATATGCAGGACGTGCTTTTCGACCCACAGACCTCTGGCGGATTGCTCATTGCTGTGGACTCAGCCGACGCCGACGCGCTCATGGAGGACCTTTGCGGACGAGTGCCAAGCGCGCAGCGCATCGGAACCGTACGCGCCGAGGACGGGCAGAAACGTATCCGGCTGCTGTAACAGCCTTTACCGTTGAAACGTATCCCCGTATTTGGGCGGTTTCCCTATGTTTATGCCGTCCGCGCCATTCGTGACGCGGGCAAACAGCGGTCGTCCCGTCAATATGCAAAGCTTATTGACAGACTCGCGGCGCATGGCTTTTCATTATTTGTTCTATCGCTGCAAGCGCCGCGTCGATATCCGCCGCGCCGTTTCCATACCCAAAGGAAAAGCGCACGCTTCCCTCAGGGAAGGAGCCGAGCGACCTATGCGCAGCCGGCGCGCAATGCAGCCCGCAGCGCGTGAGTATGCCGTATTCCTTCTCAAGCAGATAGGAAACCTGTGCGTTGTCGCGCTCGGTAAAGCAGCAGCTTATCACGCCCACGCGCTTTGCGCCGGCAGGAAGCACACGCAGACCGGATATGCGTTTCAGTCCGGTCAAGAAACGATCCGTAAGCATTTTTTCTTCTTCAAAGAAGCTGTCTACGCCCTGTTGTTCCACGAACGACAGCGCCGCCTGAAAGCCAAACAGCCCCGGCAGATTGAGCGTGCCGGATTCAAAACGATCCGGCATGCAGCGCGGCTGTTCCTCGCTGTCCGAAAAGCTGCCTGTCCCGCCGGTTACCAACGGCTCCAAGCGCGCGGCAAGAGCCGGCGTGAGCAGCAGCGCGCCGATTCCCTGCGGTCCAAGCAGGCCCTTATGCGCGGGCACAGCCAATGCGAACTCGCCAAAGCTCTGTACGGACAGCGGAACATGCCCGCCCGTCTGCGCTGCGTCGATCAAAAGCGGCACGCCGTGCGCACGGCAGCAGGAAGCGATCTGTTCCAGCGGCAGCAATGCGCCGGATACATTCGAGGCATGCGATATCACGGCCAAACGCGTCTCCGGCAGCAGCAAGCCGCAAAACGCTTCAAGATCAAAGCCTCCGTCCTCCATGCACGGCACGCGCGAAAAGCGCACGCCATCTTTGGCAAGCTGCGTCAGCGGACGCATAACAGCGTTGTGCTCAAGAGAACTGACCACCACATGATCTCCCCGCCGCAGCAGCCCCTTCATCACAAAGTTGAGCGAATAGGTCTGTCCCGGCGTGAACACCACAAGCGAAGGATCGGAAAAGCCGAACAGACGGCAGAGGCTTTCACGCGCGTTCAGCGCCGTATCCAGCGTCTCGGCAGCCGGCGCATAGCTGGACCGGCCCATGTTGGCCCCCACCTCGTCAAGATAGTATTTTATGCGCTCGCTCACCTGCGGGGCCTTCGGGAAGGACGTCGCAGCATGATCCAAATATATTCTATTCATTTCGTTATCCTCACTTGTAAATAACGCTTTTATGTGCTACATTATATCCGACACGCATTCTATATGCAAGAGAGAAGGAGAAAACCGAATGAAACGAAAACTGGCCGTTATCGGTACTGGCGCAGGAATTGGCCTGATAGCCCTCATATTGAGCGCTCTTGGCAATCCTGCCAACATGGGCTTCTGCATTGCCTGCTTTCTGAGAGACATTGCCGGAAGCACGCATCTTCACAGCGCGGCCGCCGTGCAGTACATGCGGCCCGAAATCATCGGTATCGTGCTGGGCGCAAGCATTATGGCGCTGATTATGCGCGAGTTCAAACCGCAGGGCGGTTCGTCGCCGGTCACGCGCTTCATCGTCGGCATGTTCGTGATGGTCGGCGCGCTGATGTTCCTTGGCTGCCCGCTGCGTATGATGCTGCGCATCGGCGGCGGCGATCTCAACGCGCTCATCGGTCTGGTCGGTTTTGCGGCGGGCATATTCATCGGCACGCTGTGGCTGCGCGGAGGCTTTTCATTGAAGCGCGCCTATGCGCAGACCAAGACTGAGGGCGCAGCTTTCCCCGTCCTCCTTCTGGCAATGTTTGTGCTCTGCCTTGTGTTTCCCACGCTGTTTTCTGCCACCGAGGCCGGCGGCGGCCCCGGTGCGCTGCATGCGGCCGTCTGGATTTCGCTGGCGGCGGGTCTGTTGGTCGGCGCCATGTGTCAGCGGACGCGGTTCTGCACCGTGGCCGCCGGACGCGACTCTATGCTCTTTGGCGACTTTACCATGCTGTTGGGCTTTGCGGCGCTGATCGTTGTCACCATCATCGGCAATCTCATCTTAGGAAAATTCCATCTTTCCATGGCGGATCAGCCGGTCGCGCACACGGACGGACTTTGGAATTTCTTGGGCATGGCGCTCGTCGGCTGGGGCAGCGTGTATCTGGGCGGCTGCCCGCTGAGGCAGCTAGTGCTTGCCGGCGAAGGTAACTCGGACGCCTCCGTCGCTACGCTGGGCATGATCGCCGGCGCGGCGTTCTGCCACAACTTTTCATTGGCTTCCTCTGCTAAAGGCCCGACCACGAACGGTATGATCGCCGTCGTTCTGGGTTTTGTGGTGCTGCTGGTGATTGGACTGACCAATCGGGAGAAGGTATAAATATGAAACAGATTGACGCAAGAGGATTAAGCTGCCCTGAGCCGGTACTGCGTGTACAGAACGCTTTGCGCACGGACGCCGCCGGTCTGATCGTGACCGTAAGCAACGCCGCGAGCGTGGAGAACATCAAGCGCTTCGCCAATGCCCGCGGCTATTCCGCAGCCGTAGAGGAAAACGGAGCGGACTATACGCTGACACTGACAAAGGGATGAGCCGGTACGTCGCCGCCTTTCATACGCATCTGGCCGCCATGCGCACCCGCCGCGAGCTCGAGGCTGCGGGTGCTAAGGCGGATTTTGCACCCGTACCGCGCCGTCTGAGCGCCTCGTGCGGCACCTGCGTGCTGTATGAAGCCGAGGGGGCCATGCTGTCCTGCATGGATCGCGACACCGCGGTTGTAGCGCATATCGAGTCGGATGAATCCTATCGTATCTTGTATCAAAATGAATAGCATGATATAATATATACAAGTATGATTAAGGGGGCGGCGATTTGAAACGACGCATAGTTCGCATATTCATTGCGGCGGTCGTGCTGATGTTGGTCTGCACGCTGTCAGCCGTTTCGTTTGGCGACGCGGGCAATTTTTCCGGAGACAGCGATTGGGGAGGCAGCTCCGATTGGAGCAGCTCCGGCTCCGATTGGGGCGATTCCAGTTCCGATTGGGGAAGCTCCGATTCCGGTTGGGACAGCTCCGATTCCAGTTCAAGCGGCGGTACATTCTGGAATTTCGGCAGCAACAGCGACTCCGCCGGCAGCCTGATGCTGGATGAGGACAAGACCGACAGTGTATCCGGCTGTACGGGCGGCGGCTTTCTCGGGCTGGTTATCATCGCCATAGTTGTGATCGTCGTGCTGCGTTATATAAAATCCAAAAAGGCCGGCGACGCCGCTGATCTCTATCAAGCCGCTGAAGAGGATGAAGGTCTGCCGCTGGATACGCTCAAGCAAAAGGACCCGAACTTCAACGAGCAGGCTTTGTGTGAGAAGATCGGCAACGACTATATCCAGATGCAGGACGCCTGGGAGAGCAAAAACTGGGAGCCCATGCGTGCCATTATGACCGACGCCCTTTATCAGCAGATGGCGCGGCAGCTTGACGAGCTTAAGGCCGCCAGGCAGACGAACCATATCGACCGCATCTCCGTGCTTGATGCGCGTATCCGCCGCTATGCTCAGGAAGGCGACAACGATGTGCTCGTTGTGCGGCTTTCAACGCGCATCTGCGACTATACGACCGACGACAAGACCGGTAACGTCGTCCGCGGCGATCAGAGTAAGGAACTCTTTATGACCTACGACTGGAAACTGATCCGCGACAAAAATCAGGTCACGCCCGAAACCGCCGTCCTGACCGCCGTCAACTGTCCCAACTGCGGCGCGCCGCTTGAGTTGAATCATACCGGCAAGTGCCCCTATTGCGGCACAGTGATCACACTCTCGCCGCATGACTGGGCTCTGTCGCTCATCAAAGGCATTTCACAAAGAAGCAAATAACAGAAACATCAATAACGAAAACAGGCTGCGATTGTGAGCGGGCAAAGCCCACGGCAATCGCAGCCTGATATTTTATTGAACGGCCTATACTCCTAGAAGCCGCCTGCGGCGATCTGAACGGACGCATCATGATCGGCGTCCGCCAGTCCGCCGATCTCCGCTCCGGAACCGCTGAAGTACAGCGCAACGGACGTCTCTGCGGCGTCCTTGGCCAGAATAAGGCGCATGGACGCCGCCGCAAGCATACCGTCGACAGACAGGACGACAGGACGCGTTTCAAAGGGCGACTCTCCGGAGAACAGGCTTATCAGCGTAGCGCTGTCCCAGTCCAATTCCGGCTGCATGAGAGCATGATGCTCGCCGCCGCGGAAAACCACGCGCAGCATCACGCCCGTATAGCAGTCTGTCATCAGATAGCCCGTGCCGACGCTCAGGCGCGTCTTGGCCTCGCTCCAGGGCATGGCGCCGCCATAGGTCAGAGTGATATCCGGCAGCGCCGCAGCAGAGGAAACGGCGCGGGGCGCGTTCTGTGAAAACAGTTCGTTCCACGAGCCTCCAGCAGTCTCGAAAGCATCCAGCGCCAGCTTGTCTGACGCGCGCCAGACGCCGGCGGGGCAGGACGACGAATAACCCAGCTCATTCAGCCGTAACTGCGCGCGCAAAACGCCGTCGCCCATATCGCCGACGGCCGGTCCTGCGGTCTCTGCCGCAGCTGCGGTCGCAGAGAACAGCATCAGTCCCGCAAGAAAGCACAGGCATGCGCGCTTCATGGTCATCCGTATTATTCCTTGCCCGCGCCGCAGCATTTCTTATACTTTTTTCCGCTGCCGCAGGGGCAGGGATCGTTGCGTCCGATCTTCGGCGCGCGGTGGAAAATATGATCGCTCTTGAACTGTTTGGATATCTCCTGCCGCATCTCCTGGCTAAGCACGCCGTCCCACTCGTCAAGGCCGTAAAGCCAAGGCGCTTTTGCCGCCAGCATGTTATAGTACAGCTTCTCGAAATCAATCGACAGCTCCACATTTGCGTCCGCCTTGATTTTTTCAAGCTTCAGCTCTTTTTCAAGACTCGTATTGACGCCGTCCAGGAAGCCCATAAATTCCGCGGCGCTCATGCCAAAGCGATCCGCCAGCTCTCCATAATTGCCCTTAAGCTTTCCGGTGTTCGCGCTCAGGATCGATTTATAGACGTTGGCCTCCTTCTCGAAATAATCATCCCAGAATTTCTTTTGCTCGCTTGCGCTGCGTTCCTGTTGCGCATGCTCCTGCCAATCGCTGTACAGACTCATATTGCATTCCTCCCATGCTCCAGTGTATTTTGTATATCCATATTCCAAAGTATCAACGCTCCCTCGCCGGTATCGCCATAGTAGCGCGGCCGATAGCCATTCTGCTGAAAACCGAGGCGCTGATACAGTCTTTGCGCCGTCAGGTTGTTTTCCCGAACCTCAAGCGTCATCATGCGCGCGCCAAGCAGCAGCGCGGATTCCATCATTGAGCGCATCAGCCGCTCCCCACAGCCAGTGCGTCTCCTGTCCTTCATAACGGCGACGTTCGTAATATGCGCTTCATCAAACAGCACCCACATGCCCGCATAGCCTTCGAGCACGCCGTCGATCTCCAGCACATGATAATGCGCCACATCGTTTTTCAGCTCGCCCATCAACGCCAGCTTCGACCAGGGCGAACGAAAGCAGGCGCATTCAATGTCATGCACGCGGCCAATATCCGCACGCTGCATGGGACGAATGATCTCAGCCATGCGTCTCCCCCATCCGTTTTTGATACAGCCGCTCCGCCTGCGAGGGCTGCACATACAGCGGCACGGCCACGTCCGCGGCCGATGCGCGCCTGCGCCAGGCCGCTTTGGCCAGCGCCGCTGCGTCCGGGATTTGTCCGCTTACGACCACCGTGCCGGCGGGCAGCGAATGAAGCAGCGCTTCCGTTTCCACGGCACAGGGCTTTGTCGCACATTGCCCTCCGGTATACTGCGCGGCATAGGATGCGCCGTGACCCGCGTCGATCAAGACGCAGACGCGCGCGTCGGCGCCCAAATGCGACTCGGCTACAATGCTCAGTGAATCCACCGCGATCACAGGCTTCTTGAGTGCAAACGCCATGGCGTTGACGGCGCAGACGCCGATGCGCACGCCCGTAAAGGAGCCAGGCCCCACATCCACGGCAAAGGCGTCTATATCCGGAAGCGCTAAGCCCGCTTTTTTCAGTACGTCCTGCATCAGCGGAAACAACGTTTCCGCATGCTTTTTCGCAGGATCGGCCTCCATGACGGCAATCACCTCGCCGTCGCGCAGCAAGGCGGCAGACGCAATCGCAGCGGAGCTGACCACCGAAAGCAGTATCACAGCGCCTTCACCACGCTTTCATAAGCCGCGCCGTGACTCACCAGCGTAATACTGCGCGGCTCGTCGCCGCTGCCGGCGATATGGATATCCAGTCGCTCCTCTGGCAGCGCTTCCTCCACAAGCTCCGCCCATTCCAGCACGATCAGCGCGGGCTCGTTCAGATAATCGGAAAAGCCGATGGCCATGAGCTCGTCCGCGCCGGAAAGCCGGTAGGCGTCAAAGTGCAGCAGTCGCGGCTGCGTATCGTACTCACGCACGATCGTAAAGGTGGGACTGGACACGTCGTCTGCGCCCAGAGCGGCGCCAAATCCACGCGCCAAGGCTGTTTTTCCCGCGCCCAGTTCTCCGTAAAGCGCCACAAACGCCGGCGCATGCAAAAGCTTAGCCAAGCGCGCGCCCACAAATGCGGTATCCTCCTCCGTTTGGGCCAGCAGCGTGCGTCCCATTAAAACAGCTTCCTTTCCAGAAGTCCGGCTGCAAAATCTCCGAAGCGATCCTCGCGTATGGCCTGCCGCACGTCCTCCATGAGCTTCAGCGAAAACCGCAGATTATGTATGCTCACAAGCTGCGCGCCCAGTATCTCATTGGCCTTAATCAAATGTCTCAGATAGGCCCGCGAAAAATGGCGGCAGGTATAACAGTCGCAGTCCTCCTCAACGGGCGAAAAATCGTGCTCAAATTTTTGGTTTCGGAGCACCATGCGTCCGTGGCGCGTGAGCGCAAGCCCGTTTCTGGCGCTGCGCGTTTGCAATACGCAATCGAACATATCCACGCCGCGCTTCACACCCTCGAGCAGACAGTCCGGACTGCCAACGCCCATGAGGTAACGCGGCTTGTCCGCCGGCATATACGGCGCCAGCTCCTCCAGAAGCTCATACATCGTCTCCTTGGGCTCGCCTACGCTCAAGCCGCCGATGCCATAGCCCGGAAAATCCATCGCAGCCAGCGTCTTCGCGCTCTCAACGCGTAAATCGCGATAGAACGCGCCCTGTACAATGCCAAAGAGAGCCTGGTCGGGCCGCGTGTGCGCATTTTGGCAGCGCTCGGCCCAACGGTGCGTACGCTGCATCGCTCCGTAAGCATAGGCATGGTCGCAGGGATAGGCCGCACACTCGTCGAAGCACATAGCGATATCCGCGCCAAGCGCCTGCTCGATCTCCATGACCTTTTCAGGGGTGAACAGATGGCGGCTGCCGTCGATATGCGAGCGAAACTCCACGCCATTCTCACGAATATCATTCATTTTGGCGAGGCTGAACACCTGAAAGCCACCGCTGTCGGTCAAAATGGGCCTGTCCCACTGCAT
>CAZCAV010000050.1:0-15938 GCA_964496795.1 uncultured Oscillospiraceae bacterium
CATGCCTTCGACAATATTCAACTCGGTCTTCATGGTCTTGGATTCCTCAACGGTGATAACGCCGTCGTTTCCGACCTTCTCCATTGCGTCGGAAATCAGTTTGCCAACGTTCTCGTCGCCCGCAGAAATCGCGGCGACCTGTGCGATCGCCTGCTTGGAACCAACGGGCTTGCTGAGCGCTTTCAGGCCCTCGACCGCCTCATTGACAGCGGCTTCGATGCCGCGGCGAACCACCATCGGGTTTGCGCCGGCCGCAACGTTTTTCATGCCCTCATGGACGATGGACTGCGCCAGCAGCGTAGCGGTGGTCGTGCCATCTCCCGCCACGTCGTTGGTCTTGGTGGCGACTTCTTTTACGAGCTGCGCGCCCATGTTTTCGAAGGCGTCCTCAAGCTCAATTTCCTTGGCGATGGTCACGCCGTCGTTGGTGATCAGCGGCGAACCGAATTTCTTGTCTAATACCACATTGCGGCCCTTGGGTCCCAGTGTGATCTTAACGGTATTCGCAAGCTGATTGAGTCCGGATTCCAGCGCTCTGCGCGCGTCCTCACCGTATTTAAGTTGCTTTGCCATGATGTACTCTCCTCCTTATTCCACGACTGCCAGAATATCGTTCTGACGCACCACGATGTACTCAACGTCCTCAAGCTTCACCTCGGTACCGGCATACTTGGAGTAAATCACCCTGTCGCCAACCTTGACGTACATGGTAACCTCCTTGCCCTCGACCACGCCGCCCGGGCCCACAGCGACGACTTCCGCCATCTGGGGCTTTTCCTTGGCGCTGCCGGGAAGCACGATGCCGCCCTTGGTAACTTCTTCGTTTTCGATGCTCTTGATAACTACTCTGTCAGCCAACGGTTTGAGTTTCATATTTCTTCCTCCTGTCATTTCTGAAAAAGCCGTTTTTGTTAGCACTCATTATCGACGAGTGCTAATCACGAACATTATATAGCACGGCGTCGTATGAAGTCAATTCGAAAAATGAAACGAAAATGTGAAATTGTGACCCATCGCGGTTCTTTGTCCATATCAGCAAGGCCCACGCGGAAAAATGCTGCGCAAACTTTCCGAAAGCTTCTGAACAGCGCTGAAAAATCGCTTGCATTCACTGTCTTCTTATGCTAGAATATCATCCGTGCGAGTTAATTTTGAAGTTTGAGAAACAGGGGGTGAATTGCATTGGCAAACATTAAATCCGCCATCAAGCGTGCCGGAATTACTGAGAAGCAGAATCTGCGCAACCGCATGGCAAAGTCTGAGCTTAAAACGTCCATTCGCCGCTTTGACGAGGCTTTGGCCGCCGGCGATCAGGAAGCTGTCAAAACCGCGTATTTGAATGCGGTCAGCACGGTCGATCATGCCGCGAGCAAGGGCGTTATCCATAAGAATGCCGCGAACCGTAAAAAAGCGCAGCTGGCCAAAAAGCAGGCCGTAGCTGAATAAGAACACACTGAATACCGTTACTGGCGAGCGTCTGATGAGACGCTCGTTTTTATGGTTCTGCACTGAATATTAGCTGCCATGACTTCCGTACCCGCATTCTTGCCACGCTGAACGCCTAGGAGCCATCCGCTCCCTCGCGGATGGCTCCCAACTGCAACTTTTGTCTGCGCTCTGCCCCAACGATTGACATAGAGCCTAAAAAACAGGCCGCCCGCGAAAACGCGGACGGCCCGTTATCATATATGCACTAGCTGACAGAGATGTAGTTCGCGTGGATATAGCCTTCGGTTGTAGCATTGAACTGCAGCTTATACCAGTCGCCATAGGTGCCAAGGTAGGTATAGCTCGTATTCAACGCCGCAATGCCCAGCTTATCATAGGTGGTACCCGGCCCGCTGCGTACGTTCACCGCATAAATACAGTTGGTGATCGTGCACTTTGTCGGCGTAGTGGTCGTACCGCTGCCGCTGGAGCTGGCCGTGCCAGATGAGGTATATTCCGCCGCACCGTCGCCAAGCAGTCGGATATACGGCGCCCAGATGTAGCATGTTTCGGAGTTGTAGCTGATCTTGTACCAGTTGCCCGTCTTGCCCAACACCTTATAGGTCGAATTCAGATACGCATAGCCCTTGAACGTCGCCTGTCCGCTGGGCAGAGCGCGTACGTTGACACGCCGTACACAATTGACGACCTTGCCGGTGCCATAGAAGGTGGCTACCACGTCAACGCTGACAGAAGCCGTCACGCCGCCGCCATCCTTGGCCGTTGCGGTAATTATGGCGGATTGTCCGGCCACCAGACCGCTCACCTTACCGTTCTCGTCGACGCTGGCCGCCGCAGGATTGCTTGAGCTCCATGTTACCTCCGTTTCGGAAGCATAATCCGGAATCACCGTAGCCGTAAGCGTGGTCGTGTCGTTGACAAGCAGCGAGAAGTCGCTCATATTCAGCGTGATCTTTGTTACGGATACCTTATCCATGACCGAAACAAGGCAGGAAGCGGTAGCACCGCTGCCGTCGTTGGCCGTAACGGTGATGGTGGTCTTGCCGTTGCCTACGGCTGTGATCAGGCCGCTCGAAGCGTCCACCGTCGCTACGGAGGTCTTGCTTGAGGTGAAAGTAACGTCCTTATTGGTGGCATTGGTCGGATAAATGGTCGCAACCAACGTCGCCGTCTGATCATGATACAGCGTCAGGTTCAAGGCGTTGAGACCGATGCTGCCGGTGGATACGGTATTGACTGTTACCTGACATTCCTCAATCACATCGCTGCCGCCGCTGCCATTGGATGAGGCAAATATCTTGCAGGTTCCGGCCTTCATGCCCGTGACCTTGCCAGTGGAGGAAACCGTCGCAATGGTCGGATCGCTGCTGGACCATGTGACCGTCTTAATGGTCGCATTCGTCGGCAGAACCGTTACCGAAAGCTGCGTGGTGCCGCCGATGGCCAGAACAGCGCTATACTTGTTCAGCGACATCTGCGTGACCAGTACGCCCTGCTTGATCGTCACCGTGCAGGTGGCCGCCGTTACCTTGGTGTTGCTTGCCGGTACGCAGGAGATCGTGACGCTGGTATAGCAATTTCCGGCGTCGATGTCCTTCTGCGTCCATTTTTCACCGGTAGCAGGATTGAGAATGGTCTTCCAGGCTGTATCGGTAATATCCTTGACCGTTACTTTGCCGTCTTGTACGGTAGCGAGCGCCACGTTGCTGCTGAGCCAGCTAAGCGTTGTATCCGTAGCGTCATAGGGAAGCACCGTACCGGTGATCTGATAGGATTCGCCCTCCATCAGCGTTACGGCCGTTGGCGAAACGTATACGCGTTCCACAGGCACAACGTTCACTTCCACCGCACAGCTCGCCGTAAAGTCATTTGTCCCATCCGTCACCTTTACGGAAATAACGACCTTGCCGTCGACACTGCCTTCCGAAAGTGCTTTGACCGTGAGAATCAGCGGGTTGTCTGCATCCGGCGTGACTTCCACAACATCGGTAATAACGTTGCCGTCTTTATCCTTAACGGTCCATTCCACCTGATCGGATTTATAGTTGGCTCCGGATGGCACGAGAGAAGCCGTCAGCTTATCCGAGCTGCCAACCGTCAAAACCAGATCGGTCTTGTTTAGCTGCACACCGGTCAGTGGAATGGGCGACTTGGCAATGATCACCTTGAAGCTCTTGGCGATCTGATTGTTACCGCGGGTGCGCACGGTGATCGTCGTTTCGCCGATTGCCAACAGCTTAATATCGCCCTCGGTGCTGACCGTGGCAACGCTTGGATTGCTGCTGCCCCAGCTTACATAGGAAGGATCTGTCTCCGGATTGCCGTCAATGGTCGTCGTCGCTTCAAGGTTGACCGTCTTGCCAAGCCAACTTGCATCATACTCCCACTTGGCAACCGTATCGTCCAGTGTAACGTCGTTCTTATTTGCAACGGAAAGCGCCGTCGGTGAGTCTAAAACCTCTATGGCTAACGTTGCCGCAGACCATGCGGTTTTGTTCTGCACCGTGTCCGGATAACCGGCGTAAATTTCAAAAGTGCCGGTTTCGTCAAACGTCATAGGACTGTCAAGCGACAGCAGCGCGCCGTCCTTTGTCTTCCAATGCAGTTCAAAAGCGCTGAGCTTTTTGGTGGTATCCGTGCGGGAGGTCGCGCCGCTCGGCTTGCTCGTATATAAAAGCGAATAAGCCAAGCCGGTCAGATCCAGCTTCTCGCCGATGAAGAACGTTGTCATATCGGGATCGCTGTTGATAGCCACCCCTGTAAGCAGTTCCTTGACGACATGCACCGTGAGTGTGACCGAATCCTTCACCGTAGTGACAGAAGCGCCCTCCGTTACTGTACCGGTATAGGTAATCACCAGCGGATAGTCCTTGCCGACCGTGTAGCTTGCAGCGGTCAGCGGGCCGTCAGCCGCAATGGCTTTACCGCCCAGCGTATAGGCAATGTTCAATGCACTGTAGTCTGTAGAAGGGTATGAATACTCTATCTCCGTTTTCGAATAACCGGTAACAAAGTCGCCGTTGCTCAGATAGTGTTGGACCCTCAGCTTAAGGCCGGTCAGATCCAAAGAGGCGCCGGGAACATAATACAGCGTATCCGGCTCTTCAACAACCGTCAGTTCCGCTTTGGGCGTCGGCTCGCTGATGGTAATGCTGATGGTCGTTCTCGCCGTAACGGATTTATCAATGCCGTCCTCCGTTACTTTGCCGGTATACACGATCGTCAACGCTCTGGTACCGGTGGAATAATCCTTTGCAAGAATATCATCATCATGGCTAACCACATGACCGTCAAAGAGAAAAGTCACGTTTTGCCAATCGGTATCCGTGCTTTCGATATCCTTGGGATAGCCGGCCACGGCGTCGCCGTTGCCATAAAAATGATTTACGGTGATTGCGAAGTCCGTTTCCAGATCCCATTTCTGCCCCTGCACATAGGTAACCTTTGGCGGCGTCTTGACGCTGATGCTGGCAGTCGGCACGCTTTTGCTGATACGAATGCCGGAAATGGTTGCTGAACTGTACACCTTGCAGGACACGCTATCCTCTGACACCGTGCTGGAATAGTAAACGGTCAGCGTGTAAGTGCCTTCCTTAAAGTCCGCCGCGCTGAGCGTATCTCCATCCTTAATGGACTTATCGCCCAGCTTGAAGGAGAAATCGCTGTCGGTATCCGCGTCGACCGCCGCCTTCGGATAATCCTCCACGACGTTGCCGTTGCTGTATTTATGGGTCGCCGTCAATATCAGGCCGCTCAGATCAATCTTACCGCCCAATACAAATTCCTTTTGAGGCGCCGTCAATACGCTGATGGACGCGCTTGGCGCAGAAGCGCCGACACGAATATAATAGGACGCCTTGCAGGTATATGTGCCGTCGGTATAAGTAATGACAAGCTCATATTTCTTCTTGCTGGAAAATGACGTTTCGTCCAATGTTTCGCCGCCAGTCACAGCAGCGCCGTTCAGCGTGTATGACAATTTTGTGTCTGTATAATCCTCAATAACAACGGGATACCCCGCCGCCGTGTTGCCTGCATCGTTCGTAGCCTTGATCGTCACCCGCAGACCGCTTAAATCCAATGCAGCGCCAAATATGTAGTTGTTCTTTGGCGTAGCGTTAATCGTCATGGTTGCTCCCGCCGCAGCCTGCGCGCTGCGCAGCCCGACGGCCGGCACGAGCACCAACGCCATCATCAGCGCAAGCACCATTGCTATTGTGCGTTTCATTCACCAACACATCCTTTCACCAGTGCATGAAATCCCTATGGTTACAAGAATTATACATGAATATGTAATCAAAGTAAACGGGCGCAAAAGTTAAAATTCTGTGATGGAGCCCCACATGTAGCCAAATATGGCCCGATGCGGAAGCAATTCCACAAGATATGGAACTCGGAAAGGCCAAAGTTCACAAACCGTTCATCAAATACCGTCAAAAACCCTTGCAGCGCGGCACTTTTTCCTGTTTTTTCCGGCCGTGGAGACCGCGCCCGACAGACGCGCCCAAATGAAAATACGGACAAAAAACAGCCGATTTCCGGCTCTGCCGACGGAAGCGAAAAAACTATGAACAAGCTGTGAATGTTTATGCAAATTCCGATACAAGCTCCTTGAACACGCGGCCGCGCTGCTCGAAGTTATCAAACATACCCCAGCTTGCGCAGGCGGGAGAAAGCAGCACCGCATCGCCCGGGGAGGCGAGGCTTCTGGCGATATCGACCGTCTCCTCAAAGCTGTCCGCGGGATGGCAGATATCGGCAAAGCCCTCCCTGAGCGCGGCGTCGAGAAGCTGCTCCTTCGTCTGCCCGAGTATCACGCAGGCCTTGACGGTGCTGCCAAAATGATGAAACAGTTCGGAAAAATCCACATGCTTATCGTAGCCGCCGAGTATCAGCACCGTAGGCCGCGTCATAGCCTCGATAGCGCGGATGGTGGAGGCCACGTTCGTTCCCTTGGAATCATTGATATAGGCCACGCCGTCCAGCTCGCGCACAAATTCAATGCGGTGCTCCACACCGGGAAAGCTTTTGAGCGTTTCCGATATGACCGCGGGCGCAACGCCCATGCTCAGCGCAAGCAGCGCTGAGAGCATGGCGTTTTCAAGGTTGTGACCGCCCGGAATGCGGATCTCATCCCTGTGGATCAGCGGCGTATCGACTCCGTCATCACGGAATATCAGCATGCCGTCCCGCAGGAAAATGCCGCGCGTCACCTCCTCGCGGCGGGAAAACCAGTATACCTTGGCGGGTGTGAGCGTCGCCATGGCGCGCGTCTCCGGATCGTCGTAATTGAGGACTGCAAAGTCCTCCGCGGTCTGGTTGTCAAATATCTTGCACTTGGCGGCGATATAGTTATCCATAGAGCCGAAATGATCGATATGATCCTCGGTAATATTGCATACGCCCGCCGCGTGCGCGTGAAAGAGCACGTTGCCCTCCAGCTGCAGAGCCGCCGTCTCCGCCACAATGATATCGTTTGGCTCGGTTTCGAGCGCATGCTCCGTAATGGCCACGCCGATGTTGCCAAGCACGAAAATCCGGCCGCCTTGATAGCCGTTTTGAAACAGCTCGCCGGTCAGGGCCGTACAGGTCGTTTTTCCGTTCGTTCCGGTGATGCAGACAAAGCGCGCCTTTGAGAAACGGTAGCCCAGCTCGATCTCGGAGATCACCTCCGCGCCCAGCCTGCGCGCCTCCTGAATAAACGGGGCCGTCATGGGAATGATGGGGCTGGGGATCACAAGATCCACGCCGCATAGCAGCGTTTCCGGCGGCAGGCCAAGCCGCTTTTCAACAGCACAGCCGGCCAGCGCCTCGTCCAGTCCGGCGATCTCCTTTTTCTGATCGTTTACAATCACGCGCCAGCCCTCTCGGCTGAGGAGCTTGGCGGCGCCCAGGCCGCTCTTGGCCATACCTACGATCAATGCGGTTTTCATTTCGTCACCTCAAATAAGATAAAAGGCATATTGCCGACAGCACGGCGGTCAAGATCGCATACATGGCCACGATGCGCGGTTCCGGATAGCCCTTGAGTTCAAAATGATGATGGATGGGAGCCATCTTAAACATACGTTTGCCGTGGTTGAGCTTGTTGGACGCGACCTGAAGCACCACGGACAAAGCGCTTCCCAAAAAGCAGAAGCCCATCACCGGCAGAAGTATCATGGAGCGCGACAGTATGGCCATCATGGAAACTGCGCCGCCGAGCGCCAGCGAGCCGGTATCGCCCATAAACACGCGCGCCGGCCAGGTATTGTAGCGCAAAAACCCCAGGCAGGCGCCCGTCACTGCCGCCGCAAATACAGCGCCTCCGTCATAATTAACGCCCAGCAGCGTCTCGCCGGCAAGACGCGCCGAGGCGGCCAGAACGATAAATATGACCGCCGCCGCGAGCGAATACACCATCGTAACGCTTGCAGCCAGACCGTCCAGCCCGTCGGTGAGGTTGACCGCGTTCACCTCGGCAATCATTACGAATACCACGAGCGGGATATAAAACAGGCCGATGTTCCATTCGCCGCCGGAGACGGGCAGGTACATCACCGGCCCGATCAAGGGACTGCGGTAGGCCCAGATCGCAACGATGATCGCAATGGCGAACTGCGCGACGATCTTTTGGTACGCGCGCAGGCCGAGGTTGCGCTTCATCTTGATCTTAATAAAATCATCCAGAAAACCGATCAGGCCGAAGGCCGCCGTCACAAGCAGGGTCGGCAGAATAAACTCGGCGGATTCAATGCCAAAAATAAGGGACGCTGCAACGATGGCAATCAGCATCATGATCCCACCCATCGTGGGCGTTCCCTGTTTCTTTTTGTGCGACTGCGGTCCGAGCTCCCGCTCGATCTGTCCGAACTTCATCCGCCTCAGGAGCGGAATCATGAGCGGGCCAAGCACCCACACGATGAGAAATGCGCATAATGCGCTGAGCATAAAAGTCATCATGAGGATATTATAACTCTTTGAGCAGCTCCTCTACAATCTCTTTGTCGTCAAAATGATATTTTGTTCCGTTGATCTCCTGATAGTTTTCGTGGCCCTTGCCCGCGATCATGACGACGTCGTCATCTTGCGCATGCTCCAGCGCATAGCGAATGGCTTCCCGCCGGTTCTCAATGATAGTGTAGCGCGTACCGGAGCGTTTGACGCCCTCCTCAATGGACTCGATGATGCTCATGGGCTCCTCGGTGCGCGGATTATCGCTGGTCACGATCGCATATTCTGAAAACCTTCCGGCAATTTCGCCCATGATCGGGCGCTTGGCGCGGTCGCGGTCGCCGCCGCAGCCGAACACACAGATCACGCGGCCCTTGGCAAATTCCCGCACAGTCTTGAGCACGTTCTCAAGCGCGTCGGGCGTATGCGCATAGTCCACGAATACCGAAAAACCGCGGTTCGTCTGAACGGGCTCAAGGCGCCCCGAAACGCTGGTCACTGACTCGAGTCCGTCCTTAATGCAGGACAGCCTGATGCCGATGCTCTGTGCCATGCCCACAGCGCCCATGGCGTTGAATACGGAGAACAGGCCTGGGATAGCCAGATTCATGAGCACCTCTCCCTCTGGCGTATGCAGATCGAAGCGCACGCCTGAGGTGGTGATGTCGATATCGGTGGCGGAAATGTCCGCGCGGTCGCGCACGCCAAAGGTCAGTATCGGTATGCTGAGCCCCTCCATAATACGGTCGGAATACGGGTCGTCCACATTGACGACAGCCTTTTTGGCGTTGAGAAACAGGATCTTCTTGGCCGCAAGATAGTTGTCAAACGATTTATGGTAGTCCAGATGATCCTGCGTCAGATTGGTAAAGAGCGCCACGTCGAATTTGATGCCGTGCACGCGGAACTGTTCCAGCGCATGGCTGCTCACCTCCATGACCACAAGATCGACCCGCGCGTCCGCCATGGTGCGCAAAAGCCGAAAGAGATCGACGGACTCCGGCGTAGTGCGCTCGGTGTGGATGCTCTCGGAACCGATCATGTTGCGGATGGTGCCGATAATGCCCACCTTGCGGCCGGCCTGCTCAGCGATCGCCTTGACCATATAGGTCGTCGTCGTCTTGCCGTTGGTGCCGGTGACGCCAAGCATCTGCATCTCCCGCTGCGGATAGCCGTAAAAGGCCGCCGCCATTTCCGCCATGGCTTTCCTCGCATTCTTGACCACGATCTGCGGCAGATCGATGGGCAGCTTGCGTTCGACAAGCAGCGCGGACGCGCCCTTTTCCGCAGCTCCCGCGGCAAAATCGTGTCCGTCGAAGAGCTGTCCTACGACGCAGCAAAACATGCTTCCCGCGCAGACCTTGCGCGAATCATACTCGATCGAAGCGATATCGACGTCCGGGCCCTCGTAACGAATCCCTGTCGTCATGGCTAGTTCCGAAAGCAGCAAGATAATCCCTCCCGTAATGGCGTAACGCCCGTACTCATTCGTTCCCCTGTGTTTCCGACGCCGCCTTTTGCGCATCGGTCGGCTCAAATACGACAAATATCTCCGTACCCGGCTCCACCATATCGCCCTCCGGTATCGACTGCGACACGATTGTTCCCACGCAGGCCGTCGGGTCAAAGTTGATCGTAAGACCCACGGCGGCCAACTTATCGAAAGCATCCTGACGGCGTCTGCCGATCAGGCCGGGTACTGCGACCAGATCTTTGTACACGCCCTCGTCGCTGAAGGTCGTCAGGCTCGTATACACGACCACGATGCTCCCCTTGGGGGCCTCCGTACCGGCCTCCGGTATCTGCATGGTGACCGTACCGGTCAAATCCGTATCCGTGATCGTACACTGAAAGCCGTCGCGCGCGAGCACATACTGCGCCCGCTCTCCCGTCTCCCCGACTACGTTCGGCACCGTATCCGTCTCGGTCGTCGTATCCGGCTGCAGGCCGTAATACTGCGCCAGATCCTCAAACAGCCGTCCGACCCAGGGAGCGGCCACCGTACTGCCGTATACGACCGGCACCTGCGGTTCATCCACGGTGATGAGCGCCACAAGCTGCGGGTTGTTCGCCGGCATAAAGCCCACAAACGAAGCGATCAGCCTTGTGCGCGAGGCGCTGCCGTCGTCCTCATACTTCTGCGCCGTACCGGTCTTGCCGCCTATGGCATAGCCCGCCAATCTGGCGTTCGAGCCGCTGCCGTTGTCCACGACGGATTGCAGGATGGCGCGCACCTGCGTCGAGGTGGAGGATTTGATGACGCGTCTCAGCTCCGTCGGTTCGTTATCCACGATCACCTGGCCGTCCTGTGTCACCACCGTATCCACGATGTACGGCTGCATCAGTATGCCGCCGTTGACGGCGGCGCAGACCGCATTGGTCATCTGAATGGCCGTGCAGGTGATCGTCTGTCCGAAGGACACGCGCGCAAGATCGCTCTCACGGATATATTTTCTGTGAAGGACCTCTCCCGTATCCTCGCCGGGTACACCGCTCCCGGTGGACTCGTCAAAGCCAAAGGCGTAGATATAGTCATACAGCGTATCCACGCCCATCGTGGCCGCCATTTCCATAAAGGCGCAGTTGCAGGAATTCTCCACCGCCTCGGTCAGCGTCTGATGCCCGTGGCCGCCCGATTTCCAACAGCGCACCTTTTCAAGCCGGAAGGTCTTGTAGCCGGTGCAGTCAAATGTCGAATCCATAGTGACCGCGCCGGAATCCAGCGCCGCCGCCAGCGTCACGACCTTAAAAATCGAGCCGGGCTCAAAGGTATCCGTCACCGCACGGTTTCGGGACATGGCCATGAGCTCCGTAACCTGATCTCGCGGCGGATTGTTCAGGTCAAAGGTCGGATAGGTCGCCATAGCCAGTATCTCGCCCGTCTGCGGATTCATCACAAGTCCCGTGGCCAGGTTGGCGTTGTTCGTCTCCTGACACTGTTCGACATATTTTTCCAGATACGACTGTATCACGGCGTCCGTCGTCAGCGTCATATCATAACCCGATGTGGGAGCCAGGTATTCCTCCTTGCCATAGGACAGGGGCTGGTTCTTTCGGTCCACCTCGGTGACAAGCAGTCCGTCCTCGCCGGCCAGATAGGTATTGTATTCCGCCTCCAGGCCCGTCTGGCCCTCGCCGTCGATGCCTGTAAAGCCGAGTATCTGCGCGAACAACGAACCGAAGGGATAATACCGTTTGTTGTCGCTCGTAAAGCTGATGCCGCTGCCGAGCTGCAGCGCCGTAAGCTGATCGACCACCGAGCTCTCCACCTGACGCTTAAGCTGCGCCTGCTGGCGTTTGGTGTTGGATACGCGCTCGTATACATAGTCGTAGTCCAGTCCAAGCACATCCGAAACCTCGACCGCGATTCTCACACGATCATCGTCGGATATCGCCTGCGGGTTGACGAGCACGCGATAGGCCGTACCGCTCTGCGCCAGGACGAGGCCGTTGCGATCCAGTATCTTGCCGCGCTGCGCCGTCAGGTTGGAGCGCCGCGTCCACTGCTTCTCAGCCTTCTGCTGATAGGTCGGCCCGTCAATAATCTGTACCTGCACCAATCTCAGCGCAAGCAGCACAAACAGCATACCGGCAAATACAAGCAGCAGCAGCAGCTTCTTTTTCAGCTTGGGCGTGGCAGACGCCGATGCCTTCGATGCCATGTTCCGTAATCCTTTCCAAACGAGTTCCGATTCTTGGCGGCCCCCCCGCCGTCCGTCAGTCGTCGGAAGGAACGTCCTCCGCCGGCGTGTTCTCCGCCGGCTGCCCGGAATCCCCGGGAATAACCGTTTCGCCGAGGCTCGTGTCCGTGCCCGCCGGCGCCAGGCCGGAAACCGGAATGGCGTCGCCTACGCGGACATACTGGCTCTGCTTGGGATAGCTCATGCCATAGGTCTCGGCCGTTTTCTGCGCATCCTGGATCGTCACGGCGCATTCGATCTGCACGTCGAGCGCTTTGATGCGCAGCTCGGTCTCGTCTATCGAGTTATTGATGGTGTTGATATCCGCATACGCGCGCGAAATGCGCTCGTATCCGCTCAGCGTAAATAGCACCATGCCCGCAAACAGGAATCCGCTGAACATAATGCCGATACGAAACGCTGCGGTAGCCGGTTCGGGCGCGCGCTTCTTTTGCGCGCTCTCGTCCGCCGTCCCGTCCTTGACGCGCGACCGGCTCTTTTCAGAGCCCGCGGGTCTGCCCGCCGGCTTCTTTTTGGGCGAATACAGCTTGGTAGCCGGCGCCGCGCCCTGCTTTGGTTCGTCCGAAAACGAAAACTCCACGGTTGTCCCTTCCTTTATCAATATGCCGTCGCCGGCGCGCTCATTCAGAGTTTCTGAATGCAGCGCAGCTTTGCGCAGGATGCGCGGCTGTTCAGCCCGAGCTCACGCTCGGAGCAGACGATGGGCCGCTTGGTAAGAATGCGCGCCGTCGGCGTCTTGCCGCAGGTGCATACGGGCGCGCGTTTATCGCAGGTGCAAGGATCCGCATAACGGCGGAAAGCCCTCTTTACGATGCGATCCTCCAATGAATGAAATGTTATTATACACAATCTGCCGCCCTTTTGCAACAGGCCCTCCGCCTCGTCAACCGCCGCCGAAAGTCCGGAAAGCTCCCCGTTGACCTCGATGCGAACCGCCTGAAATGTCCGCCGTGCGGGGTGTTGCGGCTCGTTGCGATACTTGGCGGGTATTCCGGAAATTGCCAGCGCCGCCAGCTCCGTCGTCGTCTCTACCGGTTTTTGCCCGCGCGCGCGCACGATACGATCCGCAATGCGATCCGCAAAGCGCTCCTCGCCATAATCGCGCAAAACGCGGCACAGCTCCTCCCAGGAATAGCCGTTGACCACATCGTAGGCCGTGAGCGGCGCGTCCCTGTCCATGCGCATGTCCAACGGCGCGTCCGCTTTATAGGAAAAGCCTCTCTCTGCCGTATCCAGTTGATATGAGGATACGCCAAGATCCAGCAGTATGCCGTTCGCCTGTGTAACGTCAAGCGGCAGCAGCAAGCTTTTCATCTCAAAAAAATTGCCGTGCAAAGCCGTGAAACGCTCCCCGTATTCCTCGAGACGCGCTCCCGCCGCCCGCACGGCCTCCATGTCGCGGTCAATCCCTATGAGCCGCGCGTTCGGCGGCAAACGCTCCAGCACAGCCTCCGCGTGTCCGCCTCCGCCAAGCGTTCCGTCTATAAAAACGCCGCCACGCTCAGGCGCAAGCAGCGTCAGTACCTCCTCCTTCAGCACGGGTATATGTGAAAACGTCATATGCCTATCTGAACCAGATGCGCCAGGCTCGCCTCGTAGTCCTCATCTGTCCTGGCCGTGTAGCTGCAGAAAGCCTCGGGATCCCATATCTCCACGCGGTCGCCTACGCCAATGAGCGTAACGTCCTTGGTAAGACCGGCCGTTTCCCTGAGCTGCGCAGGAATCAATATACGTCCCTGCTTGTCCACCTCGCAGGCCGCCGCCGCTGCATACAAGGAACGCCTGACCGCCTGGCCGCTCAGATCCGTGATCGGCAGCTTGGAAAGCTTGTCGGAGAACGTATCCCATTCCGGCGCGGACATGCCATAGATGCAGCGCAGATCCCTGGAATCCAGGAGTCCGAGCGTCACGATCAGCGTATCGCCAAGGCTGTCACGCCATTTCGCCGGTATAAACACGCGTCCCTTGGCGTCGAACGTGTGCTCATAGCTGCCAATCAGCATGCGGCGCGGCCTCCTTTACATAATATCCCTACCAATTACTGCGTCTACTCCGATCAGTACGGCATCAGTATACACCACTTCTCCCCATTTGTCACCACTTTTGTTACGATTCTTGCAATTTTTTATGAATTTTCTATAAATCGCCCCCCGCGGCCGTCTTTTGATACGCTTTACACGACAAGCTCGATACGAACGTCTGGTCAAACGAATACAATTTGTGGTATACTTGCTTGTCGAAACGGCCAATATGTAGCTTATACGGGAGAAAACATGGAAAACAACTATACGGTCGACAAAATCAAAGTCATGGAGGGGCTCGATGCGGTGCGCATGCGCCCCGGCATGTACATCGGCTCAACCGGGCAGCGCGGGCTGCATCATTTGCTTTGGGAGATCGTGGACAACGCCATCGACGAGGCGGCCAACGGCTATGCCAGCGATATCAGCGTTGTGCTTCACCGTGACAACTCGGTGACGGTATCGGACAACGGACGCGGCATCCCCGTGGGCATACATGAAAAGCTTGGCGTGTCCGGCGTGGAGGTCGTATTCACGCAGCTTCACGCGGGCGGTAAGTTCGGCAACGACAGCTATGGCTATTCCGGCGGTCTTCACGGCGTAGGCGCTTCGGTGGTCAATGCGCTCTCCGAGTGGCTGACGGCCGAGATCTATTGCGACAACCACGCCTATCGCATGGAATTTTGCAGCGAGCCGGACGCGGACGGCAAGATCGTCTCCGGCAAACCCCTTGCGCCCCTTGCAGAGATCGGGCGTACCAGAAAGCAGGGCTCGGTCATCAGCTTTTTGCCGGACGCACGCGTATTTGAGACCGTCGAAATGAGCTACGACGTCATCTCGAGGCGGCTGAGGGAGCTGGCTTATCTTAACCGCGGCGTTCGGATGACGCTTGAGGACGAGCACAGCGGCCGGCAGAAAAAGGCCGAATACCGCTTTGACGGCGGCCTGTCCGACTTTGTGCGCTATCTGAACTCTGACAAAACGCCTCTATATGAAGCGCCCGTCCATTTCTCGGGCGAAAGCGGCGGCATTCTCGTGGAGATCGCGCTTCAGCACGACGACGGCTATGCCGATAATATGTTCTCCTACGTCAACAACATCCCCACCACCGAGGGCGGCACGCATGAAACGGGTTTCAAGGCGGCGCTGACCAAGGTCATGAACGATTATTGCCGCAGGACGGGGCTGCTAAAGGACAAGGACCCCTCCCTCTCGGGCGAGGACTTCCGCGAGGGCCTCACGGCGGTGCTCTCGCTGAAAATGCGCTCGATACAGTTTGAGGGCCAGACCAAGACCAAGCTTGGCAACACCGAGGCACGGCCGGCGGTGGAAGCCGTCGTTTATGATAAGCTTACGCCCTGGCTCGAGGATCTGAAAAACGCTGAGACCGCGCAGAAGATCGCGGACAAGGCCGTAAAATCCGCCAAGGTGCGTGAGGCCGCCAGAAAGGCCAAAGCTACCGCGCGTGAGAAAAGCAAGCTGGAAAACGCCCCGTTGGTTGGCAAGCTTTCAAGCTGCACAGGCCGCGACTGGTCAAAAAACGAGCTGTTCATCGTCGAGGGCGATTCCGCCGGCGGCTCGGCCAAGCAGGGCCGCGACCGGCGCTTTCAGGCGATACTGCCGCTTCGCGGCAAGCCGCTCAACGTCGAGAAAAAGCGTATCGACCAGGTGCTGCAAAACGAGGAGTTTCGCTCGGTCATCACGGCGCTCGGCACGGGCATAGGCGACGACTTTGATCTTTCCTCGCTCCGCTACGACAAGGTCATCATACTCTCGGACGCCGACCAGGACGGCGCGCATATCCGCGCCATACTTCTGACCTTCTTCTATCGCT
>CAZCAV010000051.1:0-15728 GCA_964496795.1 uncultured Oscillospiraceae bacterium
ATTCATTCTGCTTTTGAGACCTTTTTTCTGTCTATTTTATTGGGAATGGCTCACTCCATCATTTCTTTGCTCATGCCGCAGCCGGTATCGGATACGGAAAAGCGCATCTGCACCTTGTCATGGGAACGGCTGGCCTGTATGACCATCAGGTCGATCTCTCCGCCCGCAGGGGTGAATTTGACTGCGTTGGAGAGCAGATTCATCAGAATCTGGTTGACCCGCAGCTCATCGCCGATCACAGTTTCTTCAGTAACGCCGTTCATGCGTACTTCCAGTCGGATATCTTTCATCTTCGTTTGTTGGTAAAATACAGTTGTGATGTTGGTCAACAGCTGCTTGAAGTTGAACGGGGCCTTGTCGATCTTCAGTTTGCCGCCCTCAATGGCGGACATATCCAAAACATCGTTGATGATCCCAAGGAGCAGCCTGGAGCTGCCTTCGATCTTGTCCAGGTCGTCCTTCACCCGCTCGGGCTTATCCGTCTCTGTTCTTGCGATGCTGGTCAAGCCGATGATGGCGTTCATCGGGGTTCGGATCTCATGGCTCATCTGCGCCAGAAACTGTGATTTGGCCTTATTGGCGCTGTCCGCCTGCGCGACTGCGACCTGCAAATTGCCGTTTACGGCGGCAAGCGCTGCATAGCTCTTCCTTTTCACAAAAATGATCGCAATGAACGCCGAAATCAAAAGCAAAAACAGCACCGCAACGATTATGACGGTATATCGGAATTTATAGATAAAATCAGACAGCGACATCCGATATCCGTTGTTCATCGTCTGATTGATTGTAAACTGGCTGATTTCCTGATCTGTAATCGTATTGATTGCTTTGTCAAAAATCGAAATGACCATCTGGCCTGATTCCGTATTGTTGGCGACAAAGCCCATCTCCTCGCTCATGAAGAAGGTCGGCAGTATCGTGAGGTCTTCATAGTGCGGATCCTCAAGGATATCTTGAACCACATAGGCGTTCTGCGCAAGAAAGTCCGCTTCGCCACGTTTCACCATGTCGGCGCATTCTGCCGTTGATGCGCAGGTGACCGGCTGAAACTGCGGATACTGTTGTTCAATATAGGATCTCAGCGCGGTATAGCTTCGCGGAATGGCGAGCGTGTATGCCGCATCCGCCGCATAAATGTCGTGGTTCGCTGAATTCAATCCGGCTAAGGCGACGTCTCCTGACAGAAACACATCTGATATCAGATATTGTTCCTCTAGAAATGCCGGATTTGACGTCATGATGCCTGCAATGATCGCATCCGGATTCACCGCAAGATATTCCATGGCGGTAACCCCGACAGGCATCATTTCATATTCCACCCTCATTCCGCTGCGCTGTGCCAGCAGGGTCACTATATCTTCCGTAATACCGTCGACCTCGCCGTCCGCATTGACATATGAATAGGGCGATCGGTTGGGGATAAAAGCGATCTTTATTGTCGGGGCGCTTTGAATGTATTCATATTCGTCGGCGGACAGGAGCATGTTCTGGTTGTCAGAAAAATACCGTTCGGTCAGGCTGTCAAGGTATTCCGACATGTCCGCAACGAGCCTTTGCTGGGCCTTGTTGAATTCCTGCATAAGCGTGCTGCCCTGTGCGCTCATAAGATAAGCCGGTTCAACTCCGAAATTGGCAACGCAGCGGAGTTCCTCCGGCGCGGCATAGCTGACGACTGCGGCAGCATGTACCTCGCCGTTTTGCAGGGCCGAAATCGCATCTTCATTCGACGCGTATTCGACAATGTCCATGGAGAAACCGTTTTTCTCCTCAAAATCCATGAAGTTTTCGATCTCCTTACTGTTTGCCAGCATCCCGACTTTTTTTCCGTTCAGTGACAGGTTGGATTTAAGATAATCGGAATTCTGCAGCACATATAGGTCCATGGATTCGTTCAGCAGCGGAAACAAAGAAAAGTCGAAATCAGACTCGCGCTGCTCCGTTCTGCGCGCAACGCAGTAAAAGTCCAGCGTGCCGTTCAAAAGCTGCTCACGCGCATCAGTCCAAGACACATCCACAAACTCACAGTCCCATCCCGTGATTTTTGCGATCTGGTCAAAATATTCCACTGCATATCCGGACAGAGTTCCGTCTTCCGCTTTTTCGACAAACCCGTAATAATTGATATAGCCAATCGTCACTTTGGGCTTGTCTGTCTCCGCGGCATGCGCAAAAGCGGGGAAAAGCACCGCGCTGAAAATAATAACCGCGCATAGAAGAGAAATCATGACCTTTTTCATTTGGACGCACCGGCTTTCGATCTTTCTCCGATCCCTTTTTTGACTGGCCATACGCTGCAGCCTCCCTTATGATTGCGTTTTGCATGATAAAGTCCCGCGTCCGCTCTTCTGGAGATCTTGGAAAATGCTTCAGACTGGCATGCCAGCGTGACGCCCGCCGAGCATGAAAACAGCACTCCTGCAGCTTCAGCACCCTCTATTTTCATCGTTTCACAAAGCTTTTTCACTTTAGCGAGCGCGATTCCTGCGTCACTCATGCCACGCAGCAGCACCACAAATTCGTCTCCGCCCACTCGCGCAAGGATATCTCCGTTTCTGGTGGCTGTCTTAAGAATATCTGCCACAGTGCGAATCGTTTTATCCCCTGTGTCATGGCCTTTGGTATCGTTGATCTGTTTCAGGTTATCAATGTCCAGCATGATCGCCGCAAATTTTTCCGCAGGCGACAACCTTGTAACCGCTTCCTTTAGGCCGTGACGATTCAGCAGTCCTGTCAGCTCGTCCATATACGCTTTTTCGTAAAGCGCGCTCTTTTGAAGCTCAAAGTCCTTCTTGAACTTCCAGAATTCCCGCTCCTCAACTGCTTTTCTGACATGATGGAGCAATATCTCCGGATTATAGGGCTTTCCCACAAAACTGCTCGCGCCCAAATGAAGCGCTCGCAGCTCGCTGTTGCTTCCGGTCTCCGTTGTGATAATGACCGGGACCTCTTCGATCATGTCGTTTGCCCGCATAAACTCCAGCACCTGAAACCCGTCCATGACCGGCATCAGCAGATCCAGCGTAATGCAGGAAATCTCACTATGATGCGCCATGAGGTACTCACAGGCTTCCTTCCCGTTTACCGTTTCAGCGACCTTGTAGGAGGGCAGAAGCAGCGTTTTTATCAGTTCACGGTTGCTTTCAATATCCTCCACCACAAGGACAAGCGGCTTTTCTCCAACAGCCGTTTCGGTCTTGGAAGGCAACAGCTCATAGGGAACGGCAGTTTCTTCTTCCTTGTATCCATGCAGATGATCCGCCATGTAGCCGACAAAGGCCTCTGCCGGGATAGGCTTTGAGAAATAAAAACCCTGAATATTATTGCAGCCCATAGACTTGAGCAGCTCATATTCCGCCTGCGTCTCGACTCCCTCGGCGATGGTGGGGAGCTGCAGCCACTTGGACAGGCTGAGAATAAAGCTTAAAATATTCCGCTTGCCGCCCTTGATCCGGTCGTTACCGCCCTGCATAAACCTCATATCCAGCTTCAGAATGTCGATCGGAAGCTCGGAGAGCATGTTCAGCGAGGAATAGCCAGAGCCGAAATCGTCCATTTCTATAAGAAATCCCATATCCTGAAGCGTAGAAACTGCGGAAATAATCTGCTGCGGGTCGTCAGTGTAGGCCGATTCCGTCACCTCCAGATGGATGAACTCGTGCGGAATATGGAAGGCGTCAATACAGCTTACAATCTGCTCCGGAAGATCGTCTAAGGCAAGATCCGCACGGGACACATTGACAGAGATCGGGATGGGCGCAATTCCGCAGGATATCCAGTCCGCAAGCGTTTGGCATACCGCTCGGAGCATATATTCATCCAGCTTCGTAATGAAGCCGTTGCGCTCAAACAGGGGGATAAACTCACCGGGGGAAATAAAGCCCAGCTCCGGATGATTCCAACGGACCAGCGCTTCCGCACCGGCAACCGCTCTGGTTTCCGTATTGTGCTTTGGCTGGAGATACACGGCAAACTGCTTTTTCTCCAAGGCATCCTCCATGCAATCGGCCAGCTGATGCTCGCGCAGAGCATGAGCCATCATGGAATCGTCATATACTGCATAATGCACCATGTATTGATGTTTGATGGTGGAGGCGGCCAGTCTTGCCCTGTCGCACATATCCGCAGCCGAGATGGAACAGTCCTTGACGGGATAGACGCCGCACTTGATTTGAAAGTTCCTGAACGGTGCATCAGAGAATTCCGCGCTGTACAGCTGTTCCATTCGGGCAGCGATATGATGCGGGGGCGCTTTTATCAGCAGAACGAATTTATCTGCGGTTATCCGGCCGCAGATGCCGTCCTTACCGGCATTTTTCTGAAAATGTGTTGACAAATATTTCAAAAGAGCATCCCCTGCGGCGATACCGCGGCGGGCGTTGATCATTTTGAAGTCGTCCACATCTGCATGGACAATGAAATACGAGTCATCCGGGTGCATACCCAATATCTCTTCCGCATGCTGATAGAAAAACTCTTTATTATACACGCCGGTAAGCTGATCGATCTCCAGCCTGCTGATCAGCGCCGCGTTGTCCCACAGGCGGAGGAGGCTTCGCACCCGATGCTTTACCATTTCAACGTTGTAGGGCTTTTTCAGGAAATCGGAGGCCCCATGCTCTAGGCACTGTGCTTCCGCACGTTCGTCCTCTGCGCCTGTCGTCATGATTACCGGCACGCGGGTAATGATACCGCTTTTCGTCATCTCGTCCAGCAGCTCATAGCCGTTCATCACGGGCATGGTAATGTCCAAAAGGACAAGTGAAATCGCCTGCGTCTGGCTGCGCAGCATATCCAGAGCCGCCAGGCCGTTTTCCGCCTCCACAGTCTGATAACCATCTATTTGCAGTATTCTGCAGAGAATAATGCGATTCACATGATTATCGTCGACCACTAATATCGTTTTCTTTTGAGACATGAAAGCGCCTCCCCATTTTTGCGATATTTCATACTCATGAGCACTTCTATATCAGGAGAACATCAGGGTTGCGGGTTTGGCTTGAGCTTCTCCACGGTTTCATTGCGAGTACGCAGGAGCTGTGAATAAACCCGTTCCAAATCACGGAAGTCGGCGCTTCCGCCCCGCAGCGGCTCCACGATCTGTATGATCAATTCATACAGCGGCGTAATGCCGCAGTTACCGATGATGCCCTTCAGTGTGTGCGCCGTGTCAAAGGCAGACTGCGTATCCATGGCCGTCAGCTGCTTTCCCAGCGCCTTAAACCCGGGGTCCAAAAGCATTTCCGACACAACCTCCAGATAAAAATCCGGGTCGTCCAGAAATCTCGCGCTTGTCTCTGCGGGAGATTGACATCCAATCGAATTCAGTAGTGCGCTCAACTCCACAGGCATCTATATTCCCTCCGTAAATCCTGGTTTCATCTGGCAGACAGATGACAAGCAAGGGCAAAAAAATTACTGCTTCGGCGATACATACCATTCCAACATTTTGAGAAATTCCTTATACAGCCGCGCCGATTTTTCTTTTTCCTGCTCGTTTGGAATGGAGGTATATGTCATGGCAATTTGGTGCATCATCCCGTTAAGGCCAGTGTTCATAAGATCTACCGTCATTGCGGTGTCAAGATCCGTCCGGATGGAGCCGTCGCGCTTTCCCGCTTCCAGCAGATCAAACATGGACTTTTTAACGCTTGCCGAAGCCGAATCAATGGCGAGCTGATGCCGCAGCGCGTAATCGATACACCGCATATTGCCAACGGCATAGATCCGGATGGCTACGGGATCTTGATGAAAGGCGGATCTTTGTGCGCAGAAAAAGCTTCGGATCTGCTCCGCGGCTGTGCCGTCACTTTTCTTAGCCGACGCGAGGGCCTTTGCCCGTTCATCGTTTATCCGGGTCATATACCGCATGGCTGCCAGACCCAGCAGATCCTCTTTATTGGGAAAATACCGACTCAGTGTTCTTCCCGAAATCCCCACTATAGCCGCCAGCTGGGTTAGCTGGGGCTCCTGAAAGGGATTCTCCAGCTTCCAGGAGATCGTGGCTTCCAAAATGCACTCCTTTATATCATCTTTCGTATCAGGCATAGTCGCTTCCTCCAATATAAACCCTTACAGGCAGCCGCATCGGGTCGCATAAGGTTAATGCAGCACAGGGTGTTTTTCTTCTATCGCGTAACACTGTCCTTGTGAAAACCGATGAAGATTCTCTGCAACCAACACAAGCCGCCAAAAATATATCTGATCATGATATATTTTAACAGAATATGTAAAACGAAGCAATGAATGAAAGGAAAAAACTGGTTGTTTTCTTTCGGATCCCGCCGGTATTCCGTATCTATCCGGTCTGGCTGTCCAGCAGTAAAGAAAAAAGTCCCTGAAACAGGGACTTTCTTGGCTGCGGAACTAGGATTCGAACCTAGACAATACGAGTCAGAGTCGTAGGTGCTACCATTACACAATTCCGCAACACGCTCTAAAACAAGAATCCCGAGATGCCGTCCGCCTTTGCTATAATACCCGCCTCTCGGCAGGTGGGTGCACGGTGATCGCGATCGGTCTCCCCGCTCTTGACGGGTCTGACTCACTGTTCTCAACTCATGCTCCCGCGGTCATACTGTGGGTTTATAACCGAAAACGTGACGCACAACGCAGGATTTCCTGTCCTCTGGTGGGATTAGTTGGGTTCGAACCAACGACCTCTACGATGTCAACGTAGCGCTCTAGCCAGCTGAGCTATAACCCCTTGCGCAAGTAATATTATACATACTGACGCAAAAAAATCAAGCTTATTTTTGCAAAGTTTAGCCGGCATGCCGGATTACGCCGAAGCGGCAGCCGCGCGCATGGGAGCGTTCAGGGTATCCGCACGTCAGGTCGCAGTCCGGTTTCAGGCGTTTTGTTTGAAATCCCGGGCCGATACCGCTGCCACAAAAGCATAGCCGCGTTCTGCGATCTGCTCAGACAGCGCGCAAGATACAACGCCGGCGGATGGACGGCTTGGCAAGATGAGCGTTCATGCCGGCCTCCAGACTCTTCTGAATCAGGCAACGATAAAGCGGAAAGCGGCCGCAGCAATGCGGTCGCTTTCCAAAGAACAGACACCGGGCTTCGAGTTGTTACTCGTCGTCGTCCGTGACCTTGAGCCCCTGGAACAGAGACGCAAGGGAAGTTGTGGATTCCTGAACCGGCGGCAGCTCGTAATCGCCATCCTCGCTGCGGCGGCGGCGGTCGCCGCGATCCCGGCGGTCGCCGTAATCGCTGCTGCTGCTGCGGTCGCTGCTCATTCTGGAGGTGTCGCGCGTTGCGCGCTGCTGCTGCTGCTGCTCGCGCTGCTGCTGCCGCTGCTCCTGACGCTCGGCATACTGGCGGTCACGCTCGGCGCGTTCCGCCTCAAGCTGCGCGGCCAGCTCGGGATTCTCCTCAAGCAAGGCTTCCTTGCGGCTCAGGCTGATGCGCTTGGCTTCGGGATTGACCTCCAGTACCTTGCAGCGTACGATGTCTCCGACCTTGAGCTCATCCTCCACCTTGGCAATGCGGTGGATGGCGACCTGAGAGATGTGGATCAGGCCGTCGATCGTGCTCTCAAGCGCTACGAAAGCGCCGAAGGGAACGATACGCACCACCTTGCCCTCCACAATGGAGCCAACGGGATACTTGGTATCCGCCAGCGTCCAGGGCTTGGGCTGTAGCTGCTTATAGCCAAGGGATACGCGCTCCTTCTCCACATCCACGTTCAGCACCAGCACCTCTATCTCCTGACCGATGGTGAACACGTCGCTCGGATGCTTCACGCGGCCCCAGGCCGCATCGGTTACATGGACGAGCCCGTCGATGCCGCCGATATCGACGAAAGCGCCAAAGTCTGTGATACGACGCACGACGCCCTGGATCTTGCTGCCAACGACAAGCGCTTCCCATTTGGCATGCTTCTCCGCAGCGGCCTCGGCGAGCAGCACCTGCTTCTGCGAAGCCACGATACGCTTTCTCTGCTTGTCCACCTCGAGCACCTTGAGCTTCATGGGCTGGCCCACAAAGGTGGAGAGGTTTTCGATATACTTGGTGGAGACCTGAGAGGCGGGCACAAAGGCGCGAATGCCGCCGATATCGGCGATGATGCCGCCCTTGACGACCTCTTTTCCAGTCGCGTCGAATATACGGCTCTCAAGATCCTCAAGATTCATCAAGTCGTCCCATATTTTCTTGGATTCGACATTTTTGCGCGAAAGCAGCACATTGCCCTCGCCGTCGTTGACCTTGATGACCTCTACGTCGATCTTGTCGCCCTCTTTAAAGAGCTCCTCGGGCTTGGCGTCCGGATCGCTGGAGAACTCACCCTTGGGTATGACGCCGTCGGATTTGTATCCGATATTGACGAATATCTCGCCGTCGACTATCGAAATGACAGTGCCTTCCACAACCTGACCGCTGCGGATGCGCGTCATTGTCTTTTCAAATGCTTTCGCGAACTCGGACTGCTCCGCCGCGTTTTGGGCTTCCTCAACCTTGTCGGCAACGCTGTCCTTGATCTGCTCAGCCTTGTCGGCTATGGACTCCGCGACGTCTCCCGCCTTGTCCTTGACGCTCTCAAGCAAATCCGCGGCCTTATCCGCCACGGTCTTTGCCGTGTCAGCCGCCTGATCCCTGACAGCCTCCACCGCGGCTTGGGGCTTCGCCATGGCTTCGGTTATGGATTCCTTGGCAGCTTCGATCGTCTCCGCTACCTTGGCCTTGGCCGCATCGGCGACGGCCTCGGCAGCGTCGGCAACAGCGTCCGCGGCGCCGGCCACAGCCTGTTTGACGGTCTCGTTGGGCTCGGTCACGGCGATTTCCTCGGCGGACGTCTCCGCTTCGATGGTCTCAATCGTCGTTTTTTCCAGTTCGCTCATTACTTGCAGTACCTCCCTAATCATCCGGTCCGGCGTCGATGCGCCCGCAACAATTCCTATTATATCATCGGATTGCAAATTATCAAGAAAAAGTTTATCGATAGAGTCAATGATTATGGTGGATTTACAGGACTTTTCGCAAAGCTGCGCGAGGCGCATGGTATTGGCGCTGTCCCTTGAGCCCAACACGAATATATGCGTGCTGCGCCCGGCAATGGCCACGGCCTCCGCCTGACGCGCGCGCGTGGTGTCACAAATGGTATTATACACCTCCAGCTCTCCGCAGCGTCCTGACAAGGCGTCCCTGAGCGCTGTAAAGTCGGCCTCGGAAAGCGTGGTCTGCGCCACCAGCGTAGCAAGCGGCAAATACGGAAGCCTCCTTGCGTCGGCAGGACTGGCCAGAACGATGGCGTCAGGGCCGGCGCTGCCGCGAATGCCCACCACCTCGGGATGCTCCGGCTTGCCGGCGATCAGCACGGTCCGGCCGCTTTCGGCGGCCCTGCGCACAATCGCATGTATGCGTTTGACAAAGGGGCATGTCGCATCCACAACACGCACGCCGCGCGCGCGGCATTCATCAAACACGGCCGGCGGAGCGCCATGGGCGCGAATAATCAACGTGTCGGTTCCCTTAAGCGGCTCAAGCGTTTCCACAGGCGTTACGCCGCGCGCGCGAAGCGCGTCCACAACGGATTCATTATGGATGATGTGACCATAGGTATACACAACGCGCGCAGGATCGGCAAGAGCCTCCGCCATCTCCACCGCGCGGCGGACGCCAAAGCAGAAGCCGCTGTTTTCAGCAAGCAGCACCCGCATATCAGACCGGCTCCTCCAAACGGTTCTTGAGCTCCTGCATCCGGTCGCGCAGGTAAAGCGCCAGCGCCTCGGTCGGACGGCCCGCCATCGTATCCGCGGCGGACTTGGGATCGATGGGCTCTCCTACGATCATGCGTATCCTGAATCGCCTGTACATTTTGGGATCGGAATACACGGGAATGATCGGCGCATTGCAGCGCAGCGCCAGAAAGGCCGCCCCCTTCTCAAAGGTATCCAGCTCGCCGGTCACGGAGCGCTTTCCCTCGGGGAAAATACCGAATACGCGGCCGCTGTCCAGCACGGAAACCGCCTGCTTGAGACTGGAAATATCCGCATGATGCCGGTTGACCGGAAAGGCCAGCAGTATCTTGAGAAAGAATCGGGACAGCGGCGTTTTGAACAGCTCGCTCTTAGCCATAAAATGCACGATGCGCGGCGACACAAAGCCGATCCAGATGGGATCGCAGAGAGAATGATGATTGCTTACAATGATCCCTTTGCCGCGGAAGAACAAATTCTTATATCCGATGATACGCGGCCTCAGTGCCAGCCACACCGGAATCGTAAATACAATTTTTCCGAACCAGTACAGCATTTATGCTTCCTTCTTTCCCTGTATACTTTTCAGAACGGCCTCCGTGACCTCGTCGGCGGACAGGTCCGTGGCGTCGACCACCGTCGCGTCCGGGGCGATGCAAAGCGGCATGTACGCGCGTGTGGAATCATTGTAATCGCGCCTTTGTATGTCCTCGAGCACGGCTTCGGCCGTGGTCTCATGATCGCCGCGCGCGCGCATCTCGTTAAGCCGGCGCTCGGCCCTCCGCTCGGCCGCAGCGGTCAGATAAAACTTATAGGGCGTATCCGGCAGCACGTTCGTCGTGATATCGCGCCCGTCCATCACCACGGGATACTCCGCGGCCACGCGGCGCTGAAGAAGGGTCATATAGTCGCGCACGCAGGGATGCGCGCTGATATCCGAAGCGCCCATGGACAGCTCCGGCGTACGCAGCCGCTCCGTCACGTCCTGACCTCCAAGCAGCATGCGCTGCCCCCTCTCATCATAACGCACCGCAATATCCGCGTCCGAAAACATAGCCTGCACCGCCGTTTCATCGCGGCAGGAAACGTCATGCTCAAGCGCGTAGAGCGCAAGCGTACGGTACATGGCGCCCGTATCCAGATAGCGTATGCCCAGCCTTTGTGCCACAGCCTTGGCCACTGTGCTCTTGCCCGCGCCTGCCGGCCCGTCTATGGCTATCCGATAATGCTTCATAACTCCGGATTCCTTCCCGCGCAGGCGCCCGTGCACCACGCGATCTGTAAATTATAGCCGCCCGTTACGGCGTCCACATCCAGCACCTCGCCCGCAAAGCGCAGGCCCGAAAGCTTTCTCGCGGACATGCTGGAAGCGTTGATCTCGCCGACAGCCACCCCGCCACGCGTGATCACCGCTTCAGCGATCGGCCGCGCCGCCCGCACCGTCAGCGGCAGGGCTTTGAGTACATCGCACAGGCGTCCGCGCTGCGTCTTGGTAAATTCACCCACCGGCATGGCGCCGTCCAGCCCCGCCTGCGTCAAAGCCGCATCCAGAAGCCTTGCCGGCAGCAGCGCGTGCAGAGCGGTTTTCAGGCTTGCGCGCGGGCTCTCGGCAAGATCGCGCAGCACGCGCGCTTCAAGCTGCTCACGGCCAAGGCCGGGCTTAAGATCTATGCCAAGCCGCGTGCCTGCGGGGTTCTCCGCGATCACGCTGGAAAGCGAAAGCACAAGCGGCCCCGAAACGCCAAAATGCGTAAACAGCATTTCGCCCAGCTCCGAAAATACCGTGCGGCCGTCGCGGCTGGCTTCAAGACGTACATTTTTCAGCGTCAGGCCTGCGAGCAGGCTTGGCCACGACTCACAGGTCGTCAGCGGCACAAGCGAGGGCAGAGGCGGATGCACCTCAAGGCCCGCCTCGCGCGCAAAGGCGTAACCGTCGCCGGTAGAGCCCGTCTGCGGATAGCTTTCCCCTCCCGTCGCCACAATACAAAGCCCGCAGCGAAGCGTTTCCGTTTCCGTACGCACGCCCTCAACGCGGCCCTGCGCAATCGCCAGTCCGATCGCCCGCGTATGCAGCCGAACATCCACTCCCGCGCCGCGCACCCGTCTTTCCATGGCGCGCAGCACGTCGCTCGACTTGTCCGAGGCGGGAAATACGCGGTTCCCACGCTCCACCTTCAGCGGCAGACCGGCGCTCTCAAAAAACTCCATCACCGCCGCGCTGTCCATAGCGGCCCACGCGCTGTATAGAAAACGCGGGTTATGCGTGACCGCTGCAAAAAAACCGTCGCGGTCGCAGGCGTTCGTCAGATTGCAGCGGCCCTTGCCCGTGATATAGAGCTTTTTCCCGAGCTTTTCATTTTTTTCGAGCAGCGTCACCGCATGGCCTTCGACCGCCGCCGTATAGGCCGCCATCATGCCCGCAGGGCCGCCGCCGACAACAATAATATTCATCCGCGCGCATTCTCCGAAAAGTAAACGCCCTCGTCGCGCCAGATTTCCTCCAGCAGACTCAAATGCCGGCATGCCTCGTCATTGCGCCGCAAACCTATGGCGACGATCAGCGCGTTCAAAAGCGACAGCGGCGCGACCAGCGAATCGGCGAAGGACGCCATATCGCTGCGCGCGCAAAGCGTAATGTCCGCTATCTGCGCTACGGGTGAATCCGGCTGATCCGTCACGGCGATCCGCGTAGCGCCGCGGCTTCCGGCATAGACGAACGCCTCATGCGTGCGGGCGCTGTACCGCGGAAAGCTGATGCCAAAGCAAACGTCGTCCGGCTGCATGCGCAGCATGCGCTCGCAAATATCCTGCACGCCGCCGCCGATCAGGACGACGTCGTCGCAGACATAATCCAAATAGTAGGAAAAAAACTGCGCCAGCGACATAGCGCTGCGCGTGCCAAGCACATAGATTCGGCGCGCGGCCAACAGCGCGTCCACCGCACGGTTGAAGCTTGCGTTGTCGATCATTTCGATCGTGGCGCGGATATTGTTCATGTCGGCGGTCAGCACGGTCTTCAGAACATTCCCGGGCGAAATAGCGGAGGCCAGACGGATGCGCTGCACGCTCGTAAGGCGGTTCCTCAAAAGCTCCTGCAAAGCCGCCTGCAGGGCCGGATAACCCTCCAGACCCAGCTCGTAGGCAAAGCGCACCACCGTCGATTCAGATACCTCCACCCTTGCTCCGAGACGGGCCGCCGTCATAAACGCAGCCTCCTCATAAGAGGCCATGATGAAGTCCGCGATCCTCTTCTGTCCTTTGGAAAAGCCTGCGTAGCCGGCATTGATCTTTTGCAGCAGAGCCTCCATCTTTTTGCCTCCTGTCAGCAAAAATCTTCTTCACGCATCTTCGCCATGCTGCCTCTGTCCGTCAGATCAAAGGTCAGAGGCGTAAACACCGCATACCCCTCCTTGGCCCAGCGCGCATCGACGTCCAGCCCCGCCGCGTTGGTCATCCGTTCGCGCGGCGCCCAGTAATAGGGTACGCCCATAGGATCCTTGCGCTCCACATAGCGCAGCGCATATTTTTCCACGCACAGCGGCGCCAGCCTGACGCCCCGTATCTCCTCCGGCGGCAGATCCGGCACATTGACGTTGAGCAGCGTCCCAAACGGCAGAGGATGCTCAAGAAGATACAGCACCGCGCGCTGCGCGTAGATCGCCGCAGTCTCAAAATGCACGGGCGGATAGCCGCAGCACGACACGGCGAGAGACTGTATGCCCAAAAGCGCCCCTTCATGGGCGGCGGACACAGTCCCTGAATACAGCGCGTCGGTGCCAAGGTTGGAGCCATGATTGATGCCGGATACCACGACGTCCGGCCGCGGAAACAGATTGCCCACGCCAAGCCGCACGCAGTCCACGGGCGTACCCGTTACGGCGTAGGCCTCGACGCCCTCAAGCCCGTTCAGCAGCGTTTTGCGGGCGCGCAGCGGTGAAAATAACGTCATGGACCGGCTGGCTGCGCTTCGCTCGCGATCGGGTGCGGAAATGCAGACCGTTCCGATATTGCATAGCGCCTCCGCAAGTACGCGTATTCCCTCGGCAAACACGCCGTCGTCATTGCTTAATAGCAGATTCATGCAGGAACTCCGTCAAAATAGTATTTACCGTATTGTATCACAGCTTCTGCAAAATGGAAATATGCAGGAGCATTTCTTTCATCCTGCAAACAGCTCTCCTATCAACCGGACGAGGCCCGCCGCAAGAAAGGCCAGCGCCGTCTGATACAGCGCGGCAAACAGAGCGTGCCGCGCGCCGCCCAGCTCGCGCTTCATTGTCGCCAGAGCCGCAGCGCAGGGCGAATACAGCAGTACAAAAACCAAAAAGGACAGCGCGCTGACCGGTGTAAACAGCTCGCGTATTTGCGTGCCCTCCGCGGCGCACAGCAGCAAAAGCGTGGATACCACCGCCTCCTTGGCCACGAGCCCTGTCAAAAGTGCAACGGCCGCCTGCCAAAATCCAAAGCCCAGAGGCGCCAGAAGCGGCGCCGCCATGCCGCCGAGCGCGGCCAGCATGCCGTCTCTGGGATCGGCGACCATGCAAAGCGAGAAGCTGAAGTTTGTCATAAGCCAAAGGAGCATGCTCATGAATAGTATGACCGTACCCGCGCGTGAAATAAAATGCTGTATGCGCTCCGCGGCAAACAGGAGCGTGTTCTTCAGCCTTGGCAGTCGATAGGGCGGCAGCTCCAGAACAAAGCCTGCATCCGCGTCGGCGCGGCCTCCTCCGCGCGTCAGCCGCGCGGCGATAAATCCGCCCGCAACGCCTGAAATATACAGTCCCAGCATCACCAGTCCCCTGTGCGCCGGAAAAAAGGCGGCCGTCATCAGTGCGTACACCGGCAGCTTTGCCGAGCAGCTCATAAATGGCAGCAGCCGTATCGTGCGCCGCCTTTCCCTCCGCCCCGGCAGGGTACGCGCAGCCAGCGCCGCCGGCACCGTGCAGCCAAAGCCCATCAGCAGCGAGATGCAGGCCCTGCCGGAAAGGCCGAAGCGGCCAAGCAGGCGGTCGGTCAGGAATGCGGCCCGCGCCATATAACCGCTGTCCTCCAAAAGCGACAGCAAGAAAAACAACAGCGCGATCTGCGGCAGAAACGCCAATATGCCGCCAAGTCCGGACATCAGGCCGTCGCAAAGCAGCGAGATCAGCCAGACCGGCGCCGCTATGCGCATAAGCATCGTTTTCGCCCCGCCCATAAGCCAGCCCAGCAGCACCGTCACACCGTCGCCAAGCCAGGCGCCAAGCGTGTCGAAGGTCAGGAGGAATATAAGCGCCATCAGACAAAGGAATATGGGAATCCCCGTCCATGCGCCCGTCACGACCGCATCGATCCGATCGCTGAAGCTGCTGCGCCGCGCCCTGCGTCTTGTCGTGTCTTCGACCACCGCCGCTATCCAGCGGTACCGCGCCTCCGGCGAGGAGGCCGGACGGACGCAGGGTATCGCGGCCGGATGCAGCATCCGCGCACGCAGCGCGGAAACGCCGGCTCCGCTGAGCGCGGAGACCGGCACCACGGCGACGCCGAGCCTCTCCGACAGCGCGTGCGTGTCGATACGAAGGCCCTGACGCTGGGCCTCATCCATCATGTTCAGCGCTACAATGAGCGGTATCCCCAGCTCCATCAGCTGTGTCGTCAGGTAGAGATTCCGTTCCAGATGCGTCGCGTCCACTATGTTGACGATCGCATCCGGCTTCGTTTCGCTCAGGCAGGCGCAGGCCAGCCTTTCCTCCGCCGAACCCGCCGTCAGCGAATAGACGCCCGGCAGATCGGCAAGCCAGGCGCCGCCGCCCTTCAGCCGTCTCTTGGTGATTTCCACCGTTACGCCCGACCGGTTTCCCACGCTTTCCCGCGCGCCGGTCAGGCGGTTGAACAGCGTGGTCTTTCCGGCATTGGGATTGCCCGCCAGTACCAGATATCTTTCCTTCATGAACTATATATATAACAAAAAGCCCGCCATTATGGCGGGACTCAGTCTGTCAAAAAAGCTAGGCATAGTCTAGCTTTTTTGGTATAATAGAAGCG
>CAZCAV010000052.1:0-15679 GCA_964496795.1 uncultured Oscillospiraceae bacterium
TCTGCGCCGGCGCAGACCACCATGACGGGCGTTTGAGCCAGCTCCTCAAGATCGGCGGAAATGTCCATGGTGGTTTCCGCGCCGCGGTGCACGCCGCCGACGCCGCCCGTGCAGAACACGGAGACGCCCGCCATAGCCGAGATGATCATCGTGGCCGCCACGGTGGTCGCACCGTCCTCCCGTCTGGCGCAGAGCACCGGCAGGTCGCGGCGGCTGGCCTTGGTCACCGCCAGGCCCTTCTTGCCAAGATACTCGATCTCCTCCGGGGACAGGCCCGCGAACATCTTTCCTCCAAGCACCGCGACGGTCGCAGGCGTCGCGCCGTGCGCGCGCACGACGGCCTCCACCTCAAGCGCTGTCGTTACGTTTTTGGGATACGGCATGCCATGGGATATGATCGTGGATTCAAGCGCCACCACGGGCTCTCCGTTTTTCAGCGCTTCTCTGACCTCATGGGAACAGCATAACAAATTCTTCATGATTCATTCCTCGTTTCTTTACAAACCCATTATAGAAAATTTCCGCTGGTTTTACAACTCTGTGACAATTGAATGATACAATACGAAAAAATCCGTGGGGGGAAAGACGATGCCGAAGCGTATTCCGGCGGCGTTGCCGCTTGTGAGAATGCTGTATCGCGGCTGTCAAGGGGGCGTTGTCTGCAAGGAGGACGCGTGGCCCATATTTTGATTGCAGAGGCGGAGGCCGCCGTCCGCGAGCTGATCGTTTGCAGCCTGAGTCTGGTAGGCCATGACTGCCGCGAGCTGCATAGCGGTCTGGAGACGCGCGAGGCGCTTTGCGGCGGCGGCGTGGATCTGGCGCTTGTGGACGTGATGCTGCCGGACATGAGCGGGCTGGAGCTTCTGCGCACGCGGCCCGATCCAAGCGTGCCCGTGCTGCTGCTGGCGGAGCGTTCCAATCTGGCCGACCGCAAACGGGCGCTGGAGCTTGGCGCAGACGGCTACCTTATCAAGCCATGCGAGATCATGGAGCTTGTCGCGCGGGTAACGGAAGCGCTCCGGCGCGCGCAGCGAGAAGAAAAATGCTTTGAGATCGACGGCGTCTCCATAAACTTCGATACGCGCACCGCCTTCCTCGGCGGCGAAGCCGTGGAGCTGACGCCGCAGGAATTCAGCCTGCTGGAAACGCTGATCATACACCGGAATCTGGCCATGTCGCGCGAAAAGCTGCTCAAGTGCGCCTGGGGCTTCGATTATGCGGGCGCCACGCGCACGGTGGATGTGCACATACAAAAGCTCAGAAAAAAGCTCCGCTTTGAGGAGCGCATCAAGACCGTCTACAAGCTCGGCTATCGCTTTGAAACGCAGTAAACGCCCGCTCAAGCCGCCGTACCCCTTTTGGGACGGCGGCTTTTATGATACAATGGCTCTGGCAGGAGGCGGACTATGTATTTAGCGGACGCTTGGAAAGATTTTGCGGTGCTGGACGCGGGCGACGGCATGAAGCTGGAGCGCTGGGGCCGGCATACGCTGTTAAGGCCCGATCCGCAGGCGCTCTGGTCCATGGAGGCGCGGGACGCGGACGCGGTATATGTACGCTCGAGTACGGGCGGCGGCCACTGGGAGTATCGAAAGAGCCTTCCGGAAAGCTGGCGGATCGACTATGGCGACCTAAGCTTCATCGTGCGGCCGACGGGCTTTAAGCATACGGGGCTGTTCCCCGAGCAGGCGGTCAACTGGGACTGGATGCGCGCGCAGCTTGAGACCTGGCGCAAAAGCCATTCAGAGCCCCCGCGCGTGCTGAACCTGTTCGCCTATACGGGCGGCGCCACCGCGGCCTGCGCCAAAGCGGGCGCGACGCTTGTGCATGTGGACGCGGCAAAGGGCATGGTGGCCTGGGCCAAGGACAACGCGCGGCAAAGCGGTCTTCAGGACGCGTCCATACGCTATATTGTGGACGATTGCGTTAAATTCGTACAGCGTGAGCTGCGGCGCGGCAACCGTTATGAGGGGATCGTCATGGACCCTCCAAGCTACGGACGCGGCCCCACGGGCGAGATGTGGAAGATCGAAAACGATCTCTGGCCGCTTGTAAAGGCCTGCGCAGAGCTGCTCTCTGACGATCCCGCTTTCTTCCTGATCAATTCCTACACCACCGGCCTTGCCGCGTCGGTGCTCAGGAACATACTCTCTCAGGCGCTTGCCGGCGGAAACGCCGCGGCCGACGAGCTGGGGCTGCCGGTCGCGCGCGACTCTCTGGTGCTGCCCTGCGGCTCCACAGGGCGCTGGACGCCATGAATATCAACATATTGTATGAGGACAATCATCTTCTGGTGGTGGAAAAGCCCGTCAACATGCCCGTGCAGGCGGACATGTCCGGCGATCCCGATCTTTTGACTGCCCTGAAAGCCTATATCAAGGAAAAATACGGAAAGCCGGGCGAGGTCTATCTCGGGCTCGTCCACAGGCTCGACCGGCCGGTGGGCGGCGTGATGGTGTTTGCGCGCACCGGCAAGGCTGCGGCCAGGCTCTCTGCGCAGTTCGCCTCGCACGAAGCCAAAAAACGCTATGCGGCCGTCGTGTCCGGCCGGCCCGAGAGCGAGGCCGTGCTTGAGGACTGGCTTGTCAAGGACGAGACGAGTTTTTCCTCGGCGGTCGTTCCCGAAAATACGGCGGGCGCCAAGCACGCCAGACTTTCCTATGCGCTGCTGGGCAGAAGCGGCACGCACGCGCTGCTGGACGTACAGCTCTATACGGGTCGTCCGCATCAGATCCGCGTACAGCTTATGCACGCGGGCCTGCCGATCATAGGCGACCAGCGCTACAATCCGGCCGCGGTCGCGGGCGAACAGATCCGACTGTGGGCCTATGCGCTCACGCTCAAACACCCGACGCTCTCAGAAGAGATGAGCTTTTGCTGCCTGCCTCACGGCAATGGCTGGGATGAGTTCCCCGCACAGCTTGCGGCCCTGCCGGCCTTTCGCGTCTGCCGCGGCGTCTATGAGGACGGCGAGCTGCTGGTCGTGGATAAAAACGCAGGCGCGGAGGTCGAGGGCGACTTAACGGGAGAGCTCAGCTCCCTCTATGGCGACGTTCAGCCCCTGCACCGCCTTGACGCCAACACCTGCGGGCTTGTGGCCTTCGCGCGCGGCGAGGCGGCCAGAGCGCGTCTGCTCTCCGCTTTTTCATCGCCGGAAACAGAAAAGCTGTATCACGCCGTCGTGCGCGGGAGGATCGCGGAAAGCGGCAGGCTCGAGGATTATGTGCAAAAAGATGCGGAAAACGCGTTTGTGCGCATCTCGGCGCCGGACGCGCCGCAGGCGCTTTTCTGCGCGCTGGACTACCGGCCGCTTTTGAGCGACGGTGAAAAGACTCTGGTGGAGATCCGGCTCCATACCGGACGCACGCATCAGATCCGCGTACAGATGGCGGCGCACGGCCACCCCGTGCTTGGCGACGATAAATACGGCGACCGGACGTTCAACCGCGCGGAGCACGCCAGAACCCAGCGGCTTTTGGCCAAGCGGCTGAAGCTGGACGGAAAAAGCTTTGAAAGCCTGCGGGAGCTGCGTCTATGAACGAACGGACGATATTGCTGCTTGGCGAGAAGGCGTTTGAACGGCTGCAAGGCAGCCGCGTGATCGTGGCGGGGCTTGGCGGCGTGGGCGGGCACTGCGCGGAGGCGCTGGCCCGCGCGGGCACGGGCCGGCTGCATCTGATCGATTATGACGTCGTCACGGAATCGAATCTGAACCGTCAGCTCGTGGCCGCCAAAAGCACGCTCGGCATGAAAAAGACCGCGGCCATGCGCGCGCGGCTCGAGGACGTGTCCGATTGCGACATCACGCTTTATGACGGCCGTATCGACGGAGATACGGCCGCTCAGGCGCTGCCTCCGGATGCGGACTATATCGTGGACGCCATCGATCAGCTCTCCGGTAAGCTCGCCCTGATCGGTTGGGCGCGCGAAAGGCGCATCCCCATCTTAAGCTGCCTTGGCGCGGGCAATCGCCGCGACGCAGGCCGCTTTCATATTACGGACATTTTTGATACCGCTGGCGATCCGCTGGCCAGAAGGCTGCGCGCCATGCTGCGAAAAGCGGGCGTGGAGAGCCTCGACGTGGTGTTTTCGGACGAGACGCCGCATACCCGCGCGGGCCAGACGGTCGTTGGAAGCCTTGCGCCCGTGACGGCGGCGGCCGGCCTTGTGGCGGCCTCCCATGTCATTGCCCGGTTAACAGCCGACGATCTTTCGTAAACGCAGGTATACAACACAGCGCTCGCTGACCGGCATGCCCGTGAGCGAGCTCAGCGCGGCGGCATACAGGCCAAGCTGCCTTGCGTGCCGCGCCGCCAGCGCGCTTTCATTGTCATCGGGCCGCGGCGCGTCGGTCTTGTAATCCACCAGCACCCAGGAACCGTCTTCTGTAAAGCAGGCGTCGATCACGCCCTGGAGCAGCACCCGCTCCTCGGCCGCCGTGTCATAGAGCGCGGAGGCGTCGGCGGCATAGACAAAGCTCAGCTCGCGCTCGGCGCGAACGCTGTTTGTCATGCGCCGGTAAAGCGGCGTGCGCGAATACCAGGACAGCGCGTCCGCATCGAGCTTTTCCGCCTCCCTTACGCCGATAAGGCGGCGATCGGACAGCTCTGTGATAAAGGCGCGCGCCTCCGTCGGCGACAGCGGCTGTCCGGGCAGCCGCTGCAGGGCGGCGTGCATCGCCGAACCGATCGACAGCGCGTCCGGCGCATCGCCGCCCATAAAGGCCGGCGGTAAAAACGCGGGCGAGCGAGCGCCCTCCAGCTGCGTAACGGAGGTCTTGGCCGGCAGCTCTGCCGCTTCCGCGAAGGGATAGCGCCAAGCCAAACGTGCGCAAACGGCCCGCGTGATCGCCGCGTCCTCCGGCGGCATGGGCGGCGGCAAAGCGCTTTCCTCTCCCGCAAGCCAGGCGGAGCGCTCGTAAAGCGTGACAGGAAGCGAGGCCGCGCGGCTCATCAGCAGCCAGTCCAGCGGCGTTTTGGCAGCCAATATGGCGGCAGGCAAGGGCTTTGCCGTCCTGGCAGCCAGCTTTTCGGCGGCATGGCTCAAGCAGCCGCAGAGTATCAGCCGGCGCTTGGCGCGCGTCATGGCCACATACAGCACGCGCATCTCCTCGGCCAGCTCTTCAAGGCGTATGCCGCTGAGAATGCTCTGCCGGATGGCGGTATCGCGCTTTACATGCTCCGCCTCGTCGATATAGCATAGACCCGCGCCCTGCGCGGCGCTGAGCACGAGCGGCGCGCGGTTGCCCTCCATGATAAAGCGCGCGCCAAGCTGGCAGACAAACACCACCGAAAACTCCAGTCCCTTGGATTTATGCACCGTCAGAAGCCGCACCACGTCCGCCGAGGCGGTCTGCGCCGCTCCAAAGCCCGCGTTGCGTCCGGCCAGCTCGATATGACGAAGAAACGCGTACAGGCCGCGCGCGCCTGTGCGTTCAAAGGCGCGCGCCTTGCTTAAGAGCGCGTCCAGATTGGCCTGCCGCGCGGCGCCGTCCGGCAGCGTGCCCAGCTCCAGATAAAAGCCCGTCTCATCGAGCAGGCACCCTATCAGCGACTCGATGGAAAGCAGAAGCGCCTCCTCGCGCCAGCGATCGAGTCTTTCAAAGAAGCCCTTCAGCTTTTGTCCGAGCGCGTCGTCTTCGGCGGCGCAGGCGGCGGCCGCCTCATAAAAGCTGCCAGTGCGGGATCGGGCGCGCACATGCGCCAGCTCCGCATCGGAAAACCCGCCGATCGAGGCGCGCATTACCGACAGCAGCGGCACATCGCGGCGGCGGTTGTCGATGACGCGCAGCAGATTGAGAAATACCTGCACCTCTATGGCGTCGAAGTAACCGCCGTTGAACTGCGCATAGCAGGGCACCCCGTTTTTGGCGAGCGTGGCGGCAAAGCGCGCGGCGTGCGTGGTGTACTTGAGCAGCACCGCGATATCGCCGTAGCAAAGCCCCTTATCCGCCGCCATCAGCTCATGGATGCGGGCGGCGGCAAAGCGCGCCTCGACCACCGCGTCATGCGCGTCCTCATCGTCCTCGGCCAAGGCGCGTTCGATGATATGCAGCTCCGCCGAGCCCTCCTCCGACGCGCCGCCGGATACGAGCCGCGCGCGCGCGTCATAGGCCACGCCGCCTGCATCCTGCCGCATGACGGAGGAAAAGATATCGTTGACGCAGTCGATCACCGCTTTGCCCGAGCGAAAGTTGTGCGCAAGATCCACGCGCTTGAGCAGGCCCTTGTCGGCGGTGCTCAGCTTTTCCAGGAACAGCGCCGGCTCCGCCTGACGGAAGCGGTAGATGCTCTGTTTGACGTCCCCTACCAGAAACAGATTGTCCTCACGCGCAACGCGCTTCAGGATCGCCTCCTGTACGCGGTTGCTGTCCTGATACTCGTCCACGGCCACAAAATCGAACTTCTCGCGATATTCTGCTGCAACGGCGGGCTTTTCCAGCGCCTCGAGCGTATATCGCTCTAGATCGTTATAGTCCATCAGCGCCCGCTCGCGCTTTCGCTGTGAAAAAGCCTCGTCGTAGGCGCGCAGCACGGCCGAAAGCGACGAAAGCACCTGTGCCGCGCCGCGCATGCAGGCCAGTTCCTCATCCGCCGCGCGCCTGAAGCGTTTCCGCTGCTCCCGGATGAGCTCCTTGCAGCCCTCCCGCGGCGCGCGGAAGGGCGTTTTATCGGCATCGTCCGTGCCGTGCGGAAAGCGCAGCGTTTCGAAACGGATATCCAGAAGCATCGCGCGGTAGCTTTCGTAATCCTCCATCAATAACAGCGCCCGCAGCCGGCCGAGATCGTCGTCAAGCACCGCGCGCACCGCATGCCAGTCCTCCGGTACCGCTTCCGCGGCGGCGGCAAGCGCGCCTATCGCCGGCAGAAGCTCCCGCCCCGCAAAACCGGCCGTTTCCAAAAGCAAGGCCCGACCGTCCCCGTAGCGCTCCACCGCCCGATCCAGCCAGGCCAGCGAATCCGGCTGCGTCAGCAGAAAATCATAGGCGCCAAGCACTGTGTCGAAGGCTTTTTTTTCGCCGCCAAACGCTGCGAGCAGCCTGTGCCAGTTGGGATCGTCCGTTTCGCCAAGCCGATCCAACAGCTCATCGCGCGTCTGCTCCTTAAGCGCAGCGGCCTCCATCTCGTCGGCCACGCGCATCTTTGGCGAGAGCGCCAGCGTATGACTGTGCCTGCGCACGACGCGCGCGCAGAAGGCGTGTATCGTGGATATATTGGCGCCGGTAACGGCATGGGACTGCGCGCTGAGATAGCGCCTTTTTTCGTCGTCCTCCGCCTCGGCGGACAGCGAGAGGAGCCGTTTGGCGATGCGATTTTTCATTTCCGCCGCCGCCGCGCGCGTAAATGTCAGCACCAGCAGACGGCTCACCTCCGTGCCCGCCGCCACCAGGCAGCAGAGCCGTTCTGTCAGTACTGCGGTTTTTCCCGCGCCCGCCGCCGCCGATACGATCAGACTGCCGCGCGCTCCGATGGCCTCCCGCTGCTCCTTTGTCCAGTTCATCACAGGCCCCCTCCTTCGGCAAAGAAGGCCTCGCGGCCGATCCTGCGCCTGCGCCGCGCAAGGCAGCCCGGCAGGGCCGGATCGAAGCGGCAGACGCTTTGATAATCGCAATGCTCGCAGGCCTTGTCCATAGGACGGGCCTCAATGCGGCCGCCGCGTATGCCCGCAAGGCTTTGGCGCGCCACCTCGAGCGCACGGCCAAGCAAAACGCCAAACTGTTCGCCCGTAGCAATATTTCCCGTAAAGCGCTCGCCGTCGCCCTGAACGCCCTCGAGCACGCCCGCGCCGGACTCCGCGCCGCTCGCGAGCAGCACCCGCGGCTCGGACAGAGTAAGTCCCCTGAGCCGGAAGGCGTCCGCAGCGGCCTGAGCCGGATCCTCCCCGTCGTCGGGTACGGGCGTCTGGAGCGTCATATAGTAGAGGCCCGCGCGGCCCTGGCCGGCCTGCGCGGCGGCGGCCAGATACAGCGGAAGCTGCAGGCTCAGACCGTCGATCAGTTCACCGAAGTCGAAGCTGCGCGCGCCGGTCTTATAATCCACGACGCGGTAATAGCGCGTATTCTCCAGGCCCGCCGTATCGATGCGGTCGATCACGCCCGTCAAATAGGCCTCCTCTCCCGCCTCCGTCTCTATCGGCAGCGGCGGAAAGGCCTCGTTCGGGCCAAAGCCGCACTCCGCGCCCAGCGGCAGAAAGCCGCCCGCGCGTATCTGCCGCGCGATGGCGCGCGCGCCTGTCTGGACCGTCTGAACCAACAGAAACAGCGCAGCGCGATGCCGCGGACTTGTTAGAAATATCCCCTCGTTGTGCGTGGCGATGACGGCGGGCAGCAGCTCGTCCATGAGCGCGTCCACGGCCGCATCGTCGAGCGCATGCCAATCGAGCGAACGCTCCTGCACGGTCCTGACAAAGCTTTCGAGCGCCGCATGATAGAAGGAGCCGATATCGACGGCCTTCTCCTCATAGGTTTTCTCGTCGGCGGCCTTCAGGCCGTAGCGGATGAAATGCTTGAAGGGGCAGGCGTTGAACTGCTCAAGGCGGCTTGCGCTGAGCGTGTGCGCGCCCGCATACAGCATACGCGCGTCCTCCGCCGGCAGGGATTCCGCACCGCCGCGCGCGCTGGCCGCCGCGAGCAGCCGACGCGCAAGCGGCGAGTCGCTTTCGTCCTCCCTGAATATGCGTATCAGCGAGGGCAGCCGCGCGGGCGCGGACGCTCCGGCGCGCAGCGCGGAAAGATCGTGCGAAAGCATATACAAGCCGTCCGCGCGGCTCAGCGGCAGCGTATCGCCACTGTCAAGATCGCTTCTGAGGGGCAGGGCCGGAAATATCGCGCGCAGCGACTCCACCAGCGGCGAGGGCGACAGCTCGCCGTCCTCACCCATAAAGGCATAGCTGATAAATATGGATTCCGTAGCCTTGGAAAAGGCCGTATAAATATCCAGCCTGTCCATGGCCGCGCGCTGCTCCGTGCTGTTCCAGACGCTCAGGCCCGCGCCCCGCATGAGCTTCAGCTCCGCGTCGTTGATGATGGCGTCGTCGCCGCGGGCCGCAGGCAGCAGGCCCTCGTTGACGCCCGCGACGAACAGCGCGCGCACCGAGCGGCACTTGCTGCGTGCATAATCGCCAAGCAGCACCGCGTCCGCCGCATCGGGGATCACGCCTATGGCGCAGCCGGACAGGCCCTCCTCCACAAGCGCTGTGAAGGCGCGCCCAGAGACGCGCGCATCCCCGAGAACATGCTCAAGCTGTCCGAGAAGCTCCATCATCATCGACCAGACCTGCGCGTGCTCCTCCATCAGAGAGATGCGTCCGGCCGCGCCCAGCGCCTCCGCCTGCGCGCTCAGACGGCCCGCCAGATCGATCGACGTCAGATAGCCGACCAGCGCGCGCACGCGTCCCGCCACGGTCTGGCCGGTAAAATCCTCATGAAAGCTGAGAAGTCCGTCCATTACGGCCGCGCGCGCACGCTCGGCGCCCTCCGGCACGTTCTCACCGGTAAACGGCTTCTTGAGTGCCGCGCCAAAGAGACCCCGACGCCTCAGGTACAGCTCCAGCTCCTCTGCGTCCGCCGCCTCCGCGCCGGCATAGCCGGTTTTGCAGAGCCGCAGCACATCCGCCGCCGCATAGCCGCCTGAAACGGCGCGCAGCGCCGAAAGCAGCGCGTCGGCCGCCGCATGTCCGGTGAGAGGCCGCTTGCGATCGAGAAACAGGGGGATCTCCCTTTGGTGAAAGGCCCGTTCGACCAAGGGCGCGTAGGCGTCCATGTCGGAAACGATGACCGCCATCTCACGCCAGCGCAAGCCTCTGTGCGCGGCCGCAAGTACGGCTTCCGAGAGCGCATTCACCTCGCGCACGCGGTCGGACGCGCCGTACAGCGCAACGCCCTCCGGTAAATTCGGATAAGGGCGGGCCGGACAGGCGAATAAATTGCGCTCAAGATGCTCCACAGCGGACGCGCCGCGGCCCGCCGCCGGCATACAGTCGGTCACGGAGACAGGCATCCCCAGCGACACGGCCAATTCCTTCAGCCGCTCAAATATCATCGCATCCGGCGCGAACACCTCCGCGTCGGGCGGTCCGCCGCGGTCCACGCGCAGCGCCACGGTCACGCCGGAGGCGGTCGTCAGCAGCGCCTGCATCAGAGCGTAAAGCTGTGCGTTGGGACGGTCGACGTCGTCGATGAATACGGGAATGTCGCGTATAAAAGAAAATGGGATCAGCGCGCGGGCGGCGTCCATAGCGTCGTCGCCCGTAAGATAGCGTCCGGCCAGATAGTCCTCCGTATCGCGATAGAGCGCCGCGATATCGTACAGCTTATCGGACAGGGCGGCATGGTCCTCCAGCTTCTCCGCCGCCACGCTCAGATCGTCCGGTCTGAGGCCGCTGCGCTTAAGATCGGAAAACAGCTCGCGCATCGCGTCGGCAAAGCCGGCCTGCCCCGCCGCGCCGCCAAGCGCACGCAGGCGTTCCCTCTGCCCCAGCGCCGCGCGCTTGACCACCATCCGGCAGCCCTGCGCCGATAAAAAAGGCGTCTGCTGGCCGCTGAGCAAAAGCACGCGTTCCGAAAGCCGCTCAAAGCTCAGCACCTGTACGCCGAGCAGTCCGCCAAGCGCGTCCGAAAGCGTCCTCTCGGTTTCAAACGTGTACTGCTCCGGCACGATCAGCACCGCGCGTCCGCCGGCGCGCTGCACGCGGGCAAGCTCCGCGCGGATGAGCGCGCTCTTTCCTGTATGCGCTCGCCCAAGCAGTATGTGAAGCTGCCCGCTCAACTGAAACGCTCCCGATGAAGGGCCGTATACCGCATGCCCTCGCGCGTCCGACTGCTTTCATAAAGCACGATTTCGCCCGCGCGAAAAGCCGCGCGCCTGCCGTCGAAGGAGAAGCCCTCGTCGCCCGAAACATTGCGGCCAAGCGTGATATGCGGCGTTAAGCGGCTGCGGTTTCTGGAAAACCCGCGCTCGCTGAGCGCGTATTCCAACGATTCATAGAGGCGGTCGAGCTCGTCGCCGTCGCAGGCTGCGGAAATAAAGGCCGTCCGTCCGCCGCCGTGCGAAAAGGCGCCGTAATCCGTGAGCCGCAGCACAAAGGGACGGATATCCCGCGCAGCCAGTCTCATGGCCTCCGTGATATCCGCCAGGCGCTCACTCTCGCCGATAAAATGCAGTGTGATATGGAAATTCTCATCCGGGACAAAGCGGCCGGCGGCTCCGGAGGCGCGCAGCCTCCGCTGGGCCTCGAGCGCGGCGCGCCTGAGATCCGGGGGCAGGGGGATCGCGATAAACAGGCGCATGCGGAGCTCCTTTCCAAGCTGTTTTCATATCATTTTAGCATAGCGCCCCTCCGGAAACAAGCCGTGCAGCAGGCGCGCAGGGAATCCTGCACGATCGCTTTGCGGCCCATCCGCGCTATGCAAAATGAAAATGCAAAAATATTCGCGCTATGCAGCGCTGAAACGTGCAAAAATACACCCCTGTTATCCACATTGTCCACCGTGTTATCCACAAAACCAGTGATTTTCTATAAAAATTGCTGTGCATAACTTGTATCCGGTTTTTGAACACCGCGCATAAACGCAGTATGAGGCCCCTGCATATGCAAACGGAATCATGCGTTGATCCGCTCATGGTTTGCAATCCTCAGCGCAAGCCCCTGCATCGCCCGCAAAGGCGTCTACCGCGCCGCGCCGGACAGCAAAACGGAGACCACGACGGATACCAGGGCCGCGCTCAACGCGACCGGCACGGCAAAACGGGTCTTTTTGACCCCGATAACGCCAAAATACAGGGCGACCTCATAGAATATGGTTTCCGAAGATCCCATCAGTATTGCCGCGGTGCGGCACACGGGCGCATCGGGGCCGTATGCCGCGCACAGCTCCTGAAACATGGCCATGGCCGCGCTGCCGGAGAAGGGACGGATCAGTATCAGCGGCAGGAGCCTCGCATCGAGGCCGACCGTCTGGCACAGCGGCGTTAAAAAACGCGTCAGCGCGTCGATGACGCCGCTTTCGCGCAGCATGCGTACAGCAATGAGCATCGCTGCCAGATAAGGCAGTATTTTAGCGAGCAGCGGCAGGCTTTCCGCCGCGCCGTCGGCAAACGCGGCATATACGTCCACGCGCTTGGCAAGCCCCAGCGCCAGCACCAGTATCGCCAGACAGGGAACGATATAGCCGCTCACCGGCGCAAGAGCCTGCACAGGAGCACAGCCGCGGCGGTCGAAGCCAGCGTTCCCAAAATGGCGGGCGGCACGATGTCGGCGGGCGCGCGGCTTCCCGCCGCCGCGCGAAGAGCGATCACGGCGGTCGGCAGGAGCTGCAGGGCCGAGGCGTTGATCGCGATAAACGCGCACATATCATAGGTGGCGCTTCCTTTTTGCGGATTGTCCTCCTCCATAAGCCGCATGGCGGTCAGGCCGAAGGGCGTGGCGGCGTTGCCCAGACCCAGCACATTGGCCGACAGCGTAAGCGCGATGGCGCCGGCCGCCCTGCCCGCGCCCGGAAACAGCCAGCGCACCGCGCCGGATAGCCGCCGCGAGAGCGCCTCCATGAAGCCCCCGCGCTTGAGTATGCCGATGAGGCCCATGAACAGCAGATAAGCGCCCGCAAGCTCCAGGCAGAGCGTTACCGCCTCGCCGCCGCCGGCCAGCATAGCGGCCAGCGTGGCGTCCCCGCCCTGGTTTACCAGCATTACGACGGTTCCCACCGTAAACATCAGCGTCCAAAGCCATGCCAAGTGCGCTTCGCCTCCCTTTCAAAATAAAAGATCGCTTGGATATTGTCATTTTTATTAACTTTTTGCGTCATTCATACCTTGCAAACATATTTTTGATATAATGTCACGCGTCGAAAGGGGCTTGCCATGAAACGACTGATCGCACTGCTAATGACGCTTACCTGTCTGGCCGGAACGCTTGCGGGCTTTTCCGGCTGCGCGGTCTCCACGCGCGGAAGCGATTACTGCTACAAATTTTTGGATTATATCGTCGCCGGCGAATATGAAAAGGCCTACGACATGATCGCCGACTCCGCCAAGGCGCCGGAGACCGAGGAGGAGCGCGCGGATCGGCTCAAGAAGGAGGCCGAAGAAAAAACTGCGCGCCGCGACGCCTGGCGCGAGCTGCTGGGCCTGAAAAAGAATGACGAGACTGATACCGGCGAGAACGGAAGCGCTGCCGATACGGCGGAAACAGGGAAGCTGAATGCGGAGCCGACGGCCACGCCGGAGCCCACTCCCACGCCCGAGCCCACCGCCACCCCGACCCCGACGCCGCCGCCGCTTACAAACGGCCGCACGCCGGAGTCCTACGGCATAACGCCGGAGCCTTCCGTCACGCCGGACCCGAACGCCACGCCGACGCCCGAGCCTACGCCCACGCCGACGCCGGAGCCTACGCCAACGCCAACACCGACGCCCGAGCCTACGCCCACGCCGGATCCGAACCTCACGCCCTCCCCCGTGCCCACGCTCGAGCCGGGCGCCACGCCCACACCCACGCCGCAGCCCACGGATGCAAACGGCAACGTGATCGTGGACAAGACCATCACCAAGGTCGGATTCGTGGACAAGTACACAAGCATTTTCGAGCAGCTTGGCTTGTATGAGGGCACGGGCCACGCCCGCATGACCTATGAGGAAATGGACAAAACCGACGGCGAGATCATCGCGCGCGTGGATTATTCGCTGACCTATTACGCCGCGTCCGCCATCGGCGACGATAATCCCGAAGGCGAGCTGACATTCGACTTTACCATTACCGCCAACCGTATCGAGCATCAGTGGACGATCGACTGGTCGCCCGCGCTGATATTCCCGATGATGGACTGGGGCGACAGCGTGCGCGTCGGCGTCTATCAGGCCAACCGCGGCGAGATCCTGTGCGACGGCGAGGCCTATGCGCAGAACGTGAATATCATCACGGTATTCGCCGTGCCGAGTACGATCACGGATACCGACGCCTTTGTCAAGGCGGTGGCGGCCGTGCCGGAAATGGAGACCACCGAGGAAGCCGTACTGGCCGCCCTGAAAAAGCAGCGAAACGATTTTGCCAAGCTGCAAACCTTCTTCCCCGACGAGTACACGCTCGATCTGCGCGACCGGCTGCTGGCCATAGAGGGCCTCGGCATCGACACCGCCAACTACGGCACGCAGCGCTACTACCCCAACGGCGATTCGCTTTGTCATATCGTCGGCTACGCCGGTATCATCACCAAGGAGAAAAAGCTTGAGTACGAGCGCATAGGCGATACGCGTTATAACGGCGACTCCTGGGTCGGCAACTACGGTCTTGAGATCGTGTACGAGGATGCGCTGCTCGGCACCAACGGAAGCTTTACCTACATTCAGGACAATCAGGGCGGATCCAAGGGTATACTGTATCAAACGCCCGCCGTCGACGGCAACGACCTGCATCTCACGATCAATCCGGAGCTGCAGAAGCGGCTCGAGAACGTGGTGGAGACCACGGTCTACGACACCGCCATACACGGCTGCGTGATCGTCATGAATCCCAAGACCGGCGCGATAGAAGCCATCACCTCATGGCCCGGATTCGACCTGAACTACCTGGCACGAGGCATGCCTCAGGAAGAGTGGGAGGCGCTCGAGAGCGATCCCACGATCCCGCTGTACAACCGTGCTACGCAGGGTTTATATACGCCGGGCTCGGTATTCAAAACCATGACCGCCGCGGCGCTTTTGGAAACGGGCACGATGACCTCGACGGACGTATTTCCGGCCTCCGAGGAAGTCAAGGACGACGAATGGACGCCCTCGGAAGCTTTCCTGAACAGCATTCCCGAGCGCAGCGACGAGAGCAGCTGGGCCGATCAGAGCGCAGACCGCCCTCTCCGGCGTACCGGCAACAGCAACCGCCATACGCCCATGAACATGCTCTCCTCGGTCATCGATTCGGATAACCTGTACTTTTCCTACGGCGCGCTGCGCATGGGCTGGACCAAACTTGAGGAATACCTCACCAAGCTTGGCTGGACAGAGGCCATACCCTTTGATTATACCCAGACCGACAGCTTTTCGGGTGAGGAGCGCTACCTTGAGGTCAGTACGCCGCAGATCTACGACAAGACCAAAGCACAGAACGACTACGATCTTGCCGTGACCGGCTACGGTCAGGGTCAGATACTGATGTCGCCGCTGCAAATGGCCTGCTTCGTATCCGCCTACGCCAACAACGGCGACGTCATGCGGCCCTATGTCGTCGACTCCGTATGGCACGCGGACGGCACAAATTATTCGCTCGTGTATGAGAACGAGCCGCAGGTCTGGAAGCATCTGCTGCAGCAGTCCACGGTGGACACGCTCCTGCCATCTCTCCGGATGGTCTGCCTTGAGGGAACCGCGCGTTTTATGTCCAGAAGCTTTATTACCAAAGGGCCTCTGACGCTCGGCTATACCTTCGCGGGCAAGACCGGCACGGCGGAGATCACGGACGATAAATCCCGCGAGCTGGCATGGTTCGTCTGCTGGCGCGACACTGTCAGCGACACGGGCGAGCCCGTGACCGCGGAGAACGCGCGGCTTTGCTGCGTGATGCTCGAGCTCAATCTGGTGAACGGCAAGATCCCCTCGAACACCGAGATCGCGCAGATGAAGTACGATATCGCGCGCGCGCTGCTCAAGGGCGACGTGCTCAACGACTAGGCGCTTTACCGCTTTTTAGGCAG
>CAZCAV010000053.1:0-15457 GCA_964496795.1 uncultured Oscillospiraceae bacterium
GATTCCGGCCTGGGCGTTTCCCTGTTCCGAGACAACTCCACCAGAACGCGCTTCTCGTTCGCTTCCGCGTGCAACCTGCTCGGCCTAGAGGTACAGGATCTGGACGAGGGCAAGTCCCAGATTGCGCACGGGGAAACCGTTCGCGAAACCGCGAATATGATCTCCTTCATGGCGGATGTCATCGGCATTCGCGACGATATGTACATCGGCAAGGGCAACGCCTATATGCACGGCGTTGTGGACGCGGTCACGCAGGGCTATCGGGACGGCGTACTGGAGCAAAAGCCCACGCTTGTCAACCTGCAATGCGATATCGACCACCCGACGCAGTGCATGGCCGACCTTCTGCACGTTATCCACAGCTTTGGCGGCGTGGAGAACCTCAAGGGGAAAAAGGTCGCCATGACCTGGGCGTACAGTCCCTCCTACGGCAAGCCCCTCTCCGTGCCGCAGGGCGTGATCGGCCTGTTCAGCCGCTTCGGCATGGACGTGCATCTGGCCTATCCGGAGGGCTACGAGGTCATGGGCGACGTGGTCGAGCTGGCCAGGCGCCAGTCCGCCGAAAGCGGCGGCAGCTTCACTGTGTCCAACGATATGAAGGCCGCCTTTGACGGCGCGGACGTGGTGTATCCGAAGAGCTGGGCGCCCTTTGCCGCCATGCAGGAGCGCACCGAGCTGTACGGAAACGGCGACCTTGGCGGCATCAAGGCGCTCGAGACCCGCCTGCTGGCCGAGAACGCCACGCACGCCGACTGGGAATGCACTGAGGAAATGATGCAGCGCACCAGGGACGGCAAGGCGCTCTATCTCCACTGCCTGCCCGCCGACATCACCGATATCAGCTGCGAGCACGGCGAGGTCGCAGCCTCTGTGTTCGACCGCTACCGCGACCCGCTGTATAAGCAGGCGTCCTTCAAGCCCTATGTCATCGCCGCCATGATATTCCTGGCCAAGGTCAAGGACCCCGCCAGGGCGCTCGAGCAGCTTGAAAAGGCCGGCAAAGCGCGCCGGAGCTTCCTTTCGCTCTAAGAGAAAAGCAATATACGGCGATTCAGGGAGAGGCGCACACAGCGGTCTCTCCCTGATTGTTTTGTCGTGACACGCATAATCTCCGTGATCTGTTTGTAAACTTCCTGTATGGTTTTTTCCATCCGCTTGCAATCATGCAGCGGGAAAGGTATCATCATGAGGCAGTCTTTTTGAAAGGAGCGCGTGCATGCGGCAATCCAAGCTGACGCCCGGCTGGCTGGTGATCGTACTGGATATTCTGGCTGTCGGAGTCGTATTGATCGTATTTGCGCTGTTCCATCACGCCGTTCCCAAAAAGGGCGGCGGGCTCAACCAGAGCATCATTGCCTTTGGAGACGAAACGCCCGCGCCGACCGCCGCGCCCTATGCGCTCGAGACCGTGGAAACGCCCGTTCCGGACGCGCTGGAGGCGACGCCCTCGCCAAGTCCCTCGCCCACGCCGGAGATCGGCGATTTTTCCGCCGCGTTCCCCGATTACGACACCTCGGCGGGCGTGGACGCGCTGCAGAGCTATCAAAGCGACGATCTGCGCATCGTGGTGTATAAAAGCAAGGTCAACGACGCCACCTATTTTGTCGCGGACGTTTGGGTGCGCAACATCCGTTCCTATAAGACCGGCTTTGCCGGCGGCAGCTTTTCCCACGGCGTATACGCCACCGTCGCCGATATCGCGACCGACTGCGGCGCCATCGTCGCGCTTTCGGGCGACTATTACGGCGCGCAGCACGAGGGGCTTGTGATCCGCAACGGCGTTCTGTACCGTGACAGCGTGACCGCCGACGTCTGCATACTCTACGCAGACGGCGTGATGGAAAGCTATTACGAGAACGAATTCGATCTTGAGGCGGCTATTGCGCGCGGCGCCTATCAGTCGTGGAATTTCGGGCCCAAGCTGCTCGATCAGGGCCAGCTCCCGGACAGCTACCAGCGCGACGATATCTCCGAGCGTCATCCGCGCGCCGCCATCGGCTATTTTGAGCCCGGGCATTACTGCCTCGTGGTCATCGACGGCCGTCAGGGAGATTACTCAAGGGGCATGACCTTTACCACCATGAGCAAGCTCTTTCAATCGCTCGGCTGCGTGGACGCCTACAACCTCGACGGAGGCCAGACCGCCGTCATGACCTGGAACGGCCAGATCGTCAACCAGCCCTATAAGGGCGGCCGCGTGGTCAGCGATATCGTCTATTTCTAAGCTAGAGGGAGGTATACCGTGAAAAAACTGCAAGCCTTCTTGGCGCACTGCAACGTCGTGTTCGGCCTTGTGTTTATCGTGCTCATTGTACTCAACAAATTCATTTCCGGCATGCAGTTTCTTTCCAGCGCCGTCACACGCTGGTTCCTTTTGATATTCTGCCTCTGCGCCATCGCGCTCGGCGTCGTGACCGTCGTGCTCTACCGGCGCGCCCGCCGCAGCCGCCTTGCCCGCGCCCGCATGCAGCGCATGCAGCAGGATCGCTGTCCGCCTCGGACGCGCTGACTTCTTTCTCTTTCAAGGGAAAGAGAAAGAAGCAAAGAGAAAGCTGCACTGTGTAAACAGGAGAGGAACGAACGCTTCCTTTCTTTTTCGTTTTCAAGGGAAAGAGAAAGAAGCAAAGAGAAAGCTGCTCTGTGTAAGCAGGAGAGGAACGAACGCTTCCTTTCCCCTTTCAAGAGGAAGTTAACCTATATGAAAAGAGAGGAACGTTCGTTCCTCTCTTTTGTAATTGGCAAGTCTTTCTTTTCGCTTCCTTTTCTTTCATTCAGAAAGAAAAGGAAGGAATCGTTCTCTCCTAAAAGAACACATGCGTCAGGAACTGATCGACGAGCACGAGCGCGCCGAGCACCGCGGTATAGACGGCAAAGCCCCAGAGCTTTCTGCGCTTGATGGCGCCGAGCACGAGCTTGATGGCGAAGTAACCGGTCACGCCCGCGACGATCATGCCGGCAAGCACGCAGCTGAAGTGGATATCGCCGACGCCCTGTTCTATCGCGTCGGGGATCTCGAGCACCGCGCCGCCGATGATGGAGGGTATGGAGAGCAGGAAGGAAAAATCGGCCGCAGCTTTTCGGTTGAGGCCGGCAAAGAGCGCGCCGCTGATGGTGGAGCCGGAGCGCGACACGCCGGGCAGCACGCCGACGCCCTGGAGGCCGCCGATGATCAGCGCGTCGGTCACGCGCATGTCCTTGAGACGGCGCTGCTTTTCGCGCGGTATGCGAATGTGGTCGCTGAGAAGAAGGAGCACGCTTGTGATCAGAAAGCAAAATCCCAGATAGCGGCCGTTCTCGGCGGCGTCATAGAAGCGGTCGAAGGGCGATACCTTTTTAAACAGCAGTGCGAGTATCACGGTCGGCACAAGCGCAAGCAGCAGGAGCCCCACGGTCTTTTGAAAGGGCCGGCGGATCAGCTTCCAGACGATCTTCCAATATACGATCAGCACCGCGACGAGCGTAGCCAGATGCAGCATCAGCGAGAAGAACATCTGTCCCTCGTCAATGCCGAACATTTTTGACAGCAGCAGCAAATGCCCGCTGCTCGATACCGGCAGAAACTCGCAGAGTCCCTGCACAAGTCCCAGCAGCATGGCGACCCAAATACTCATAGACGATCGTATCCCCGTTTCCTGTTTTGCTTTTTCATCATACACGCTTGAACCGCCGAATACAATAGAGCAGGCCAAAAAACGGACGGGCCTGCCGCCCGCGAAAAAAGGAGACAAAGCCATGCTGGAAATCGAGTATATTCCCCTGAAAACGCCCGACGGCACGACCTGCGGCCATGCCCGCGTGCGCGGAGGCTATGTCGAGCTGTCGCTGCGCGCGCCGCTTCAGGGAGCGGCGCTCGTCATTACAGAAAACGGCAGCAGCGCAGCCGCCGTGGGCCGCCGCGTACCCGTAGGGGCGCAGGTGAGCGCCGTAGCGCTGCATAACCAGGGCCGGCTGGCCTGCTGCGGCTTCTCGCGCACCGCGGCGCTGGACACAGCGGCCCTCAGACGCCGTCTGCAGGCGCTCTCGCCTGCCGCGCCGGTCAATAAGCCGGTACCGGCGCCGGCGCCAGAGCCGAAGCCCGCGCCGCCTATGCCGGCTCCGCTTGTGGAGGAGATCGCAGCCGCCATACCCGTCATGCGTCCGCCTGCGCCGGAGCCCGAACCGAAGCCCGCGCCGGAGCCGCCGGACGTCCGCTCGCGCGAAGCGCTGTATGCGCGCGCCGGCCGCGTGCTGCGCCATATCGATACGCAGGCCGTTCCCGTACCCGAAGCGCCCGCGCGGCCGGAGCCCGCCGCGGCCGCCGATGTGCCGGCAGCGGCCCTTGACGCGCCGGCCGATACGCCTGCCGATACGCCCGCCGAACAGTGGGCGCGCTCGGCCGATGCGCTTCTTGCGTCCATACCGGCGGCGTTCGTGCCCAATCCCTTTCCGCATATATTTCCCGGCGCGCAGTTTTCGCGCGGCGAGGGCGACGCGCTGGAGGGCGCCTGGCAGCATGGCCGCTATCAGGCGGAGATCTCCGCCGTGCCCGGGCCGTACAGCCCGCAGCCGCCTCCGCAGCTTGCGGGCTATACGCGCTATATCCGCGCCCGCAGCGGCGGCTACTGGGTACGGGTGACGGAGAACTAGCATTTTTTGCGGCCGCCTGTTTGGGCAGGCCGTTTTTGGATTTTTGTGCTATACTTTTCCTATGGATGAACGCATAGATACATTGAAGGCGCTTCTGGCCTCCGCAAAGCGCGCTGCTTTTCTTGGCGGCGCAGGGCTCTCCACGGAGAGCGGCATACCTGACTTTCGCAGCGAGTCGGGTGCGTTTCAGGCTGTAAAGGCCTACGGCTATCCGCCCGAAACGCTTCTGAGCCATGATTTCTTTTTGCGGCATACCGACGTATTCTACGACTACTATAAAAAGAACCTGCTGTATCCGGACGCGCAGCCTAACGCGGCGCACAGGGCGCTTGCGCGGCTTGAGCAGCGCGGAAAGCTCAGCGCGGTCATTACGCAGAATATCGACGATCTGCATCAGCGCGCGGGCAGCCGGAACGTGCTCGAGCTGCACGGCAGCGTTTATCGCAATTACTGCATGCGCTGTCACAGGGCCTTTTCCGTGGAGGATATCCTGTCGGCCTCCGGCGTGCCGCACTGTCCCTGCGGCGGACTGATCAAGCCCGACGTGGTGCTCTACGGCGAGGGACTGGACAGCGGCGTGCTTTCCGCGGCGATCAACAGCATCGCGCGCGCGGACATGCTCATTATCGGTGGCACGTCGCTCGTGGTGTATCCGGCGGCCGGACTTGTGGACTACTTTTCCGGCGACAAGCTCGTGGTGCTGAACCTGAGCCCCACCAGCCGCGACCGTCAGGCGACGCTCTGCATCGACCGGCCGATCGGCGAGGTGCTGTCCGAGGCGGTTCCTGACTGAAATTGCGGTTGCAAAGCGAAAAGGCAGTTGTTATACTGAAAGAATAAGGATATATGCCAGTTTATAAGGGGGTACTGATACATCATGGCAAGCAAGAACGTATCTGAAGAGACCAAAGCCAAGGCCGCTGCTGCGGCGAAGGCGGCGGCCGCCGCCAAGGGCGGCGCAAAGACCAAGTCCGCGCCGGCAAAGGCAGCGCCCAAGAAGACGGCGCCCAAAAAGGAATCAGAGCCTGCGCCGGAGACGGCGGCAGAGGAGACCGTTCGCGACGATAAGCCGGAAAAACGCGACGGCGGCAGCCAGGCCCAGAAGGTCACCGGCCTGCGCATCGGCGCATTCATACTGTGGCTGCTCGCTCTCGGCTGTGAGGCCGGCGCGTTCGTTATGCTCAGCAAGATGGCGCTCAACAACTATCAGGTGGGCCTTTCCGATCCTATCGTGCTGCTGTTCATCGCTTTCCTTGTGGTGGACGCCATATTCTGCATCGTGGCGGCGCAGCTCTGGAAGAAAGCGCTCCGCATCAAGCCCTGCCTCAACAACAGCGGCTTTGTGCGTACGCTCGTGCATCAGCTCGGCGTGATCATGGCGTTGATCTGCCTCATTCCGATCGGCATCGTTTTCCTGGTCAAGTCCAAGGAAATGAACAAAAAGGTGCGCACCGTCCTGCTCGTTATCATCGCCGCGCTGTTCGTGGGTACGACCGCGGCTTCCGTGGACTACAAGCAGCCCAGCGCCGAGGAAGTGGCCGAGCTGCAGGCGGCCGAGGGCATCACCAACGAGGATACCGTGTTCTGGACCAAGTGGGGCAAGTCCTATCACTTTGACGAGAACTGCCCGTACTTCCAGAACAGCAAGGTCGAGAACCGCATGTCCGGCCCGCTCGGCGGCGTGAACGACGACGGTACCATCGTGGATATGAGCGGCCTGAGCGCGTTCGAAAACAACCGGTTCGATCCCTGCGACTACTGCGCGGGCGGCGCCGAGGCCAAGGCGGCCGAGGAGCTTGAGCCCGCCGCCTAAGCGGAGAACCATCCTCCAAACGCCAAGCTGCGGCCAAGACGATTGTCCGCAGCTTTTCCTTTCCTGGTCCCGCGTCGCAGGGCCGACGCCTTAAAAGGAGCGTTATGGGCATAAAACCACGCTGTTTGAGCGCCATATGCTTGTGCCTGGCGCCGGCTCTGTCGGTGCTGATGCTGCTTGGCTGCGCCAAGGCGCGCCGCGTCACACTGTATCTGCCTGAGGACGGCGAGCTCCGCGCAAGCGCCGCGCGCATTGAGGACGACCCGCGCGCCCTGGTCACGGCCCTTACGGAAGCGGGCGCGCTGCCGGAGGCCGAATGGAGCTATCTGTACTGCGAAAGCCGCAGCGAGGATTACGCGCTCGCGGGTGAAACGTGCGCGCGTGCGGTCGTGCATCTCGACATAGCGGACGCGCTCGGCGGCGCGCTGAGACAAATGGACGATGAGCGTGCAAGCGTGCAGGCCCTGGCCAACACATTTTTGGACTATTACGGCGCGGAAATTTTTGTACTCACGGTGGAGGGCGTCAATTTGCAGACGTTAAGGGTAAACTATGACCATGGGATCACATTCGACGAATATGCCCGCACCCGGGCAAACTAGCGCCCTGCGGCGCTTTACGCAGCGGCACGCCGGCCTGGTGCAGTTCATCAAGTTCGCGCTGCTGGGGCTCGTAGCCTCGGCGGTGGAGCTTGCCGTGTTTGCGCTGTGCAATTTCTGGCTGTTTCGGCCGCTTGCCGTCAGGCCTTTTTCGTGGTGGCTGATCGATTATTCCGTACCGAACGGCGGTCTCTGCGCGTTCTGGGCCTTTGTGATCTCCTATGCGGCCGGCCAGATCACCAACTTCCTCGTGCAGCGGAAATATACCTTCCATGCCAGAAGCAATCCGGCGCTGAGCGCGCTTCTGTACGTTCTGGCCATACTGGCCGTTTATGCCTTTACGCTCTGGCTGCCGACTGTGACGCGCGCGCCGTTTACGGCTCTGCTCGGCGAAACGGCGGGCGATTTCGCGGTCAAGATCGTGAACATGTTCAGCTCGATGCTGATACTCTATCCGATCAATAAATATGTCGTTATGAAATAGGCCTCCGGCGCTTCGTCCGGCGGGGAAGCAAAGCCGCCAGCCCGTTAACAGCCGAGCGGCGAGCAGCATGATTGATAAACAGGAGCCATCCGTGGGAAACGGATGGCTCTTCGAATGATATAGCTTGAAACGCTTATCCAAACGGCTGCAAGCAGCATTATTTGAAGGCAAGATTTGGCAAAAAGAGCGAAATCTGCGGGATAAACGTTACGAGCAGCAGGCCGATAATACCTGCAATGACAAATGGGATCGATCCTTTTACAACGCCCCCATAGGATTCGCCGGAGATAGAGGATGCTACAAATAGATCTGCTCCAAACGGCGGAGTAACAAACCCAATAATCAGATTGACGCAGAATACTATTCCAAGGTGCAATGGATCGATGCCAAGCGCAATGCCGATCGGGCAAACAACCGGCGCAATAACCACGATGCTGACAATGGTATCCATAAGCGCGCCCAGTATCAGCAGCATCACGGTTAACATGATCAGAAATGCTGTTTGCGTGTGAACAACGGAGGTAATGGCGTTGGCGATCGTGACAGGCAACTGAGTATAAGTCATCAGCCAACCAAATAGATTGGCCGAGGATATCACAAACAGAACGATCGCAGACGTCTCGGCAGTTTTGATGCAGACGCGTTTTAGTTTTTTCAGAGTGATATCCTTATAAAACAAACCCAAGACCAGACAATATACACAGCAGATGGTGCCCGCTTCTGTTGGAGTAAATATACCGCCGTAAATACCGCCTAAGATGATGATCGGCAAGCAAAGCGCGCCAAGACTCTTCCAGGTGTTCTTTAGCAAGCCTCGAAAAGTGAACGGCTCTTCAATTTTCTTGGTAGGCTTTTTGGCCATTACGACATAATTCGCTGCGATCAGCAACACTGCGATCAACAAGCCAGGCAGAATGCCTCCGATGAACATCTTTGGAATCGACAAGCTCATGGTCGTTCCATAAACGATCATCGGTATGCTTGGAGGGATAATCGGCCCGAGCGAGCCGGATGTCGCCACCATGCCTGCCGCTGTTTTTCTTTCATAGCCCGCAGCGACCATGGCGGGAATCATTAGAGAACCTATGCTTGCGACCGTAGCCGGCCCTGAGCCGGTCAGTGCTGCAAAAATCGTGCAAGCCACGATCGTGACAACGCCCATGGAGCCGCGAACACGCCCAAACAGGTATTCGACCCAGTTAACAATACGCTTGGATACGCCGGTTTCCTCCATAAGATATCCACCGGCTACGAATAATGGGATCGCTAACAGCGGGAATGAATCTATGCCAACCACCGCTCTTTGCGCCAGAAGAATGAGCGGCCGTATCTGCGTAATCTGAAGAAAGGAAGCATCCGCCAGTATAAAAGAGAAAGCAATGGGCACGCCCAGAAGCATGAATACAAATAAAAGAATAATCAGCAATCCTGGCATGTTTGTATTCCTCCGCTCCGCTTACTATCTCTAATCGTGGCAATATCCTCACAGATTTTGCAGACAGCATGAATCCCGAGAACAATCCCGCATACCGGCACCGCGCCATAAACACAACTCATGGGAATGCGCAAAGCCGTGCTTAGCTGTTTGGTCGTCGCAAGAACCATTCTGACGCCTTCGACCGTCATCAGTAAAGCGGCAATCAGAATGAAAAGGTTGATCACGATCTCGTGGACGTATTTTGCATTGCCCTTCAGGAGGGATCCCAGCACCATAATGGTGGCATGGGATCCCTTTTTGGCTGCAATGGTCGCACCGCACATAGATAACCAGACAAAGGCGTACCTTGCACTTTCTTCCGTCCAGGACATAGAGTTATTAAGGATATACCTGGAAAAGACCTGCGCAAAGGATGCAACCACGATGATCACAAGAAACACGATGGAAAGAATCATCATGATTTTATTTGCAACTTTGCTGATTGCTGACGTGCATTTAACCATAATTACACCTGTCGCTTAGTTGCCTTTGGCAAACGCCACGGCACGATCCAGCAAATCACTGCCGATGTCGTCGCGGAAAAGGTCATATACAGAAGCGGCTGCCTGCTGGAATTCCGGAATATTGACGTCCAAGTTGCATTCCATCCCATTCTCTTCCAGAATGGACAGCAGCCGTTCCTCGTTGACCTTCTGGAAATCGCGCTGCAGGACGGCGGCTTCGTCAGCGCATTCCTGCATGAGAGCCTGCGTGTCGGCGTTGAGTCCGTCCCATGCCGCTTTGGACATCAGCAATTGAACAGGCGAGAAGAAGTGACTCGTTGCCGAATAGTATTTGCACACTTCATAAATGCGGTTGGAAACCATCATGGCGGTAGGAAGCTCGCAGCCATCGATAGTGCCCTGCTGAAGGCCGGTAAAGACCTCGCCCCAAGCCATGGGCGTCGGGCTGGCGCCAAGCGCTTTAAATGTTTCCATATACATGGTTGTTTCAGGAACGCGCAATTTGATGCCCTTTAGATCGGCAGTACTCTTAATGGGACGAATATTGTTCGCCGTATGACGGAAGCCGCTGTCGCCCTTGGAAAGAACCTTGATGCCAATGTTATCATACATGTTCTGGCTGATTTCCTTATCAATGTCAGAATCCAGCATGCGAATACCCGCATCCACATCCTCAAACAAATAGGGCAGGTCATAAACCATACATTCGGGCCAGAAGTTGGAAACTGCCAAATTGGTAATAATGGCCATATCGATGGTGCCGATCTGCATGCCTTCCATCAAATCGCGCTCGCCGCCAAGCTGGGAATTGGGCATGATCTGGATCTCGATAGCGCCGCCGGATTTTTCCGCGCACAATTTGGCAAACTGCAGCGCATAATAGTGGATGTTGCCCTGCTCGTCTTCGGGATCAACATGTCCCAGCTGAAACACAACGTGCTGAATGTCCGCGGCAGCGGCCGCCGGCTCCTCCGCTGCGACGGCGTCGGAATCCGCAGCAGGCGCGCTTTCTTCAGCGTTGGCTTCCACGGCAGGGGTGCTTGCCGGCTGTCCGGCGCAAGCACAGAGAGACAGAGCCATAACCATGGCAAGTAAAAAGGCGATCACATTCTTCATAGGTTTTTTCCTCCTTTTATTGTAGGACAACTCAATTTCGAGCATCCTAAATCGCGTTTTATTGAACTCGAAGCAAAAATTCCGGATTTGTCCGGATCATAGTCCGAACAGCTGAAGCAGGAATCCCATTTACCATCATGGCGTCAATAAACTTTGCGAGGCCCACAGGGGAAGTGTCGTCGCAGGAATTGCCGAGATCGGTACTCATAATGCAGCGTTCGGGCGACAATTTCTTGATTTTCATAGCCATGCTTTGCGCCGAATCTTCATTTTTGTAAAGATTCAGCCAGCATTTTTCGATAAAAGCGCCTCTTTTTGCTATTTCAAGCTGGATTTCAAGAGGAACATGCTCATTATTGCTGTCCGGATGGGTAAGAATAATATCTGCACCGCGATCTCTTGCTGCACAGCATAGCGCCAGCGATTCCTGCGCACTGATATGTCCCGTGCCAATAACCGCATTATACTGTTTTACCAGATCGATAATCTCGATTACTTCCGGCTTGACTTTGCCATATTCATCAATAACCTGTATGCCGGGGCCCTTAACCAGGTGAAAGGAACCGGTCGTCACGATTTGATTCATTGCATGGAATGTCGGCATCCAAACAATCGATGCTCCCAGCAGCAGATTGCTTTCCACCGCATAAGGGTTAAGACCGCCGCTGGGCCAATCCAAGGTGACAGATCCAAAGAGCTTTGCTTTACATCCCGCATGCTTATTCGCCAAAATGGCTCTTGAGGTAGTAGCGCCATAATGCGTTTTTATGACCGCGCCGGCCATTTTGTAGCGGTCAAGCTCTGCCGCCAATTCGAAGTCATCCAGCCGCCTGTTCAGATGGGAAGGCGCAGTGTGCACATGCATTTCATAAGCATTGTCCAGCAGAGCAATAGTTTCCTCGTTCACGGCTTATCGTCTCCTTACTTATGCTTTAGTTGTTCGGGAAAACTTCAATAACGATCAATGCGAATTGTAAACTGGTAGTACCAGTATAATCAACTGTTTGCTGATTGTCAATGAATTGCAACAAGAATATAGCGAAATATTTCATATTGTGAATTTTATTAGAAATAGTATGTCGAAAAACGCGCAGAAGTTTTTATCGATTTCAAATGCGCCTGTCTTCTGCTGATTTTCTATTGACACCCATCCCCGCCGTTTGTATACTGGTCTTACCGGTTCGACGCCTTGGCCTGAGGCAGCACGCAATAGACTTCGCCCAAGCAAATGGAAGCGCTGCTTGGAAGGATGGCTGTTGCTTGTCGCAGGGCGTTGTTTAGTACCGGCAAAGCAGGCTGCTTGAAAGCGACCTCTCTTGAGTATATTTAAGGAGAAAATGGAATGAAAAGCTTTGTCTGCATTAGGCAGGGGTATGAACCATGGAAAATGGCGTATGATGCTGTTGCGCGCGTGTTTTTGGATGATGCAGAGGGCAAGCGCATCTTGCTTAAGCCTAATGTCGGCCGAAAGGGGCCGGCAAACACGGCGCTTTGTACCGGACCTGAAGTAGTGCGCGGCGTTATCCGTTATTTTAAGGATCAACATGCCGGCGAGATTCTGGTTGGAGACGGCGCTTTATGGGGCGTCAACGTTTGGGAAGCGCTGGAGACCTCCGGCATTGCTCAGGTCTGCCGGGAAGAAGAGGTTTCGTGCGTCAATCTGGACGAGTCGACGCCGGCTGTCAAGGAAATACCAGATGGAATCATGGTGCAGTCGCTGAAATTCAGTTCCCTGCCATTTGAAGTAGATTTCCGCATCTCGATTCCGGTCATGAAAACGCATATGCACGCCGTTGCTACCCTGGGGATCAAGAATATGAAGGGTTGTCTGTATAAGATGGAGAAAACGCGTCTCCATCGCCTGGACAAACCCAGTCCAGATTTGGATAAGGGCAAGTGCCTGGACTGGGGGATCTCCGACATGGCGACTGTTTTACTTCCGCATTATACTGTAATTGATGCCACAAATTGCATGGAGGGGTTCGGGCCGAGCATTGGCACGCCCATCAAACTGGATCTTGTTCTTGCCAGCAAGGACCCGACTGCTGCGGATTATACGGCGATTGCACTCATGGGACTTCCGCATGACGCCGTGAAGTATGTCAATCTTGTTCAGGAACGCTGTCATACGGCCGCATATGACGAAATCGACGTGGAGCCTAAGGACTATATAAAGTATGCCAAACAATTCCGTCTTTCGGATTCGGTGTCGTTTAAAAACGAATACCCAAATATCACGCTGGTGGAACGCGGCGATTGCAGCGCTTGCTGCGCTACCTGTATGCAGTTTGTTCAAAAACAAGGGAAGCTGTTTCCTGCAGACTATGCGTTTAAAATATGCGCAGGCCGTGATTTAACGGAAGAGGATATGGAAGGCGAGAATGTTTTTCTGGTCGGCAACTGCACCGCCGCTCATGCGAACGGCCGCAGCCATTGCAAGGGCTGTCCGCCGGTGGGATCAAGCATTCTCGCTTTTATGAAGGGGGAAGAAGTCGGCGAGGAGCCCTGAGCCAAGCGCGCCCTCCGGCAGTTCATAATAAACATGGGATCCAATGAAAGCAAATCAATGCGGGAGCATGCACACGGCATGGCTCCCGCATTGAATGTCGGCAGAAAGGGCGGCCGCATACAAAGTCAAACGAATTGCGTTCATGCGGCCTTCCGTCAGCTCTCCCCTGCCCCCAAAAGGCAGGGACGCGTCAGGCGATCACGATATTGACGATGTTCCTTACGACGATGACTTTTTTGACGGTCCTGCCCTCCAGAAAGGGCTTGAGCTCGTCCAGCGCCAGCGCGGCCTTTGAAACGGCGTCGGCGTCGAGCGCGGCGTCGAGAGTCAGGCGGGCGCGCAGGCGGCCGTTGACCTGAAGACCGTATTCCACGGACGCGGCGACGAGCGCGCTCTCGTCATAGACGGGCCATGCGGTGTGATGCAGCGGTTCACAGCCAAGCAGCGTGTTCATCTCCTCGGCGATATGCGGCGCAAAGGGGCAAAGCAGCGTCAGGAACGTACGCAGCTCATCCTTTGTAAGACTGCCGGCGGCATAAACGTCGTTGACAAAGGACATCATGGCGGCGATGGCCGTGTTGAACTTCATGCGCTCGATATCCTCGGAGACCTTCTTGATGCAGGCGTGGAGCATGGCGCGCATATCACGGCTCGTATCGCCCGCGCCTTTGACCATATCCTGCAGTTTCCACACACGCTCAAGAAAACGGCGGCAGCCCTTGGTGCCCTGCTCGTTCCAGGGGATCGGCTGATCGAAGGCGCCCATAAACATGATATACATGCGGAAGGCGTCCACGCCGTATTCAGAGATATAGTCGTCGGGGTTGACCACGTTGCCGCGCGATTTGGACATCTTCTCGCCGTTCTCGCCGAGCACCATGCCGTGGCTCGTGCGCTTCATATACGGTTCGCTGGTGGGCACATAGCCGCAGTCAAAGAGAAATTTATGCCAGAAGCGCGAGTATAAAAGATGCAGCGTCGTATGCTCCATGCCGCCGTTGTACCAGTCTACGGGCGTCCAGTATTTGAGCGCGTCCCCGCCGGCAAAGGCCTTGTCGTTGTGCGGATCGGTATAGCGCAGGAAATACCAGCTTGAGCCGGCCCAGTTGGGCATGGTGTCGGCCTCGCGTTCGGCGGGCCCGCCGCACTTGGGACAGGTGGTATGCAGCCAGTCCTTGGCGCGCTTCAAGCAGGAGCTGCCGTCGTCCGTGGGCGAAAAGTCGTCCAGCATCGGAAGCTTCAGCGGAAGCTGGTCGTAGGGCAGCGGCACCCAGCCGCATTTTTCGCAGTAGACGAGCGGGATCGGCTCGCCCCAGTAGCGCTGACGCGAGAATACCCAGTCCCGAAGCTTATAGTTGACCTTGCGCTTGCCGAGGCCCTTTTGCTCCAGCCAATCAATGATCGTGCGGATAGCCTCCTTGACCTCGAGCCCGTCGAGAAAGCCCGAGTTGACCAACTTTCCGTGATCGCAGTCGGTAAAGGCTTCTTTTTCGATATCGCCGCCTGCCACGACCTCCACGATGGGCAGCTGAAAGGCCTTGGCAAAGGCGTAGTCGCGCTCGTCGTGACCTGGCACGGCCATGATCGCGCCGGTGCCGTAGCCCATGAGCACATAGTCGGAGATCCAGATCGGAATATCCCTGCCGTTCACCGGATTGACGGCCCTGAGACCGACAAGCTCCACGCCGGTCTTGTCCTTAACGAGCTCGCTGCGCTCAAAATCAGACTTGGCGGCGGCGGCCTTTTGATAAGCGCGCACGGCGTCGAGGTTTTGGATGCGATCCCGAAACTGCTCGACGAGCGGATGCTCGGGCGAAACGACCATATAGGTCGCGCCGAAAAGCGTATCGGGCCGCGTGGTATAGACGGTCAGCCCTTCGTCGCTGTTTTGGATGGGGAACCGGACCTCCGCGCCCTCGCTGCGGCCGATCCAGTTGATCTGCTGCGCCTTGATCTTGTCCAGATAATCGACCTTGTCAAGATCGTCGATGAGCCGCTGGGCGTAGGCAGTGATCCTGAGCATCCACTGCGAGCGCACCATGCGCACGACCTCGCCGCCGCAGCGCTCGCACACGCCGTCCACGACCTCCTCGTTGGCAAGGCCGACCTTGCAGGAGGTGCAGAAGTTGATCGGTATCTCGGCCTTGTAGGCGAGTCCCTTTTCAAAGAATTTCAGAAATATCCACTGCGTCCACTTGTAATAGTCGGGATCGGTGGTGTTGACCTCGCGCGAATAATCGAAGGAGTAGCCAAGGCTTTTGAGCTGCGAGCGGAAGCGCGCCACGTTGTCGTGCGTGACCTTGGCGGGATGGATGCCGGTTTTGATCGCATAGTTTTCCGTGGGCAGACCGAACGCGTCGTAGCCGATG
>CAZCAV010000054.1:0-15382 GCA_964496795.1 uncultured Oscillospiraceae bacterium
CCCGGGCCGCGGACTCGATGCCATAGTAGCCGCCCCCAAAGTACACATAGTTGAGGTACATCTCGAGAATTTTTTCCTTCGAGCAGATGCGCTCCATCTGGTAGGCCAGCACCGCCTCCTCCAGCTTACGCTCCATCTTCTTTTCGCTCGTTAAGTGGGATAGCTTGATAAGCTGCTGGCTGATGGTGGACGCCCCCTGTACGTACGCCCCCGCCTTGAGATCCGCCCAGGCGGCCCCGAGAATCCGGATCACATCCACGCCGAAGTGATCGTAGAAGCGCGCGTCCTCCGCGGCGATAAAGGCGTCTCTTGTGCGCTTTGGGATTTGCTCGAGGGGAATCCAGATGCGGTCCTCCGCGCCGTGGAGCGCCGTAACCTCCCCCTCGTACCGATCGTACAGCAGCAGGGTCTGATCCACATTCGTAATGCGCGTCAAATCGAGCTTGCTCCATGCGTCCATTTCGAACACAGCGGAGGCTGCAAAGGCAAGCCCCGCCATGCACAAAAGCAGCAGCGCAAAAAAGATGCGGCGGCGCTGCCTTTTCTTGTATTTCCGGTATTCCACAGCACGGGGCGGAAGCAATTCCTTCATGGAAAATAGTTTGTGATGGGCTATGGAAAACGATACCCGGCAATTCCGCAGCAAAAAAGCCGCCCTGGAAGGAACGGCTCAGACTGTCAAAAACTTGATTTTAAGGCTCAGCAAAAGCATCCGCCCGTGCAGCAATCGAGGCACATGAGCGCCGGACAGATGCTGCAGCAGACCGTGTTGCCCATCCCGCCGCTGCCGCCGTAGGTACCCGTTTGATAGGTGCGGCCCGCGTTGTTCAGCGAGCTGTATGCGTTGCGGTACTCGCTGTTCTCCGGGGCGGATTCATAGGCCTTACGGATGCACTCCCGCGCCTTTTCATACCAGCCCTGCCGCAGATATATGATACCATATAAATAGTTCCACTCGGCGTTATGCGTGTCCAGACTGTCGAGTATACTGCGCGCGCCGTTTAGGTTGTTCTGATTGATGCAGGCGCGGGCGCGGGAGAACTCTGCGGCGTGCGGGCCGCTGTACGGCGTGCCCTGCGAATAGCTCGAATAGCCGCGCGAATAGGCGCCGCCATACTGGCCGGAGGATGCGCCGCGCGCATAGGAACCGCCGTAAGAGCCGGAGGACGCGCCGCCCTGTCCGCCGCCGGATGGCTTTTTGGTCAGTTCCTCGTAGGCCTGATTGATCTCCTTCAGCTTCTCTCCCGCCAACTCCTTGAGCGGATTGTCGGTATACTTATCCGGATGGTATTTTTTGACAAGCGCCAGATACGCCGCGCGGATCTCCTCCTGCGACGCGTTTTCGCTCACGCCCAATACCTTATACGGATTCATGCGTTTCTCCTTTATCCAAAACCTGCCGTGACATATTCCGGCAGCCAAAATGTACTATATTATCCAACAGGCCCATGTCCGATCCCACCGGCAGCAGATCGTAGCCCTTTTCCGCCTCGCTCAGCGATACATACAGCAGGAACGACGCCGCATCCCGATCCATGCCCGTGACCAGAAAGGGATTGTACGCGCCGTGCTTTTGATCCTGCGTCCGATCATCCCAGGCGTCGATCAGATAGACCCAGCGCCCGAGGTTATAGAACATCCAGGCCGCTGCCGCCCGATCCTCCCGTCGAAGGTTGGGCGCAGCGAGCGCCACCTCCCTCAGGAGCGCTCCGAAAGCGTCCGACGGCTCGTCGGTACAGGCGGCTCGCTTCCGTTCCAACGCATGCAGGCGGGCAAGCTGCTCGGTCATGGCAGTATCCAGCGCGGGCCATTTTTCAGCGGCCTTTCGTGCATACGGCTTCAGAACAAGCTGTCCTATCCATGCCGCAAGCCGGCGCTCATCCGTCCAGTCGTCCGCAAGCTGATAAAAGGCCAGCAGCACGTTGACGTCTGCGGCATAATCCAGCGCCTCAGAGGGCTCCGCGACGGGATTTTTCCCGCGAAACGGCTTGAGAAGGCAGCGTTTCCGGCGGCAGGACGGATGCGGCGCATCCCCCAGCGCCAGGCACAGGGCCGCAAGGAAAGCGCAGTCGTAATTCAGCGCCAGCCGCGTCGGCTGTCCATAGCGCTTTTGCAGCGTTTTGCACAAGCCGCAGTAAATGGCGCGATATTCCATTTGCTCACGCACCCTGAGCTCGCACTCCAAGGGGCGGATGTAACCGAACATCGGGCACCTCCGCAGACGGTTTGATATATTGTAACACGGTTATTGCAGTGATTACCACATAAATATTGCCTGAACGCCCAATCTCAGACGCTCAGGCAGAAGTATCCGCAGGCAAGCGAAATCAGCGCAAGCAGCAGCGCGCCCGTCAGCGCGCCCCAGCGGCGGCGCTTCAGAGCGTGTACGGCATAGCAGCCGGCATAGACGGCCGCCGCAAGACAGGCAAGCGCATAGACAATCATAGCGCTAATCCAGCAAGGCGCTGCCGGCCGCCTGATCCATGGTCACGCTGACGAAAAACGTGGCGCTCATGCTTTGATAAGCCGCATTCCAGTCATAATCCGCCCAGTCCTCAGCGGTGGCAAATTGCTTTGCGGCGCTGCGGCCAAAAGCCATAGCGTCGCTTTCATAGCTTTGGCAGAGCCTGAACAGCTCGCCAAGCCTGTCCTCGAGCTGACGCTCGAGCGTCTGTCCCAACGCGTTGAGGCTCTCAATGTCCATGCTTTCCGGCTGCTGCGGCGAGGCGCTGAGATGAACAGATACCTTTGCCGCGGGCGTCGGCGCAAGCCGCATCTCCACCTCTGGCGGCGACTCCGCGCTTATGAACAGGCTCACCTCCCTGCCATCCTCATTCTCAAGACGGATATGCCCCTCGTAAAACTCGCCCAGGGCCATCAGCAAAAGCTGCGTGCTTTGGCCGTCCAGAACGCCCGCCATCCGGCTGCCGGAGAACAGTGCGGCGCCCGCCAGCCCCGTTTTCATTTCACTGTCCACAAGCGGCGTACCGCCAAGCAGGGCCTTCCCGTCCTGCGCGGACAAATCTGACGCGTCCACGCTCCTTCCGCAGAGCGGCAGCACGGCTTCCTCATACTTCTGCCCGACAGCCTCGCTGAACAGCGTGATGTTGTTGACCGGCACAAGGCCCGTGCTTTTGGCGTAGAGCATATAGCTTCTTTGTATCTTTGAAAGATTGGATTCCATACTGTTCTCCATACCCTTGAATACATCCTCCGCCTTTCCAAGCGACACATAGACGTTGGCATTGTACCGAATGCGCAGCTTTGGGAAAGATACGCTCAGCAGCTCGTCCAGAACGCCCTCCTCCCGCATCAGCTCCTGAGCGAATACCAGCATCATGACGCGGGAAAAATCCAGCGTAAAGGGCAGGCTGCCCGAAAGCGTATTGATCGCGTCGAAGAGCCCGCTGCACTCCGCGCTCACCAGAGAAAAACCGGCGGTCATCTCATCCTCGCTCTCCAACCGCAGCTTTTGCAGCATCAGCGTGATTTTGTACGGCATATCCTCGCCGCGGTCAAAGCCCACAGCGATCACATAGCCGTAGCGGTCCAGGCTATGCGCCTTGAGGCAACCCGTGCACAGCAGCGCGCCGATTGCCAGCAGCATCGCCATCCATCGTTTCATGTTCGTTTTCTCCCGCGCAGCATGGCCGTGCCCGCGGCCAGAAGAGGCGGCGCGGCCAGAAGCGCCCAGGCCCATTTCTGAAGGAACACCGCGACTTGCAGCGCCCATTTACCGCCTGTTTCCATCATCAGCGACAGCGCACAGGCGACTATACCGAATACCGCCGCCGCCGGCCTCACATCCCGCATGCCGGACGAGCGCGTGTACATCAGCGCTGCGGAATAGCTCAAAAACGCCGCGGCCAGCATAGCCGCGATCAGCCAGAAGAACAGCAGCAGCTTATCGGTTCTGAGATAGGCGCTGCCGGTCCGCACCGCCGCCGTGAGGCGAAAGATCGGCGCGTGAATCGACGCAAGCGTTTCATGGGAAAAGGCCATGCCCAGGCAGAACTGTATGAGGCCTGCCAGCGCCGCCGCCGCGCACACGGCGATCGCAGCCGAACGCGAAGCGTTCTGTATGCCCTGTACGCCGCGTCCGCAGATCAGGAGCGCCAGCAGCGCGGGCAAAAAGCCGGCTGTTGCGCAGATCGCCTGCCTGCCCAGCCTCTCCGCGCTTCCGCCAAGCAGCGGATACAGGCGAAACCCCTCGTAGGCGGGTATGGCGATCAGAATCAGCAGAAGAAACGAAAGAAATATCACCAGAATGAACAGCCGCGTGGTTCTTGAGATCGTTTCCAGACCCATGAGCGTCAGCGTAGCGACCACGGGCAGAAAATACAGGGCGATCTGTCCGGCCTTGACGTCCGAAAAAATATAGCGGCAAAGAATAGCCAGCGTCCCCGCCAGAGGGATGGCCGCCATGACGGTCAGCATGCCTATGGTCAAAAGCGAGACAATGAAGCCGAAGGCCGGGCCAAAGGCATATCGGTACAGCGTCTGCAGCGTATCGCAGCCGCGTGCCCGCATCGCCGCCGCCGTCAGGCAGAAAAGGCCGAGCGCGAGCGGCGCCGCAAACAGCGTAGCGGCATAGGAGGCGTTGCCTCCGGAAAAGCTCTCCTGCGTATTGACGGCAAATACGACGGCGATCACGCAGGCGGTCCACACCATTGCCGCCGATTCCTGACGGCCGACGCGCCCTTCGCAAAGGTTCATGCGCCGGCTCCCGCGTTGACCTCGTCCGTGGGCCGCCGGCTGTTTCTGAGCACGCCGCGCAAAAGCGACGGCCCCTTGCTGTACGTCTTTGGCGACGCAGGCGTCAGAAACGGTACGCCATAGGATTTCAGGCTTGCCAAATACGCCACCGTCAGCGTTACCGCGCAGGTAAGTCCCAGAAGGCCGCCGATCCATGCGGCGATCACCAGAAAAATACGGTAGTACGCCGCCGCGAGCTGCGTGCCGTAGTCGGGTATCGCAAAGTTGCCTAGTCCCGTCAGAGCCACGATGATCAAAACGACGCGGCTTACGATATTCGCCGCGACGGCAGCCTGCCCAAGCACCAGACCGCCAATGATGCCGATGCTCTGACCCATCGCGCCGGGCACCGCAAGGCCCGCCTCACGAACGAGCTGAAAGACTACGAGCAGGAACAGCATTTCCACGCCGAGCGGCAAAAACACCATGTTGCGCGAGGAAATGACCGTGGCAAGCACTTCTCCGCTGAGCATGCCCTGATGGTGCATGGCCAGAGCCAAAAAATGCGCGGGCATAATGATCGAAAGAAAAGCGCCGATATAGCGGATAACGCGCACAAGCGCACCGATGGGCTGCCTCAAATAAACGTCTCCGCCGGCTGACATGAGCAAAAACAGCGTGGCCGGCATCACGCTGGCAAGCGGACTGCCGTCAAGCAGCACCGCCACGCGGCCCTGCATGATCTGCGCCGCCGCGCGATCGGGCCGCTCCGTGCTCAGCGACTGCGGCAGCGGTGTGAACGGATGCTTCTCCGTGAGCTGCTCGAGCATGCCCGTGGAAAGCACCATGAGCGTATCCACATTTGCAAACCGCCTTTTTACCTCGTGCACCAGCGAGGGGTTAGCGACGCCCTGACGGTAGGCAATGGCGATCCTGTTGTTGTTGCGGCCGCCCGAAGCGCGGAATTCGCAGACGAAATCGTCGGTGCGAATGATACGCCTAAGCAGCGAAATATTATCGCGGATATTCTCCGTAAAGGCCTCGTGCGGCCCCAAAACCACCACTTCGTTTTGCGGCGTTCCAACGCTGCGCTTTGGAAAGCCACGCGTATCCATCAGGATCGCTTCGTCGCAGCCCTCGATATACAGCGCGGTCTGGCCGTCGAGCACAGCGCGGCGCGCGTCGAGACGGCTCCTGGTCGATTCCGCCTCCTGCATGGTAAATATATGGCGCAGGCAGTATTCCGCCAGACTCCCCTCCGCACCGTCCAGGCAATGCGGCCGCATGCCGGGGCGGATGATAAAGTCGCTGATGCTTTCCGCGTTCGCCATGCCGTTGATGAACACCGCAAGCGCCTCCACACGGCCTCCCAGCAAAAAGCGCCTGAAGATCAGATCCTGATTGATGGCGGCCCTGAACTCCTTCTTCCAGCGCGCCTCGGTCTGCGCAAGGCAGCTTTCGACCGGCCCGTCCTTTTCGTCCGTGACAGGCTCAGAATCGCGCCAGCCGCCCCAAAAGCCGGGCTCTCCATGCTCGGTTTCCAGCAGTTCAAATCCCGAGGAGGGATCGTCAAATCGAAACAGCCGCTTAAGCTTAGTAAAACGTTCCATGACATACAGTATTTACCTGCCAAAGGCAAACTATGTAAAACATCAAACGCGCCCTCTCAGGCGCGTTTGCATGTTGAACCGGTTTCTATGCGGATTCAGATGTTTTGATCCGACTCGATGCGGGCCTGCGCGGCGGCAAGGCGCGCGATCGGCACCCGAAACGGCGAGCAGGACACATAGTTGAGTCCGACCTTTTGGCAGAATGCGATGCTCGAGGGATCTCCCCCATGCTCGCCGCAGATACCGAGCTTGATATCCGGACGCACGCTGCGGCCAAGCTGCGCTGCCATCTCAATGAGTCTGCCTACGCCCTCCTGATCGATACGCGCAAAGGGATCGAACTCGAAGATCTTTTTCTTGTAATAATCATCCAGGAATTTGCCTGCGTCGTCGCGTGAAAAGCCGAAGGTCATCTGCGACAGATCGTTCGTTCCAAAGCTGAAAAACGCCGCGTATTCCGCGATCTTATCGGCGGTCAGCGCCGCGCGCGGCACTTCGATCATCGTGCCGACCAGATAGGGTATCTCGACGCCGCGCTCGTTCATAACCTCCTTGGCCGTACGATCCACCACATCCTTGACATAGGCCAGCTCCTTGGCGTCCCCTACGAGCGGGATCATGATCTCGGGCGTGATCTTGGTGCCGACCTGCTGACGCACCTCAATGGCGGCTTCTATGACCGCACGGGTCTGCATCTCCGCAATTTCAGGATAGGTCACCGCAAGACGGCAGCCGCGATGGCCAAGCATCGGGTTGAACTCGTGCAGGTTGGCGACCGTGAGCTTGAGCTCCTCAAAGCTGAGGCCCATCTCCTTTGCCAGCGCGCGAATATCCGTATCCTCGGTCGGGAGGAACTCATGCAGCGGCGGGTCCAGGAAACGGATCGTCACAGGCCGGTCGCCCATAGCCTTGTAAATGCCCTCAAAATCGCTGCGCTGCATCGGCAGAAGCTTGGCCAGAGCCCGCCGGCGGCTGGTTTCATCCTTGCTGACGATCATTTCGCGCACAGCGGGAATGCGGTTCTCGTCAAAGAACATATGCTCCGTGCGGCAAAGGCCGATACCCTCCGCGCCAAAGCGGACCGCGACCTCTGCATCGTGGGGATTGTCCGCATTGGTGCGCACCTTGAGCGTGCGCAGCTCGTCGGCCCACTGCATGATGGTGGCAAAGTTGCCCGATACCTGTGCGTCGATCGTCGGCAGCGCTTCGCCGTAAACGTTACCGGTGGAGCCGTCGAGTGAAATCCAGTCGCCCTCGTTCATGACTCGGCCGGAGGCGGTCGTAAAGGTATGGCTCTTTTCAAGTATCATCACATCCGAGCAGCCGGCAACGCAGCAGGTGCCCATGCCGCGCGCGACCACAGCCGCGTGCGAGGTCATGCCGCCGCGCGCCGTGAGTACGCCCTCGGAGGCGTACATGCCCTCGATATCCTCCGGAGAGGTCTCGAGCCTAACGAGCACGACCTTCTCGCCGCGCTTGGCTGCGTCCATAGCGTCGGCAGCGTTGAAATAGATGCGTCCGCAGGCGGCTCCCGGAGAAGCGGGCAGGCCCGCTGCAATAGGCTGGGCTTTCTTGAGCGCGTTTGGTTCAAAGGTCGGATGCAGCAGGGAATCCAGCGAGCGAGGATCGATCTTCATCAGCGCTTCGGCACGGCTGATCATGCCCTCGTTGACCAGATCGACGGCGATCTGGAGGGCTGCCGCCGCAGTACGCTTCCCGTTGCGGGTCTGAAGCATAAACAGACGGCCGCGCTCAATGGTAAACTCCATGTCCTGCATATCGCGGTAATGCTGTTCCAGCTTTCCGGCGATCGACACAAACTGCTTATAGACCGCAGGCTGCGATTTTTGCAGCTCCGCGATCGGAGACGGCGTGCGGATGCCCGCCACAACGTCCTCGCCCTGCGCGTTCATGAGGAATTCGCCGTAGAGCTTTTTCTCGCCGGTGGACGGATTACGGGTGAAAGCGACGCCCGTGCCGCAATCGTTGCCCATATTGCCGAATACCATGGACTGCACGTTGACCGCCGTACCCCAGGAGGCGGGGATGTCATTTTTGCGGCGATATACGATGGCGCGCGGATTATCCCAGCTCCGGAACACGGCCTTGACCGCCTCCATAAGCTGCACGCGCGGATCCTGCGGGAACTCGGCCTTCTTTTCGGCAAGATACAGGGCCTTATAGCGTTTGACGACCTCCTTGAGGTTGTCCGCGTTCAGCTCCGTGTCGAGTCTGGCGTTGTTTTTCCTCTTGACGTCCTCAAATATAGCATCGAACTTGGATTTTTCGATCTCCATGACCACATCCGAGAACATCTGTATAAAACGGCGATAGCTGTCAAAGGCAAAACGTTCATTATTGGTAAGCTTGGCCAGTCCGAGTACGGTCTGATCGTTTAAGCCCAGATTCAGTATCGTATCCATCATGCCCGGCATGGAAGCGCGGGCGCCGCTGCGCACCGACACAAGAAAGGGATTCTTGGCGTCGCCAAAGCTTTTTCCGGCATTCTTTTCGGTCGTTTCCAGAGCGGCGTAAATCTGCTGCTCTATTTCGGGCGCTATGGTTTTTTCGTCCTCGTAGTATCGGGTGCATGCCTCGGTCGAAACCGTAAAGCCGAAGGGTACCGGCAGGCCAAGCGCGGTCATTTCCGCCAGATTGGCGCCCTTTCCCCCGAGAAGGTTGCGCATATCGGCGTTGCCCTCGCTGAAGAGATAAACATACTTATGTGACAAACGATTTGTCCTCCCTTATTATAATCAACATTAGATTATACACGAAGCGTTATTTGCGGGCAAGCACTTCTTTGACAGCGCGCGCCACATGCCCGCTTGTCAGATCGAATTGCTTTTGCAGATAGGGCTGCGGGCCCACTTCGCCATATTGATCCTCCACCGCCACGCATTCCACAGGTACCGGATACCGGCGCGCAAGCGCATCTGTCACGGCCGCGTACAGACCGCCGATGCGGCTGTGATTCTCGGCGCAAACGACCGCTCCCGTCTTTTTGGCGTAAGTCAGCACGGTTTCCTCGTCGAGCGGCTTGACCGTAAACGGGTTTACCACCGCCACGGATATCCCTTCCGCCTCAAGCGCCAGCGCCGCCTGCATGGCCTCGTGCACCATGATGCCCACGGCGAATATCACCGCGTCTTCGCCCTCCCGCAGCACGACCGCCGGCCCAATGGGCGTTTCGTCGCCGTCAGCAAACACCTTGGCGGCGGACTTGCGCGGCACGCGGATATATTTTACGCCCTTTCTGTCCACGCACTGACGAAGCACGCTTTCAAGCATGGTGGTATCCGTGATATCCAGCACGGTGGCCGTCGGGATGGCGCGGTACAGCGCCATGTCCTCAAAGGGCATGTGCGTGCCGCCGTTATAGGCGGCCGTTACGCCCGGGTCCGAGCCGATGATGGTGATATCGTTGCCGGCGTAGCCGGCCGACAGAAAAACCTGGTCAAAGCAGCGCCGCGACGCAAAGGGGCCGAAGCTGTGCACGATGGGATGGAAGCCGGAAGCCGCGAGACCGCAGGCCACGCCGATCATGTTGGCCTCCGCAACGCCGCAGTTGACGGCCCGCTCGGGATGATCCTTGGCCCATTTATAGGTGCCGATACAGCTCATTAGATCCGCGTCCAGATAGACGACATCATCGCGCTCCGTGCAGAGCGCGGGAATCACGCTTCCAAGCGTTTCCTTAAAGGCCCTTTTATCCATGTCTCCGTTATATACGATGTTCATGCACGTTTCCCTCCCATCGCTTCGATTTCGCTTTGCAGGGCGGCGATCCAGCCGTCGGCCTGCGCGCGGGTTATATTCATGCTGTGATTGGATACGGTATTCTCCACCTCCGGCACGCCAGCGCCCTTGATCGTGTCGAGCACGATGGCATGCGGCCGGTCGGCGATCTGCGACGCCGCCTGTATCGCCTCATAGATCGCGCAGACGTCATTGCCGTTGATACGCTGCGTGTCAAACCCGAAGGAAGCGAATTTGTAGGCGATATCGCCGGTATCCAGTATATCCTTGACAAAGCCGTCGAGCTGCTTCTTATTGTTGTCGATAAAGACATACAGATTGTTCAGCTTACGGGAAGAAGCGAACATGGCCGCCTCCCAGATCTGGCCCTCGTCGATCTCGCCGTCACCAAGCATCAGGAAGGTGCGGCTGCCGCGGCCCTTGAGCCGGTCGCCCAGCGCCATGCCCACCGCCAGAGAGGAGCCCTGTCCCAGCGAGCCCGTGGTCATATCCACGCCCGGCGTTTTGCTGCGATCGCAGTGGCTCGGGAAGTTCGTGCCGGGCACATTGAGCGTTTTGATATCCTCATAGGGAAAATAACCCTTCAGACCGAGCGTGGCATAAACAGCCGGGCCGGCATGTCCCTTGGAGCATACGAATTTATCGCGTTCTGGCCACGAGGGATCCTTCGGATCGACGTTCATCACCGCGCCGTAGAGTACGGCCAGCGTGTCGGCGATGCTCAGCGATCCACCAAGATGGCCAAAGCCAAGCGTGCCGATTTCATCCAGAATACCGATGCGGATTCTGGCGGCAAACACCTTGAGTTCCTGAAAATTTACCTTCTCCATATTGTTCCTCCTTATATGCGTGCCACGCCGCTTTTGCGCGCGGCCGCTGCAACCGCAGCCGCCACCGTTTTCCCTACGCGTGGATCGAATGCCTGCGGTATGATATACTCCTCCGTCAATTCCGCATCCGAGATCAATCCGGCAAGCGCTTCGGCGGCTGCCAGCTTCATCTCGTCGTTGATATCCCGCGCGCGTACGTCGAACGCGCCGCGGAATACGCCCGGAAACGCCAGAACATTGTTGATTTGATTGGGAAAATCGCTTCGGCCGGTCGCGATCACTCTCGCGCCGCCGGCCTTGGCGTCGTCAGGAAAAATCTCGGGCGTCGGATTCGCGCAGGCAAAAAGTATGGCGTCCCTGTTCATGCTGCGCACCATGTCCGTGGTCACCATGCCGGGCGCGGATACGCCGATGAACACGTCCGCTCCCGCCAGCACGTCCGCCAGCGTGCCGCTGCGCTTCTGACGGTTCGTAATGAGCGCCATTTCATCCTTGACGGCGTTCATGCCCTTTTCGCGGCCCTCGTATATCGCGCCGCTGCGGTCGCACAGCGTGATATCGCCCGCGCCCGCCTTCAAAAGCAGGCGCGCAATGCTGATGGCCGCCGCGCCCGCGCCGCTGATGACAATCCGGATATCCTCCATGCGCTTTCCGGTCAGACGCAGCGCGTTCCGCAGGCCCGCGAGCGTGATGATGGCCGTTCCGTGCTGATCGTCGTGGAATATGGGAATATCGCACTTTTCCTTTAGCCTGCGCTCGATCTCAAAGCAGCGCGGCGCGGAGATATCCTCCAGATTCACGCCGCCAAAGCTGCCGGAAATCAAATAGATGGTGTTGACGATCTCGTCCACGTCCTTGGACTTGATGCACAGCGGAAATGCGTCCACGCCGCCAAAGGACTTGAACAAAACGCACTTCCCCTCCATCACGGGCATGCCGGCCTCCGGCCCTATATCGCCAAGCCCCAGCACCGCCGTTCCGTCCGTCGCCACAAGGCACAGGTTCCAACGGCGCGTAAGCTCATAGCTCTTGCTGATATCCTTCTGGATCTCCAGGCAGGGCTGCGCCACGCCCGGCGTATAGGCGAGCGAAAGATCGTCCTTTGTCGCCACAGGCACGGTTGCGCTCACTTCAATTTTTCCGCGCCATTGTTCATGCTTTTTCAGCGATTCCGATGAATAATCCATACGATAGCTCCTTATTTACAGCTTTCTGAGAAGCTCCTTGGCCGTCGTCACAAGCTCCTCGTTCTCATTCAGCTCCACCACCATCTTCAAATCCCCGCGCGCAAGCCCGTAGCTGCCTCTCTCGATATAGCAGACCGCGCGATTATAATAGCAGTAGGTCAAATCATACCCTTGTTCGATCAAGGCGGTCAAGCGTTCTATCGCGCCCCGGTAGTCGCCAAGCGCCATGCTGCACACGGCGATATAATAAGCTGCGTCATGTCGCGTTTCGTCAAGCTCCGTCACCGCCGTCAGATAATCCGCCGCAGTCTCGTACTCTTCAAGCGTCATGGCGGAAATACCCATATAGTATTTCAAGTCCGGCAGCGACACCTCCGCGGACGGCTGCTCCAGCGCGTCCTCACCGTATTCCAGGCACAGCGCGTATTCGCCGCATAGAAAGCTGCAAAGCGAGCACTGCGCCGCACACAGAGACGCATCCTCATAGCCGCGCGCAAGCGCCTCCTGGAAATCGGAGTAGGCCAGCGCATACTCCTGTATCTCCATGTAGCAGGAGCCGCGCAGAAAATGCAGCGTCCCGCCGGCGTCGTCGTAACCCTCCATGGCGCGGCCATAGGCGTCCGCGGCGCTTTCATATTCCTCCTTGACCACATAGAGCTGGCCAAGCGCCAGCAGCATGTCCGTCGCGGCGGGCATATACCCGACATAGGCCTCGAGATTTTGGATCGCCTTATCCGTTTCGCCCGTTTCAATGGCCGCCTGCGCAATCAGCAGCAGCGCCTGCGGATAGTAATCGCTCTCCGCCGTCACATGCGTAAAGCTTTCCTCCATGGCGGCATATTCGCCAAGCATGGCATAGAGACCGCCCTGCTTCATGTACAGCTCGTCCCAAATCGTCCGCTCGCTCCCGTCATAGAGTCGTATGCTTTCGTTGATATTGACCAGCGCGCGCCGGTATTCGCCCTGCGCGATCAATATGGTGGCAATCTGATAGTAATCCTCAAAGCTTTCCGGCGAGCTGAGCACGGTAGACAGCCACTCGGACAGGCGTTCGGAGGTCGAAGCGTTGATATACTCCGAATCCTCCGCCAACGCATCCGCCGCCGCGCTTGTCGTAGCGGTTGTGGCGTCCCGTCTCAGCTTGATGCGAACCGCATCCAGCACAAACAGCGACAGCAGCATGACCGCCGCCAGTATGACGGCCAGGATGCGCAGCCACATCCGTTTTTTAGAGCGCTCGCCGCGTCGGTCTTCGGTCAGCTCCGTCAATTCGCAGTCACCTCCGGCGGCAAGGACGCATGATGCTTCTTTTTCTCGCGCGCAGCGAAGTAAAGCGGCACAAAGGTCACGATCGAGAGCGCCGCCGCCCACAGGAACAGCGCGCGCGAAGGCGCCATGCCCGCTTCGCCGTCTATCACCACGGGCACGCCCCAGGTCTTGATAATCAGAGAAGCGATCGCCGGCCCCACGATCATGGGGATCAACACAAAGAATATAATGCGTATTCCCTCAAACTGCCCGCGCTGTCCCTCCGGATACAGATTTTTCACCCAAGCCGTCGTGGTCTGCAATATCAGCACATAGCCAACGCCCGCCAGCACGATGCCGATTTCTATGGGAACGATGGCGCTCCCCGCAAAGCCGATCGTAATCAGTCCGGCGACAGAGGATATGACCGCCGCCACGATCATAAGCGCATGCCGGCCGCGGTTAATAAAGCGCGCCGCCGGGATCGTAAAGAGCACCGCGATCACCAGGCCCACGCCCTGTATAATGCCCGCATCTCCCTCTGAAAAGCCCAGCGTATAAATGAAATAATTGCCAATGTGGACAAAAAAGAAATTGAAGCAAATAAAATAGGCTGTCATGATAAAGAACACGCAAAAGAGTTCCTTGTTTCTGACGAAGGTCTTGAAATCAAACAGGGAAAACAGCTGATGCGCAAAGCCCTTTTCATCCCTGAGCGGCTTTAAATCGCTTCCCTCCCGCATAAGCAGTACCCCGAGGGCGCCGACGATCGCCACGAATATGCCCATGAAGATAAAGAAGGCAAAGTAGCCGAAATGCTCGATGACCAGACCGCCGCCCAGCGTCCCTACGATAGTCGCCAGCACCGGCTGGGCCGCCGCCGCTGCGCCAAGCTGGCCGCGATTATGCTCGTTTGTGATATCCGTCGTCCATGAGTTAAAGCCGGAATCGTTGCCCATGGAGCCAAAGAAGCTCATCAGCGCATCCATCGCCACCACCAGCACGGCCGCCAGTATTACTGGATTGGCGGGCAAAAACTCCGTCGCGCCGTACAGTATCGTAAAAATACCCCATAATATGTAGCCGACGAATATGAACGGGCGGCGCTTGCCGATGCGATCCGACCAGGTGCCAAACACAAAGGTTGATATCGTCGTCATGGCCGCAGATACGCCCGTCATCCAGGCAATAATCGAAGCATTCGGCCCAATTTTTGCGTAGACAAACGTATTAAACCACTGATTCTCCACATTCCAGCAAAGCTGTCCGGCAAGGCCGACCAGCCAGATGATCACCCAGTTACGCACAGAGATCGCGTTTTTTCTTTCCTTCATACGTTCCTTCCACCCATCCTGTGATTATACGACATTTGTGCCGGCATTTCATCCATAATCTCGCGGGCTGCCCGTATCAGGCCTCCGTATCGCTCTCCGGCCTTTCAGAGATCTCGAGGACGGACGTGCAATGAGGGCAGCGCGAAGCGTCGGCCGCCACCTCTTCCCGGCAATATGGGCAGCGCCTTGGCTTGGCCGCCGCCTCCGGCTGGGGCTTGCGGCGTTGTCCAAGCGTGCGCGCAGAGTTCATGGCCTTTACGATCAAAAACAGCATGAAAGCCATCAATATGAAATTGATGATAGCTGTCAGAAAAGCGCCGTATCCGATCGTAACGCCGCCAAGCTCAATACTGAGCTCGGAAAGATCGCCTTTGGCGATCAGCCCTAGGATCGGTGAAAGAATATCGTTCACCAACGAATCCACGATGGTCTTGAACGCCGCGCCGATCATGACGCCAACCGCAAGCTCTATCACGTTTCCTTTGGCAATAAATATCTTGAACTCATCAAAGAACTTTTTCAAGCATCGTCCCCCGCTCGTATTTTCTGCCCAATAGTATATCATGTCGCGCTTGCAAACAAAAGCGCCTTATGCTAAAATGTTTATCGCACGCCGGAATGATGAAATTGGCAGACGCAGCAAACTCAAAATCTACTGCGCAAAAATCCCGCGATACCCGGCAGAACGCCCACAGTTAGGGCAATTTTGACAAGTGAAT
>CAZCAV010000055.1:0-14723 GCA_964496795.1 uncultured Oscillospiraceae bacterium
CGACTGCCGTGTCAGTGAATTGCAGACGTGCAAGCTCATAGCCTGTGATCGCGTCTGTGCCGTTTGGCGCATGACTCGCCGCATGGACGTTGGAAGCAGCGCCGATGGATTCCGGTGTGACAGGGTCTTCCCCGCTCGAGGAATGCTGAGACGCGTGCGTTATCTCTGCCGCGCCAATTGCCGAAGGTGTTACTGCGTCTGCGCCATTCAATGCGTGCGTAGACGCATGCTCGGTCGGATCCATTTCCGTCGGTTTATTTTGGATGTATTTTCCGCTCGTCGTGTCGGATTCGCTCCAATCGGCCTGCTCGCGATCGGCAAGGGCCGCCACCTCGGAAATCAGCTCTACGAGCAATGGATAGGAATCTGTTGCCGCAATCGTATCAGAATTCAGGATTGGGGGAATGCAATCGAAGTTAAAGCGCGAGCTTGTTACAAGCGTGTCGCTGTCGCTGCCGCTGTAAACCTGTATCTCGCATTCGTTCAATCCGGAAGCGAATGCACCGGTTTTTAGATCTATCGTGACAACGTTGCTGCTGTCGCCGGAACCAACCGTAACGCCGCCGTCTGCGCTGCGGTTGTCCTGTTCTGCCGTACCGTTGCTGTTTGAGAACACGGCAACAATGAGGCATGCGGACAGTGATACCGCAACGCCATCGTCGTACAGGGACAATACCAGAATGTTTCCGGTATCCCCTTCAAGAAGCGTAAAGGGACGGTATGTGTCCTCCCGCTTCATGTCTAAGTCCAATGCAAAAACCTTGTTGATCTCGCTCATGCTACTCCTCCAAACGTCCAAAAACATGCGCATACAGTTTCAAAGAAACAGAGGCGCTTATTGTAGAAGCAATGTTTACAGAAACGGAAGAGGCAGAGAAGCTGGAAACGGAAGCAAAACAAACCGCGCTGCTTGCCGCAACGCCAACCAACACACTGTCGATCTCCGAGAAAAAGCCGGACGGCAAAGAAAGGCTGTCCGTAGCGACATACAGTGACCCGCTTGCTGCCGTGATCGCTTTCTGCAATTCAAGAGATTCGCACCAGCATTCCACGGTGCCATTCTTCCATTTGCGGTATTTCCAGACGCCGCTTTCACCGATCTCGGTGACATAATCATCAGGCACCGTTATGCTGCCCATGATCTTCTCCGGCATTAAGGAAAGGCTTTCCTCTGCGGCGGTTACAGCATCAGTGATCGCTCTGAAATTCTGGTTCATGCGGAACTGGTTGCTTTCGTCGAACTGTCTCTCCTCTATCGATCGGGAAAGCTGGAGCATGCGGGGGAATCTGATCGTATTCAGCGCTTTCATATCGTTAACTCTTTGCTTTCAATTCTTTTTCAAATCCAACGTCCATTCCTCCGCGCACTTCAAAATAGCTTCCGGCCTCGTTTTCGACCTTGATTTCGAACACGCGAGCCTGATCCAGCTTAATTGGAACGGAAACAAAGCCGTCGTCGGCATCAAGAAGATTCTTTTGCACCCACGATTTGTTGGATCCTGCGCGCACGGTAAATATGGCCCTGCCTGATTTTCCGCGAAAGAGGATCTCCTTGACTTGCTTTTTCGCATAAGGTAACTGTAATAGGTGTCTTTGTGTACCTTAAGATGGTTGCATAAGCCGATTACGGAATACGGTATTTCATACCGTACCTTTATGTCACCGTTCTTAAGCTTAAGCTCTCGTTTTGATTCATCACATATCCGGAAATATTCATCAATACGCTTTTGTAGATCGACCGGATCAGTGAATGCAAGCTCGTATCTGCTCATATCGGCTCGCCTCCTTTCGCTTGGCTCTCTTTGCTTATATAAGCAAAGCGGCCGGTGCGTTTTTGGCGCTCCGGACCGCTCGCTTTTGCTCGTTTATTCGTGGAGCTATGCACCGCTCCCGCTGATTATACGGTATCAGGTCAATCCAGTGCGGTCAAGTGTGCAGCACACATCGTTAAATGACGGTGAATGACGGGGACTGTCTGCGAATAGCGGCGAGTGACGGATTAGCCATAAAAAGTTCACAAATCGCGCCCGCTTTTTATCAAGACAATGCTTGCAGCCGCAGAACGTGTACGCTATAATGTACATATATTGCAGCAAGAGGTGAATGTTATGACCAATACGACGGTAACGAATTTCCGCAATAACGTGTTTGAATACTTAAGCGCTGTGGTCAACTGCAACGACGTCGTAAGCGTTACGACAAGGGAGGGAAACGCAGTCGTTCTTAGCGAAGCGGAATATAATGGACTGATCGAAACCTTATATCTTTGCTCAGTGCCTGGAATGAAGGAACAGATCTTGAGCAGCTTGTCAGAGCCGCTGACCGATATGACAGATGCAAGCGAGGCAAATTGGTAAATGTATCATGTGAAACTGTCCAAGCAGGCGCTCAAGGATGTGGAGAAGCTGAAGCAAGCCGGATTAGTCAAGCAAGCCAAAGCTCTGATATCGGTACTTGAAGAAAACCCATTTCAAAATCCGCCGTCATATGAAAAACTTGTGGGTGATTTATACGGATTCTATTCGCGTCGCATTAACCGGCAACACCGCATGGTGTATACGGTACATGAGCAAGAAAATATCGTGGCCGTTCGCAGTATGTGGACGCATTACGAATAAGGAGACGCAAAGGCGTCTCCCCCTTTAAGGTCAAAGCTTGATATTACAGGCAGCGCCGGAATTACCTTTGCCGAATAAAGCTATGGCTAGCATCGTCGTACATATACAATAAAACGCCCGTCTCGCGTGACAGCCTGCGCGCTTGATGGGTATACCCGTTTGAAGTTACGGCTACGCAAGCCGCGTCGCATTTGTACATGAATTTGGCTGCATGTGTTTCTTGAACAGCCTTTATCCCCACCGGCTTTCCATACATTTTGCATTGAATACAGACTTTCTTCCCATCTGGCCCTGTTGCTAAGATATCTGCGCCATAATCACCGGTAACTGGCGTTCTTTTGACATGTTTGTAACCATGCTGTGATAGATATAAAGCCGTGTATTCCTCAAATTCCAAGGGACTAAGATTTCTAATTGGTGAAGCCAGAATCCTTTCTCTGCGTTGACGTTCCGCTTCCGCTCTTTTCCTGCGGAACTCTTTTGCGTCTATTGCCTCGGTTTCCCTTCTTCCGCTTTCGCGTTTTTTATATGCTTTCCAAAGATAATACTCTATCGGAACTGCGGCAAGACAGGTAACTATTCCAAGAAAAACCTGTTTGATGTTGAAAAAGTATGCACCGAGACAAAGCGGAATTAACCATCCGTAAAAAAACACGCACATGCCAAGCAGCCATTCCTTAAACGACATTGCATGCGCCCCTTTCGGATATGCCATTATGTGATAAAAATAATGTACCATAGTTTCGCCTTGAATTCAACGCTAATAGTTATTCATAAAAATATCATTGACTTATGAGATTACATTAATTATACTAAATGTAGTCTTGAAAGTGAGGTGAGAGTATGAGCCCAAGGACAGGGCGACCAAAGGTAAAAGACCCAATTAACCGGCAAGTTACGGTTCGCTTAACATCGGAAACGATGGAAAAGCTCAAAACCTATTGTGAAAAAAAACAAATCACAAAGGGTGAGGCTGTGCGAAAGGGTGTCGAAAAGCTTTTGGACGAATGAAAAACCCGTGAACTGCTGCAATCTTGGCGGACTAAGCAGAACACGGGTCGCCCGCGAGGTTTCCCTCTTGGTAAATCTATCATACCATGCGAGAAACCTCCAAGCAAATAAATATTTTGTGGAGGTTTTATGTCAGAATTTGAATACGAACAGGCAAAGCATGAACTTGGTCAGATATGCTATCTCTTAATGATCGCCATAGACTATGTTGTAACCCCAGAGGACAATCGCGAATTGGACGCGCTGCTTCGCGTCACCCTCAACGCTACATCGGAATCCATGTCTAAAATGGAACATCGGCATAGCCGCATGAAGGAGGTAACCGCATGAATGATCTTATGGTCATTGCTTATAGCGGCGACCGTCCTACCGTTCTTGGCCGTGACCTGCACGCTGCACTGGATGTGGACAGCAACTATTCTACTTGGATGAATCGCATGATCGAATACGGTTTTTGCAGTGGATTGGACTTTATTCCATTTTCGGAAGAAAGTACTGGCGGGCGTCCTTCAGTCAACCACCAGCTCTCCCTGTCAATGGCAAAGGAGCTGTGCATGATCCAGCGAACCGCCAAGGGTAAGCAAGTTCGCCAGTATTTCATTGACCTTGAAAGCAAGTGGAACAGCCCAGAGTTGGTTATGGCTCGCGCATTGCAAATATCGGATCGCAAGGTGCGAGAGCTGGAGACAGGGCTATTGGAGCTACGTCCCAAAGCAGAATACTTTGACGCGCTCATAAGCCGCGATCACATGACCAATTTCCGAGACACGGCAAAGATGCTGGGCGTTGGTGAACGCGAATTGATTGGTCTGCTCTTGGACAATGGGTATCTGTATCGCGATAGAAGCGGGAAGCTCGTGCCATATGCGGATAAAAACCGTGGATATTTTGCCCTCAAAGAATTTGTTGATACACGCACAGGCCACGCAGGAGTTCAAACGCTCGTAACCGTACTTGGTCGCGAACACCTTTTGAACCTGGCACATAAAACAGCATAAGAGGACAAGGAACGGGCTGTCCGCAATGATTTGAAGAAATCAAGGCGGACAGCTCTTTTTATCCAGCAAAGCTGAAAAGTCCGTGGCCCTGATTACAGGAGAAGAGGCGAGCTGAACGGCCAAAACATGTACTGCATGCTGTCAAAATGCTGTCAAAACCGTGCCGGTAAGTGCGCTTAAATAATTCACGGCATGAAAAAACCGCCCAACTTAGGCGGTTTTTCGTGGTGGGGATGGAGGGGCTCGAACCCGCGACCTCTTCGATGTGAACGAAGCGCTCTAACCAACTGGGCTACATCCCCGCACGCACTGTATTTTACCGCATTCCGCGCTTGTTGGCAAGCCCCAAATTCTATTGGCGCGGGAACGCTATTCCATGTCCGCGCCCCAGCCCTTCGTCAGAAGCGCGCTGCGCACATAGCCCTTCTCGTTCCAATAGGCGATCTGCGTCCAGCCGCCGTCCAGCGTTTCCAGCACGCGCACGGAAACGTCGGTCGGCACCTTGACGATGCGCGGCGCGGCGGTATTGGGCTCGGTATACAGCCAGTCGGTCGCCTTCATGAGCGTCGCGTCGGCGCGCGTGTCCATGCCGTCCTTTGTATAGGAGATATATCCGCGCTTGACATAGCCCTCGCGCTTGCCAGCACGCACCTTGACCCAGGCCTCGCCCTCCATCAGCACCTCCAGCTCGTCGCCTACATTCAGGCGCGTTACAGTCGAAAAATTGGCGCCGCTGCCCTCGCGAAGACGCGCGCCCTCCACCGTGACCCAGGCGCTGCGGTTGGGCAGCTCCTGCTCGTCATAGAAGCTCTTTTGCAGGCTGTTGTAGGCGGAAAACGACAGATCGCTTTTGAGCGCCCTTTTCAGCGCCTTGTCGCGCGGCTGATCGGTGGATATCTCGATGGTCGTGCCCGGGCAGGCATAGTAGTACAGCCACTTGGCGTCCTCGACATAGAGGCGCACGCAGCCATGCGACACGTTGCTGCCCAGATTGGAGTAGGCGCTGCGCTTGAGGCTGTTCACGCTGCGATCGCCGAACATGATCGAGTGGAAGAACACGCTGCCCACGATCTGCGTCCAATAGCGCGCGTATTCGCCGCCGAAGGAAGCGAACTTGCCGAAGCGTTCACGGCCGCCGATCTTCCAGACGCCGCGCGGCGTAGGCGTCCCCGCATCCTCGGGGTCCTCAGGGTCCAGCTCCGTACGTCCCGTCGTGCACAGAAAGCGGCGCACGATGCGCGCGTAGTCGCCCGTTTCGTCGCGCTCGAGCACGGTGACAATCTGATTGTTCAGATCCAGCAGGATATAATACCTCTCCGGATCGGTATTCTTCAGCTCATCCCGCGCCTTCGCCGACGAGGGGATGGCCATGCACAGAATGAGCGCCGCAAGCAGCGGCCAGACGCATTTCCTCATAAAAGATACTATGCGCGATCCTCGCCGCGATTATGCCGGCGCGCGCGCCAATATGTCTTCCTTGCGCAGCGTATCGAAAAACAGTATAATTCAGTAAAAGAAACATGCGGGAGGATATAGGATCATGAAGAAGTGTTTGAAGCACGCCGCGTCGGCGCTGCTGATTCTGGCGCTTGCGCTTTGCTGTCTTGCCTGTGCAAACGATAAATATGACTTCCGCAACGCCTCCATGACAGCCTCCGCCAACGTGCAGACGCTCACGCTCTACGAGGACGATACCGCTATCGTCTATACGGCGATCGTGCCCAAGCAGTGCGTCAAGCTGACGGTGATGCAGCTTTCCGGCGGCACGGACGAAGCGGGCGATCCGGCCGTTCTCAGCGAGCAGACCTTTACATCGGAGAGCGAGGGCGTTTCCGTCGCCATCGACGGCGATACCGCCACATGGGTGGTTCCCTGCGATTTTGGCGTCAACGGCGTTAACGGCGTGCGGATCAAAGCCCAGATCCCCATGGGAAAAAAAGCCGATTACCTCTATGCGGATGTTGCCGTTAGCGTAGATTATCCCTCCTGCACGGGCGCTTCCCTTGAAAACGCCTATGAAAGCTTTGTTTGCCGCGGCGCGGACGAGCCCTACTATTTCACCGTGCCCGCGGGCGACGAAGCGCTTGCCCTCGCGGGTCTTTCCGCGCCGGCGGCCTCCGGAGAGCGCGGCGTCGCGGGCGATTACGGCTTCCTGTATCCCGCAGACGGCGCGCCGCAGATCGAGAGCGCGACGGTCTCGGGCGATATGGACGGCATGTTTGTGCCCGATGGCGCGGCGCTCATAAAGCTCTATATCCCGAACGACGATTTTGCGCTTTGCTATACCGGCGAGGGCCTGCGCGTATCGGATTCCGCGCGCGCCCTGATCTGCGCCGGCGCGGGCACGGCGCCGGACGCCGCGCTCTATCCCGTAGCGGCGCTGCTGTATGAGAAATCGCAGGGCTTCCTGCAGGACATCCCCCTTTCGGAGCTGAGCGTCTGCGAGCAGCTCCTGGCCATCTATGAGCGCGTCTATAACGAAGGTCTCATGGCGCTGCCGCCGGCGGATTATGCGGCGCTGCCGGAGACGGACCGCGCCTACTATGAGCGCACGGCCTACGGTATCATGGCCGGCTTCGGCGGAAGCAGTCAGGGCTATGCCGACGCGCTCTACCTGATGCTGAATATGGCCGGCGTCCCCTGCATCAAGCTTCCCTGCGCACTCGTCGGCGGTGAAGCGGATTACTGTGTCAACGCCGTCATGCTGGGCGGGGAATGGTACGTCGTGGACGCATATGCCGCCGAAAGCGATGCGCTCTTCGGGCGCTTCTGCCTCAGCGCCGGACAGGCGGCGGAATACTACGTTTTCCAGACGGACGCGCCTGAGCTCTCCTCCTCCCGCGGCTATTTTGACGCCGCGAATCCCATCAGCGAAGAAACGGAGCCCGCCGCATGAGCCCTGCTCCAAGCTTTCGGAGACCGGCTTTTGCAAATCTGCACTACGCCGTCATTCAGGGCTTGTACTGGGCGCTGATGGCCGTATATCTGGCCTTTGGCGCAGCCTACCTGTATGACAACGGATTGAACTCCCTGCAAACCGGCCTTGTATTCGCCGCTGCGGGACTTCTCTCCGCGGCGCTTCAGCCCATGATCGCCGCCCGCGCCGACCGTTCCGCACAGCCCGGTGCGGTGCGCATGCTGAGCCTGATTCTTATCGCGCCCGCCGCGGCGCTGCTGCTGATCGTTTGGCTTGTCCCCATGCCCGTATGGCTGCGCATACTCTGCTATGCGCCCGTGTGGATACTCATGATGGCCGTACAGTTCCTGTTCAGCGCGCTCGCCATGGAGTACCCCAACGCCGGCTATTCCCTCAATTATGGAGCCGGCCGCGCCATAGGCTCGCTGGGCTTCGCGCTCGCCTCCTATATTTTCGGCTTTGTCGTCGCGCGCTTTGGCACGGCACGGCTGCTGCCGATCGGCTTTGCGCTGTCGCTCCTGCTGCTTGCCGCGCTGCTTTTCTGGCGTTCGCCGCCCCTCGCGGCGCAGGAGACCCCGGAAGAAAGCAAAGGCGCCGGTTTTTTCCGGCGCTATCCGCGCTTTCTCGTGCTGATCATCGGAACGATCCTCTGCATGACCCCGTACAGCATGGTCTGCAATTTTCTTGTGCGCATTGTGGAATCGGTCGGCGGGGGCAGCGTGGAGCTCGGCACGGCCGTCATGATCTGCGGCCTGTGCGAGATACCGGTCATGTTCGTTTCCGTCTGGCTGAACCGCCGCCTTGGCTCCTATGTGCTGATGATCGCAGCCGCCGTCATGCTTTCGGCCAAAATGCTCATGTTCGCGCTGGCCGGCTCCGTTGCGGGCCTGTATATTGCCGAGCTGTTTCAGCTTATCTCATACCCGCTTTTGATGGGCATCATGGTCTACTATGTCAACGGGCTCATGGCCCCGCGCGACCGCGTGCGCGGACAGGCGCTGATGGCGCTGACCCAGACGGTCGCCTGCGCCTGCGGGGCGCTGCTTGGCGGGCTGCTGCTTGACGCGCTGGGCGTAAAGGGTCTTTTGTATGTTTCGCTCGGCGTATCCGTCGCCGGCAGCATCGTCATGATCGGCGGCACAGAGAAGGTCAAAACGCCCTCTGGAACAGACGGCCGATCGGATCCTTGATGTTCTCGTCCTTGCAGTAGACATAATTCTGCGAAACCACATAGCGTCTGCCGTCGTCCCACAGGAGCGTGTCCAGCGTTTCGTTGGGGTTGGCGCGGCCCGTGGCCATGGTCACGCGGTTATGGATGCGATTGCTCAAGATGACCATAAAGCGGTTTTCAGCGGGATCTACGGAAAAGTGATTGCCCGCAAAACCGTTGAGCGCGATTGCGCTCTCGCCAAAGCAGCGCGGCACCTCGCTGTACGTCTGATCGGGATGCTTGGAGAAACACAGAAGCCCCAGATATTGCGTATACCCGCCCTTTTCATGCGGCCCGCCGGTGCGGTTTTTACCGATCATGAGCAGGCTGTCGCGGCTGAGCACGGTGTTTTCCAGAAGCCCTCTGGCAAAGCGCGTCATGTCCGGCAGCGTTGAAAACAGGCCGGCGTGACCGCACAGGTCGCGGGCCGAGTCGAGTATCCGCGCCTTGGGATCGTGTACGACCCCCTTTTCGCAGCTCGCGTCCATCCAGTACGCGCCGTCCACAATGCGGCGCTCATAGTTATAGCAGACGGCCCGCGGTATCAGCGCCTCCGGCACGCAGGAAAAGCTGTGCGTCATGCCAAGGGGCTTAAATATATTCTCCCGCACATAATCGGCAAAGGCCATGCCGGACGCGGCCTCCACCACATATTTGAGCGCCATCGCCCCCATATCGGTATAGAAACGTCTCTCCGGCCGCGGCGCGGGCCGCAGGGAAAACAGCGCCTCCAGCGCCTCGCCGCGCGAGCCGGCGGCGTCCACCCGCCCCTCCGTTTCCAGCGCGGTCTGAAAGGCCATCAGATCATAGACCGTCACGCCCTTCAGGTGTGAAAAGCGCGGCTCATGACGCGTGACCTCGTCCGAAAAGGACAGCTTTCCCCGCTCGATGAGCTGCATGAGCGACACGCAGGTGAACAGCTTCGTCACCGACGCAAGATCGTATATGCTCTCCCTGTCAAGCGGCTCTATGGCCGGTACGAACGCGCCATTTTCCAGCCGTACCTCGCGGCCGTTGCCCAGCACGCGCGTTTGGGTGCGCTTTAGATCGCCAAAGCTTAAGGAAATGCCCGTGATGATCCTTCTCTCGTCCACCAGCGTGGCGAGGCCCTCCTCCAGCGTCTTTTCCGTCATCGGATGAAATTCGTAAAGCTCTTACTGCCCGTCTCCGGCGGCTCGAGCCCGCACGCTTTTCCGGCCTCGATGCAGCGGAGCAGCCAGGCCATGTTGCGCCCGAGCTGCGTCATGATCTCCATGCCCTCGACGTCCCTTTGCACCTCTTCGGGAGAATTGCCGTGCACCATATTCCAGTAGCGCGAGGATACCACCGGCATCTGCGAGATCTGAAAATACTTGTCGAGCACCTCGAGCGCCGCCGTCGTTCCCGCCCTGCGCGCCGATACCACCGATGCGCCGGGCTTATGATGGAATGCTCCGCCCGCCGCATAGAATACGCGGTCGAGCAGCGATACGAGGGCGCCGCCCGCCGAAGCATAGTGGACCGGCCCGCCCACCACGAGGCCGTCCGCCTTTTCCATGCGCTCGATGACCGCGTTGACCATGCCGTCGTCAAACACGCAGCGATGCGTCTTTGAGCAGCCGCGGCAGCCCGTACAGCCGCGGATCGGCTCCGCGCCCGTCCACAGGATCTCCGTGTCCACGCCGCTTTCGTTCAGCGCAGCCGCTACGGCGCAAAGCGCGGTATAGGTGCAGCCCTTTTCATGCGGACTGCCGTTTATCAGCAAAACCTTCATGTTCTTCCTCCAAAGCTTGATGTCCTCAGTATAGCATAAAGCGTCTAATTGTGAAAAGATTGTAGCGAGCGGGCCATAATCCTTGATTTTAAGAGGCGCGCATACTATCATGGTTTTAGCACTCGAATGCGTAGAGTGCTAAAATGCGAAATAGGAGCAGGGGCAATGGCAAAGAAGCAATTCAAGACGGAATCGAAGCGCATACTCGACCTCATGGTCAACTCAATCTATACCCACAAAGAAATTTTTCTGCGCGAGCTGATCTCGAACGCGAGCGACGCCATAGACAAGCTGTATTTTATCTCCCTCACCGACGACAAGGTCGGCATGAGCCGCGAGGATTTTGAGATCCGCATCACCGCGGATAAGGACAAGCGGCTTTTGACCGTGTCCGACAACGGCGTGGGCATGGACAAGGCCTCTCTGGAGGACAACCTCGGCGTGATCGCGAAAAGCGGCACGCTGGCCTTCAAAAAGGAGCACGAAACCGGCGACGACGCGGCGCTCATCGGCCAGTTCGGCGTAGGCTTCTACTCGGCCTTTATGGTGGCCTCAAAGGTGCGGGTGCTTTCGCGCGCCTACGGCAGCGACGAGACGTGGCTCTGGGAATCCGACGGCGCGGACGGCTACACGATCGCGCCCGCCGAAAAGGGAGCCTGCGGCACGGAGGTCACGCTGACCATCCGCGAGAACACGGACGACGAGAAATACGACCGCTTTCTGACGCCCTATTCCATCGAGGGGCTGGTCAAAAAGTACAGCGATTATATCCGCTACCCGATCCGGATGATGATGGAGAAATCCCGCAAAAAGGAGGACAGCGAGGAATACGAGAGCTACGAGGAGGAGGAGACCCTCAACAGCCAGATCCCGCTGTGGAAAAAGCCGCGCGCGGAAATGACCGACGAAGCGCTGAACGAATTCTACAAGGAGAAATTCCATGATTTCGAAGATCCGCTCCTGACCATTCATACGAGCGCCGAGGGCGCGGTGAGCTACACGGCGCTTCTGTACATACCGAAAAACCCGCCCTACGACTTTTATTCGAAGGACTATCAGCGGGGCTTGCAGCTTTATACAAACGGCGTGATGATCATGGACAAGTGCGAGGATCTGCTGCCGGACTATTTCGGCTTCGTCAAGGGGCTTGTGGACTCGGCGGATCTATCGCTGAATATTTCGCGCGAGATGCTCCAGCACGACCGGCAGCTCAAGACCATCGCCCAGAACCTCAAAAAGAAGATCAAGTCCGAGCTTGTCAAGCTGCTTGAAAACGACCGTGAGAAATACGAGGCCTTTTACAAGAGCTTCGGCCTGCCGGTTAAATACGGCCTCTATTCCGATTACGGCATGAACAAGGATTTCCTTTCCGATCTCATACTGTTCCATTCGGCTCAGAAGGGCAGGCTCGTCACGCTCAAGGAATACGTCGAGAGCATGGCCGAGGATCAAAAGTTTATCTACTACGCCTGCGCGGAGACCGCGGCGCGCGCCGAAAAGCTGCCGCAGACCGAGCGCGTGCGCGACATGGGCTACGACATACTCTGCATGAGCGACGATGTGGATGAATTCGCCGTCAAAATGCTGCACAGCTTTATGGAAAAGGAATTCAAATCCGTTTCCGATCCTGACCTTGGTCTTGGCTCCGACGAGCAGCGCGAGGACGTCAGGAAGCTTTCCGAGGACTGCAAGCCCATGCTTGAGGCCATGGCCAAGGCGCTCGACGGCCTTGTCAAGGAGGTACGGCTCTCCGACAGGCTCAAGAGCTCGCCCGTCTGCCTGACCGCCGACGGCCCGCTGTCGATCGAAATGGAGAAGGTGCTCTCCTCCATGCCCGCCGAAAACGGCGCCAAGGCCGAGCGCATACTCGAGCTCAACGCCTCGCATCCTGTATTCGAGACCCTGCGCGCACTGCCGGCAGGCGATGAGAAGATCGGAAAGTACGCGCGGCTCCTTTACGATCAGGCGCTGCTCATCGAGGGTCTGCCGATAGAGGATCCTGTGGCCTTTGCCGGCTCCGTGTGCGAGCTGATGATTTAAGCGGGAAAATATGGTATACTCTGGTCGGGGAGCGCCGGCCGGAGGCGCGCGTCCGGCTCCGGCGCTCCTTTCAAAAAGCGGCTGCGGGATTCCCGATGCAAGGCTCCTTTGGCAAAGGAAGCGCAAAGTTCCCAACCCATGGCTCCTTTGGCAAAGGAGCTCCGCCGCAGGCGGTGAGGATTGTCGCGCGCAGGTTTGACGCCGGACGGCGGTTGAAACAGGAATCCACGCTCGCGCTCACGCCAATCCTCCGTCACGGCTTCGCCGTGCCACCTCCTTTCAAAAAGGAGGCTTGAGGAGAAGCGCTTGACTTCGGCGCTCCTTTCAAAAAGCGGCTGGGAGCCTTGCGGGGACGTTCTTTTCCGCCGCACGAGAAATATCTATCACAGGGAGGTCGTCGCATGCTGAAAATCCGGCTCACAAAGCTCCAAAAGCAGATTCTTTTCATCGTCTGCCTGCTGGGATTGATGATACTCGTCACCGCTTTGACGGGACTTCTTGGCAAGATGACCTTCATCACGCGCTACACCGGCGGTTCCAGCCGCTGGGCGGGTATTTACGTCTCCCTGGGCGACGCGGTGGTATACCTTTGCGTATTGGTGCTCGGCGGCCCCTGGGGCGCGCTCGTCGCCGCCGTGGGCGCCGCAGCGAGCGACCTGATCCTCGGCGCCTCCGAGCGCATCATCGGCAGCCTGATCGTCCGTGCGGGCATGGCCTTCTTCATAGCCGCTTTCTGCCGCCAGTGCTCGAGCTGGAAGTTCTGCTTCCGCGTTTCCTGCATGGCGGAGGTCATCATGGTGGTCGGATACTTTATATTCGATCTGCTCATCATGCGCGAATTCAAGGTCGCGGGCCTTGCGTTCCTCGTCGATCTCGGACAGGCCGCGGTCTGTGCCGTGCTCGGCGCGCTGATACTGCATTACGTCAGCCCGCAGCAGCCTGACAAGCTTCCGGAGGTCAAACGGCGCAATTGATATGGAACTGACCGTGCTGGGGCGCTCAGGCCCCTTCCCGCGCGCCGGCGAAGCCTGCTCCGGCTATCTCGTGAGCGCGGAACAAACGCATATCCTTCTCGACTGCGGCGCGGGCGTACTCTCGCGCCTCAGGTCGGTTTTACCGATCGAAAGACTGGACGCCGTCGTGCTTTCCCATCTGCATTACGATCACTGCTCCGACATGAGCGTGCTGCGCTATGCGCTCGAGCAGCTTGCCTGCGCGCCCCTGCCCGTATATTGTCCGGCGGAGCCCGCCGAGGCGCGCGCGATATTCGATTCCCCCGTATTTCAGCTTCATCCGCTCCAGGACGGCATGACGGCGGGCGCCGGCGCGCTGTCCTTTTGCTTCCATGCCGTAAAGCATCCCGTGCCGGCCTTTTCCGTGCGCATGGAAAGCGGCGGAAAAACGCTGTTTTATACGGGCGACACGGGTTGGTTCGACGCGCTCGCGGAAATGGCCGCAGACGCGGACATGCTTCTTGCGGACTGCTGCTTTACCGACGCCGACGGCCATAAGCCCAACATCCACCTCTCCGCGCGGCAGGCAGGATCGCTCGCAAAGGCGGCCCGCGCCAAAGTGCTCTGCTGCACGCATCTTTTCGGCGGCGCGGACACGGACGCGGCCGTTCAAAAAGAGGTTGACTTTGCCCCCGCGGTTGTGGTAAAAGAAGGGCGGTCTTATAGGATATGAATTCAACAGGAGGATACTGATATGGCTAAGAAAACGATTCATGACGTCGATGTAAAGGGCAAGCGCGTGTTGGTCCGCGTGGACTTCAACGTGCCGCTGGACGATGACGGCAACATCACCGACGATACGCGCATCGCAGCGGCGCTGCCCACGATACGCTATCTGCTGGAGCATGGCGCGAAGGTGATCCTTTGCTCGCACCTCGGCCGGCCCAAGGGCAAGGTCGATGCGCGCTACTCGCTCGTGCCGGTCGGCCAGCGCCTCAAGGAGCTGCTGCCGAGCGTCAATATATGGATGGCCGACGATATCGTCGGTGAAAGCGCCAAAGCAGCCGTGGAGGATATGCAGTGCGGCGAGATCGTGTTGCTTGAGAACCTCCGCTTCGACCCGCGCGAGGAAAAGAACGATCCCGAATTTGCAAAGGCGCTGGCCGCCTTTGCCGATCTGTACGTCTCCGACGCTTTTGGCACGGTGCACCGCGCGCACGCCT
>CAZCAV010000055.1:14733-15076 GCA_964496795.1 uncultured Oscillospiraceae bacterium
CATCGAAAAGGAGCTTGGCGTGATGGGCAAGGCGCTCGAGAACCCCGCGCGGCCCTTCGTGGCCATACTCGGCGGCAAAAAGGTCTCCGACAAGATCGGCGTGATCACCAATCTGATCGAAAAATGCGACGCGCTGCTCATCGGCGGCGGCATGGCCTACACCTTCTTCAAGGCGAAGGGCTGGAACATTGGCGATTCGCTGCTCGACGCCGAGAACGTGGCGCTTGCAGGCGAGATGATAAAGAAAGCCGAGAGCCGCGGCGTAAAGCTTATGCTTCCGGAGGACACCGTGGTCTCGAGAGAGTTCTCCGCGGACGCCGAGCATAAGACCGTCTCTAGCGAC
>CAZCAV010000056.1:0-14745 GCA_964496795.1 uncultured Oscillospiraceae bacterium
TGATCGCATGCGAGTAAAGGTTCGCTGTTGTCGACGTTTGCGCATGTCCCGCGCGATAGCCCATCTTAGATGGGATTCCCGCCGCAAGTAGGAACGTAACACTCGCGGGTCGAAGAAAATAATGGAAATGCCCGGCCGCAGGGAGGATACATTTGAGCAATTCATCATCGGTCGTTTTACCGTGTGCATAGATTTATAATTCCTGCTTCCGTGTTCATATGGTATGAAATGGGCCAATTCTTTCACTGAGGTGGAGTGGCTCGAAACTTCTGAGTTTCATGATTCATTATTATGCGCAAAAAACAATACCCCCTCGTGCGTCAAAAATGCGACAAAAACTCAAAAAGGCCTGCGCGGCACCCGCCTCGCAGGCCTTTCTCTATCTACCCTGAATAACGCTTTTTTCGGATTTGTCGCATTGTCGCACGTTTTGAAAAATGAGCTAAAATGAAACCCCCTAAAAAGTCGCCTAATTAGGGGGTTTTTGGCGTGCCCGGGAGGATTCGAACCTCTGGCCTTTGGAGTCGGAGTCCAACGCTCTATCCAGCTGAGCTACGGGCACAAGTATGTAATTGTCAATTTCTCGCCTGCAACCACCGGAGTCGGAGTCCAACGCTCTATCCAGCTGAGCTACGGGTACAGGTTGCTAATGGATTCTGTTTTCAAGGCCCCCAATCAGGGAGATTGTCAGGCAGGCGGCGTCCAACGTCCCGTTCGGTCTGTCTGAAAGCATATTTTCATCGGAATTATAGCACAGAGCGCCTGCTCTGGCAAGCGGAAAACGCGCGTCGGGACGGTTTCCGCCGCCGCTAATACTATCGGGACGGTTCTTAATGCGGCGCGGCGTTCGCCGAATATGCGGAAAGGCCCGCAGCCTCGATGACATGGACGGCGCCGAGCGGGTCGCCTCTGCAGCCCTCGGCGTCCATGCAGGGCGAGTAGGTGCGGAGCTCGATGCTGTCGGCCATAAGATCGAAGCGTATGGTGCGCAGGTAACCGATGGTCTGCGGATCGTCGCCCTGATAATCCAGCATGAACTGATGGACCTCCCGCTCGGGCTGTCCGTCTCCATCGTCGTCCACAAACAGCGGGCGGCTTGCCGAGCCGCGCGTATGTCCGCAGAGCACCATCCTAAGATTGGGCGCGGCCTTGACGAGTCCATCGCGCAATATAGCGCCGCCGCCCGTATAGCCCTGATTCATTTCGCTGTCCTTCAGCGTAAGATAGCTATGCACGATCAGTATGCCGTAGTGATCCGGATGCGCCGCCAGTACGCCGCGCGCCCATTCCAGACTCTCCGTCTCGTGCATATAGGCGATAGACAGTATCAAAAGCCGCATGCCGCCGCTCTCCAGTGTCGCATAGCGGCACAGACCGTCCAAAAAGGACGCGGCCGGATCAGGCGGCGTATCACAGCGGTATTGGAGATAATTCTCCGGCGAAAGCCCGTCCACGCCAATATCGTGATTGCCGGCGGCGGACAGACGGAGCAGCTCCCGCGGCAGCACGGAGGCCGCCTGCCGGTAGTTTTCCCACTGTGCCAGATTGCCCGGATTATTGACGATATCGCCCGTATGCACAAAGGCCGCGACCGGCTCCGTGCGGCAGGTCTCCGCCACCCAGCTCATCATGCTTTCCAGCGCCTTGAGCTGCATGCCGGTATAGGACTGCGTATCGCTCATCCAGATAATGTAAAATGGCTCCGGCACAGGCGTGGGCGCGGGACTCGGCGTGAGCGTGGGTGCAGCCGTCGCCGCCGGGGCGGACGGCTCCATGACGATCGCCGGCGGGGAAACGGTTGCTTTTTGGCAGCCTGCCGCCAAGCAGAGCAATGCGGCCAGCAGCAGGTGCAAAGCGATCTTCACTGCCTGCCTCCGTTCTTTCCGCCAAGGCAGGCGGCGACCGCCTCTCCAATGGTGGAAACAGGCGTGAGCCTGGCGCCCTCGGGCGCCTTCAGCCGCGCAGATCTCGGTACGATCACCGTGGAATAGCCCAACCGCACGCACTCGCGCACGCGCATATCAAGCCGCGGCACGCTCCGTATTTCGCCCGTAAGGCCGATCTCGCCAAGGCAGGCGGTATCGGCCGGCAGAGGAATATCCGAAAGCGCGGACGCGATGCACAGCGCAACGGCCATATCCGCGCCGCGCTCATCCAGCCGCAGGTTGCCTACGACGTTGATATATACGTCCTTATCGTAAAGCCTTAAGTGCGCGCGTTTTTCGAGCACTGCGAGAAGAAGCGCCAGACGGCCGTTATCCACGCCCGCGCTTGTACGGCGCGGATTGCCGTAGGCGTTGTCCGCAAGCAGCGACTGCACCTCCGCCAAAATGGGCCTTGATCCCTCGAGCGCGCAGGTCACGGCGCAGCCCGCCGCACGTTCGCCCGACAAAAACAGTCTCGACGGATCGGGCACCTCGCGCATGCCCTCGTCGCTCATCTCAAATACGCCCACCTCGTTTGTGGAGCCAAAGCGGTTCTTGACCGCCCGCAGAAGCCTCAGGCCCGCCTGCCGGTCGCCCTCAAAATACAGCACGGTATCCACAATATGCTCAAGTATGCGCGGGCCGGCGATATTGCCGTCCTTTGTGACGTGCCCGACGATCCATACGACCGCGCCGCTTTCCTTGGCATAGCGCGTAAGCTGCGCGGTGGCGGCGCGCACCTGCGGAACGCTGCCCGGAACGCCCGCAGCCTCGTCGCTCATCATGGTTTGTATCGAGTCCACGATCAACACGTCGGCCTGATTCTGCATCGTCTCGGAAAGCACGGCGTCCATATCGGTCTCGGACAGTACAAGCATATCGTTTTTTACGCCGAGACGCTCGCCGCGCAGCTTGAGCTGGGCGGCGCTCTCCTCGCCGGAAACGTAGAGCACGCGGCTTTCCGCCGCCAGATGATCCGCCGCCTGCAAAAGCAGCGTGGATTTTCCTATGCCGGGATCGCCGCCAAGCAGCACCACCATGCCGCGGATCAGCCCGCCGCCAAGCACGCGGTCAAGCTCGCCAACGCCCGTGGAGGCGCGCTTCGGGGCAAGGCTTCTGACCTCCGACAGCCTCTGCGCGCGCGCCGGCGCGCCTGTCTGGCGCGTCTTGACTGCCTGCGCCTCGACGAGCGTATTCCAGCTTCCGCACTGCGGGCATTTGCCCATCCATTTGGCGGTCTCATAGCCGCATTCGCCGCAGATATAGGTGATCTTTTCCTTTGCCATGTCTCAGTTCACTTTCAGATATCGATAGGAAACGCCGTCCTCTGAAAGAACGCGCCACAATGCGTAATCGCCGCCCGCGGCGACAAGCTGCGCGTACTCCTCCGCGCCGCTGAGCATGTAGAAGCTCTCGCTGTCAAACGAATAGGCGTATACCGTTCCATCACGGCCATAGGCCACGCAGCCGGCAGCGGGCGCCGCGTTGATCACCCCGCGCGCAAGTATCAGCAGCGTGCCGTCGTCGCTCCTGTAATACAGATCCGTATCCTCGCCGTGATTACCGGAAAGCCAGATCAGGCCGCCGGAAGAAAAGGCGGGATCGTGCACGGAGCCGTCCACCGCCAGCGCGTCTCCGCCGCCGTTGACGAGGTCGGCGAGGTGAATCAGTCCGTCCGACAGATAGCACACGCGGCCGTCCTGAATATCCGGTGCGGAAACCGCGTCCCCGTCGTTTTCCAGCAGCGCCAGCGTGAGCGGTTCATAGCTGGCAAGATCGACCGCGTAGAGCTTTACGGCAGTGCCCGCATCTGCGGTGAAAATAAGATACTGTCCGTCAAGTCTCAGCGCCGGCAGGCCGCTCTCTAGCCGCACGAGCACCAACTCCGCGCCTGTTTTTTCATTTCTTACGCAGATGTTGCCGCCGCCCTCATTTTTGGCGTCGAACCAGACCAGATACTCCCCGCTTTCGCGCGGCATGCGCAGACAGTCGTTTTCCAGCGTGGGCGCAACGGTTTTATGCTTTCCGCTCTCCAGATCGACGCGCAATATCCGGTCGCAGGACTCTTCATCGGGGCCGCTGGCGCAGATCAGCGCGCCGTCGTGGATCGCAGCGTCCACAAGCACGGCCTCTCCCCTTTCGGCATCGAGCGCAAGGCTCTGCACCCGGCTGGATATCAGCGCGGGCGCAAGCGGCGTCGCGGCCGCTTCCGTATCCGGCGCGGGCGTGCGGCGCATAAACGCGGCGTCCCAGTCGATCGAGCCCTTGAGACTCGGAATGATCACAAAGATGATCGCAAGCGCGGCCAGTATCAGCGCAAGAAGCGCGGCAAAAAGCTTGATATACGGGCCCGCGCCGGTCGCATCCAGGCTGCGGCCGCGGCGCTTCTCGCTGTACTCCAGATTCTGCTGCGTATGTTTCATAGCTTTTATTTTACCCCAACGCCGCCCGCCGGTCAATAAATTTGCGTCTGGAAAGCGGCATGGGAACCTGCTATACTGTATACTGAATGTATATAGGGAGGCAAAGCATGGCCTATCGCGCACTCTACCGGCAGTACAGGCCGCAGACCTTCTCCGCGGTCGTCGGACAGGAGCATATTACCACTACGCTCAAAAACCAGGTGTCCAGCGGGCATATCAGCCACGCCTACCTGTTCTGCGGCACGCGCGGCACGGGCAAGACCACTACGGCCCGCATACTGGCGCGCGCCGTCAACTGCCTCGCGCCCGCGGGCGGCGAACCCTGCGGAGAATGCGAAGCCTGCCTCTGCTCCGCCGAAAACAGCGGCGACATCGTGGAGATCGACGCCGCCAGCAACAACGGCGTGGACGATGTGCGCGCCCTGATCGAGAGCGCGCAGTACGCGCCGATCCAGCTCCGGCGCCGCGTATTCATCATTGACGAGGTACACATGCTCTCGGCCTCGGCCTTCAACGCGCTTTTAAAGACCCTTGAGGAGCCGCCTCCGCATATTCTCTTCATCCTCGCCACCACAGAGCCGCAAAAGCTGCCCGCCACTATCATCTCCCGCTGCCAGCGCTACGATTTTCGCCGGCATACGGTGGAGAACATCGCCGAGACGCTCCGCCGCGTGCTTGCCTCCGTCGGCGCCGAGATCGACGCCAAGGGCCTCATGGTCATCGCCCGCGCGGCCGATGGCGGCATGCGCGACGCGCTTTCCCTCTGCGATCAGTGCCTCGCGTTCTGCGGCGAGCATGTGACCGTCGAGGGCGTATACGACGTGCTCGGCAGCATGGATGAAAGCTTCCTTTTCGACATGGCCGACCGACTTCTGTCGGGCGACGCCGCGGGCGCGCTCACCGCGCTGTCCGATATCTTTCAGCGCGGGCGCGATCTGTCCGTGTTCGCCAGCGATATGTGCCGGCATTTTCGCGCCCTGCTCGTGACAAAGGCCTGCGGCGAATGTGCGGAGCTTCTTGAATGCACGGCGGATACCATGCGCCGCTATCAAAAGCAGGCGGACGCGACCTCTCAGTCGCGGCTGCTCCTCGCGCTCGAAACGCTGATGGCGGCCCAGGGCGATATGCGCTATCAGTCCTCCCCGCGCACGCTTCTCGAGAGCGCGCTCGTGCGCATCAGCCGGCCCGAGGAAAAGCTGTCCCTGACCGCGCTCGAGGCGCGCGTCGCGGCGCTCGAAGCCGGCGCGCCTGCACGCAGCGCGGCGGCTCCCGCCGCAGGGCCCTCATCCGCCGTAGCTCCCGCCGTAAAGGCGAAGCCGCAGGACGTTCCCGCGTCAAAGTCCGCGCCGATCCCCGCCGCCCCCGCGCCAAAGCCCGCGCCCGCGCCGGCGGAAAAGCCCGCGCCCGCGGACGCGGCGGCTCTGTGGCAGCAGGTGCTCACAGATGTTCAGAAGAGCAATATCATGGTGTTTTTGATGGCGCAGACAGGCAAAGCGACGTCGCTCGAAGGCGATACGCTTACCGTCGGCTTTTCCGAAACGAACGAAACCCAGTTCCAGTCGGTCAGCGCGGCAATCAACTATAACGCGCTGCAGGCCGCGCTCACGGCTCTCAGGCCGGAGCTGCACCTCAATTTGATAAAGACCCGCTTTGAGCCCGCAAGCGACGAGGTCAGCGCGCGTGCGCGGGAATTATTCGGCGATGCGCTGATCATAGAATAGTTTTGGAGGTATCTGGATTATGGCAAAGGGAAGCGGCTTTCCCGGCATGGGCGGCGCCAATATGCAGCAGCTCATGCGGCAGGCGCAAAAGATGCAGGAGGATATGCAGAAAACGCAGGCGGAGCTGCAAACGCGCGAGTTTTCCGCCAGCGCCGGCGGCGGCATGGTGCAGGCGACGGCGCTTGGCTCCAAGGAGCTCAGCTCCATAAAGATCGATCCCGCCTGTGTCGACCCCGACGACGTGGAAATGCTCGAGGACCTGATCGTCGCGGCGGTCAACGAGGCGCTCAGAGCGGCCGGAGACGCCGTTTCGAGCGAGATGGGCAAGATCACCGGCGGCCTTGGCGGCGGCTTCGGTTTTTAGCGCATGGTCGTCATTGAAGCCATTTCCAAGCTGACCACCCAACTCGGCCGTTTGCCGGGCATCGGCCCCAAGAGCGCACAGAGGCTTGCCTACCACATACTCGACCTGCCCGACGCGCAGGCCGCGGAGCTTGCGGCCGCCATTACGGCGGCGAAAAAGGACGTGGTGCGCTGCCCCGTATGCGGCACCTATACGGACGTAACGCCCTGCAGGCTCTGCGCCGACCCCGCCCGCGACAACGGCCTTTTATGCGTGGTCTGCGCGCCGCGCGACGTCATGGCCATGGAAAAGACCCGCGAGTTTCAGGGGAAATATCATGTGCTTGGCGGCGTGCTTTCGCCCATGAACGGCGTGGGGCCCGGCGATATCCGCATTCAGGAGCTCATAGAACGCATCAAGACGAGCTCGGTAAGCGAGGTCATTCTGGCCACCGATTCCGACGTTGAGGGCGAGGCCACCGCGAGCTATATTGCGCGGCTGATCAAGCCCATGGGCGTTAGCTGCACCCGCATCGCGCACGGCATTCCCATCGGCGGCAACCTGGAATACACCGACGAGGTCACGCTTGCCAAGGCGCTCGAGGGGCGTCGCAGCATGTAGCCGCCCGAGCCCTTTTCGATCCCGCAAGGCACAGAAAAAGCACGCGTTTCTTATGAGGCGCGTGCTTCCTGTTGCTTCGGCGCCCGCCTTACAGCGTGCTTAAAAGCCTCCGGTAGAACCGGGCGGTGGTCACGATCTTGTCGAGCGGTATGCGCTCGTTGTTGGCGTGGATGTAGCTGCGCTCCTCGCTCGTGAGCGCCATTGCGGAAAAGCGATACACATGCTCGGATATCGGCGCATAGTGCCTCGAATCCGAGCAGGCGATCATCAGATAGGGCGATATCAGCGCCTCCGGCCAGCTTGCCGCGACGGCGGCGCAGAGCTTATCCCAGGCCTCGCCCCGTGTCTCGGATACGCGGCTCGGGCCCATGCCGTCCATGTATGCGATCTGAACGCCCTTGTCCGCAACCAGCTCTCTAAGCCGCTGGATGGAGCTTTCCACAGTCTCGCCGCTGATCACGCGCAGATTCGCGACCATGGAGGCGTTCGGCGGCAGGACGTTGGCGGCTTTGCTGCCGCTCATCTGCGTAAAGGCAACGGTCGTGCGCATCATGGCGTTCAGCTCGCCGCCGGATTTTTTGCACAGCGCGTCCAGCAGGGGCAAAAAGCACCAGAGATTCGCAAAGATCAGACGGTAAGCAAAGCTTGAGTGCCGGCCAAGCGTATCGAACATCTCCCGCGCGGACTTGGTCAGCCTGCAGGGGAAGGGATGCTCCTCGATCGCCACGGCGGCTCTGGCCAACCGGCCCACGCTCGTATGCGGAGGCGGCGCGGAGGCGTGTCCTCCCGCCCCGTCTATCGACAGCTTCACGTCCAACGGCCCCTTTTCGGCGATGCCAATCAGCGCGCAGGACTCCTTAACGCCCGGAAATACATTCTCGACCACCGCGCCGCCCTCATCCACAACGATGGCGGGCGTAATGCCGCGCGCCTTGAAGACCTCGACGATGGCCTGCTGCGACTCGCCCGTGGTCTCCTCGTCGCCGCCAAAGGCGAAATACATATCGTTTTCAGGCGTAAAGCCGCTCTCCAAAAGCGTTTCGGCGGCCGTCAGCAGCCCGCTGAGCGTCCCCTTGGTATCGAGCGTACCGCGGCCCCAGAGCACGCCGTCCTCTATGACGGCGTCGAAAGCCGGCTTGTCCCATGCCTCCGCGTTCACGGGCACCACGTCGTAATGCGCCATGAATACGGAGGGCTTTTCGCTGCCAAGGCCCGGCAGGCGGAACAGCAGGCCCGTGCGGCCGATGCGCTCGAAGCTGCTGCGCTCGTGCAGCTTCGGAAATAGCCGGGGAAGCAGCGCGCGGAACCGGTCGAACTCGTCCTCGTTGATCTTCGAAATGTCCATGTAGGACTCCGTGCGGCAGCGTATCATCTCCTGAAGATTGCCGACCGCCCTTTCGGCGTCGATCTCGGCGGCTTCAGGCTCCGCCGCCGCCTTTTGCCTGGGCGTAAAGCGCAGCGCGCGGATCAGCAGCACCAGAACGAACGCCACGATAAGCGCGGGAATAATCAGCCATAGATACTGCATGGTTTCTCCTCCTTACAGCAGACCTTTTTTGTACAGAATGCGCGCCACGACGATGGCGATCACCGCGCCGACCGGCACGAGCACGCCCACCGCGCTGGAAAGCGACGGTACGCAGATAAACAGCACGATCATGAATATCAGCGGCGCCAGCGCGACCTTCCAGTTGCGCGACACATAGACCACCGCCAGCGCGCCGAACAGCGCGGGCAGAATATTGTCAAAGGCCGGCTGCAGAGCCTCGCTCTCCAGAAAAGGCCGTATCTGCGAAAGCAGCAGTACGCCCAGCGCAATAATGACCGTGGTTACGATAGCGCTCGTTGCGATAGCGATGGTCGAAACGACCTCGCCCTCGTCGCTGCCCGCCTTAAGGTTGGCGCTCTGCATGGCGTTTAGGGCGCAGGGCACCTTGAGGTTGCTGAGGTTCCCCGTAACAAAGCCCAGATACGAGCCGCCCGTGCCCAGCATGGGCACATAGGTGATCACCTCGATGATACCGACCGTCCAAAACAGCGGCGCTACGCTCAAAAAGCCCTTCAGCACATCGATCAGCGGCGGCCAGGCGTCATAGCGCAGGCAGATGGCCGCGGGCACCGACAGAAGCATCAAAAGCGCTGAGAAGGACCAGACCCGTCCGATGCGGTGCACGCTGTCGCGATAGCTCATAATTTCGTTCTTCTCCATCTTCTCCCCTCCTCAGGCCACGCCCGCGATCGCATTGACCAGATGCGTGATCGGGATCGCCAGCGCCATGCCGCCCAGCATGCTGATGGGCAGCGCATAATCCTCGATCCACTTGGCCTTCAGGAGCTTGCGCACCAGTCCGCACAGCAGCATCACAAGCGCTGCGGCCAGCATCACAAACACCGGTATCCAGCCCGTAAGGCCCTCGCGCACGTCCGCGAACACCATGCCGAGAAAAGCCGATATCATGCCAAGGAACATGCCCGCCATGAATATCTCGCTCCAGCGCGCGTCCTTATTGCGAATCTTGATGAGCCCGTTCTCGATCTTTTTGCCGATCAATGGCACCAGCACCAGCCCCGGAATGATGCCCAGCGACATGACCCAGGCCACCGTGGCAAAGAGCTGCGGATCGACGATACGCTCCTTGAGCTCGTAGCCCAGCGCCGCCAGCGTGCTTGCGGCGGCCGTGGTCTCATAGGTCAGCGCGCCTATGACCGACAGTCTCAGCCACGGCAGCGGAAAGCCCAGCGAGCGTGAAAGCGCGATCACGCCAAGCAGTATCGCCACCGCCGGCGCAATGGTAAATATCGCGCTTGTAACGACCGTCTTTCGCAAAACCGCCATATCCATGCCGATCTCCCTGCCGCGACGCCAGGCGCGGATCAGGAATATGACCGATTGCAATATCACGAATGCGATCACGACCGCCACGATCACATACATGAACGTGCTGTTGGAATCAAACGTCTTGTCCATCCCTTTTCCCCCATCTTTATATAAAATATATTTTTTGATTATACCATGTGCGGCGATATTTGCAACAAAAAATGCGCCGCCTGCGCATATATTTGGCCTATGAAACGCTTGCTCTGCTGCCTTGTGGCGCTGCTGCTGTGCGGCTGCGCCTCCATCCCCTCCGCGCCCGCGCTGGCCTCCGACGCGCGCACGCTGCTCGTGCTGATGTACCACAGCATCCTCAAAGACCCCGCCCGCGCCGGAAAATACGTCGTATCGCCTGACACGCTCTCAAGCGATATCGCCTGGCTGCTCGGCGCGGGATACAGCTTCGTATCCCTTGGCGCGCTTGTAGATTTTGTGGACGGGCGCGGAGAGCTGCCGGATAAACCCGTGCTTTTGACTCTCGACGACGGCTACTACAACAATCTGAGCTATGTGCTGCCCATTTTGATTGAATACGACTGCTGCGCGGTCATCGGTATCGTGGGCGAATATGCGCAGCGCTTTACCGACACGCCCGATCCCAATCCGAACTACGCCCATCTGAGCCTTTCGGATATCGAGGCGCTGGCTCTCTCCGACCGCGTGGAATTTGCCAATCACAGCTATGCCATGCACGGACAGACGGGGCGCATGGGAAGCGGACGCAAAAGCGGTGAAAGCGAAGCGGATTATATCCGCGCTTTCACCGCCGACACGCAAAAATGTCAGGAGCTCATCGAGCGTTGCACCCATTATGCGCCGCTGGCCTACGCCTATCCCTACGGCGTGATCGACCCGCTGAGCCGCTCTCTGCTTTCGGAGCTGGGCCTGCGCGCCACGCTGACCTGCTACGAGACGCTCAACACCGTTACCCGCGGCAATCCCGCGAGCCTCTACGGTCTCGGGCGCTTCAACCGTCCGAGCGGGCCGGATACGGAAAGCTTCTTTAAAGCTCTGACGGCGCAGATATCCTCATAGCTTTTTGGGCCGCCGCAGCATCATGACGAGAAGCTCCCCGAGCGTGCCGCGCCACACGCGCGCGGGCCGCCCTCCGTAATAGGTCTGCGCCGGCCGAAACGCGCCCAGCTGCTCTGGAGAAAGCGAAAACAGATCCTCTTCGGCCGTAAAGAAATCCGCCAGCCGGCCCGCCTCGAGCGTGCCGCGCTCGTCCTCCTCCAAAAGCGCCCGCGCCGGATGGACGGTATAGCAGCGGAAGGCCTCGTAAGGCGTCAGCGATTCGCTCTCGCGGTAAAACTGCACCATGCCCAGCATCTGCAGCCAGGGATCGAGCTCCTGCACGGGCGAATCCGAGGAGCCGCACACGCAGACGCCCTTGTCGTACAGCGTCTTAAACTTCAGGCGCTCCAGCATTTCATCGGGCAAAAACTGTTCGTAGGTCCGCAGATAGCGCTTGTCTATCCAGGAATAGCCCGGCTGCATCATCAGCGCCCAGCCCTTTTCGGCGATCTCGTCGATCGCCTCGTCGTCCGCCCATTCGCAGTGCTCAATGCGGTGCATCGTGCCGCTTCCGGCGCCTCTGAGCGCATGCAGGATCCGGTTAATGGCCAGATTGCCTATGGCGTGCGAGGATATCTGGCAGCCCATTTCATCGGCCCGCCGCACCTGAGCGTCCACAAAGTCCTGCTCATAGTAGAGCGGCGCGCATTTTCCGGTGTCGCGATAGGGCAGCGAAAATGCCGCCGAATGGGCGCCGGCTGCGCCGTCCATCTCCCAGTCGCCGCAGCCGCCGATCCGCGGGCGCTTTTGAAAGCGCCGGTACGCGGCGGCCCTGTCGATATCCATGTACTGAAGATACAGGCGCACGGCCACGTCAAAGCGGCGCGCAAGCTGCACGATCAGGCGCGTGGTCGGGTCCTTTTCGGAATCGCCGTTGCCCTCGAGCGCGCCCACGCAGGATATGCCGTAGCGCGCGCAGGCGTTATGGAAGCCCGCCACGCCCCGCGCAAGCACAGCGGGCGTTACGGAGCCTGCGATGATGTCGATCAGGCGTCCCTGCACACGCTCGTGCGCCTCGCCAAAAAGCTGGCCGTTATGGCCGGCCGGATCGATATCCAGCTTTTTCAGCATCTCCGTGGAAAGGGCGCTGGCGTGGCCGTCGATGGTATAGATCACAATGGCGCGGCCGCCGCTCCAGTCGTCAAGCTCGTCCTTACAGGGCAGGCGGCGCTCCGAAATGGCGGAGAGGATATAGTTGTTGCCGACCAGCACCGCACGCTTTGGCTTGCCTGCCGCAAAGGCTCTGAGGCGCTGCTCCACGCCCGCCATGTCCGCGGGCGCGACCCCGCCCTTCTCGATTTCGCACACGTCAAAGCCCGCGCCGGCGACCACCACCGTGGACAGAAGATGCGTATGTCCGTCGATCAGGCAGGGATAGACGTGCTTTCCGCGCAGCGAAACGCGCGTGCAGGGCGGCGGCGACGCGGGATCCAGCGCCGCGATGCGTCCGCTCTCGACAAGCATAGAGGACGCGATTTCCGTTTCGCTCCGGCCGGTATGGATAACGGCGTCGGTAAACAGGATCCGCCGCATTTATATCACGCTCCCGACCGCCATGAAAATATAGGCGACCATGATGATCGCCTGCCACGCCGTGCCGCCAAAGCGGCCCAGCATCGTACCCTCCACCTCACGGCGGGCGTTGCGGTAGGCAGGCACGACCATGACAGCCACGATGATGGCGATCGCGCCGCCCGCCAGCTCCAGAAAATCGATAAAGCCGCCAAGATTGAGGAGCGCCAGCACGAGCGAGGGCAGCGTCGCAAGAAGCCAGCAGAGCCGTCTGTCCAGCCTGAGCTGCTCCTCCACGATGCCCGCAAGCGCCAGCGAGATCGACCAGTAGGTCGTCAGCATCGCAAGCACCGTAAACACGCCGCCCACGATCTGCGCCCAGGCGCCGATCCCCGCGCTCCAGCCGGTCATTGCGACCTCCGTCACCGTCGGGGAGGCAAGCAGCGCGCAGACCGAGATCACGACGATGAGTATGAAATTATTGAACAGCCCCCAAAAGACGGCCTTTTTGATCTTACCGGCGTCGCCGCCAAGTCCCTCGACCGCCTGCGGGATCGAAAAGAATGCCGAAAAGGAGAACATGGCCATGCCATAGAACGCGAGCGCGTCCTTTACGCCGCCTGCGCGCACGGGCATTGGCCTTAGCGGCACAAGGAAGGAGCAGACCGCCAGCAGCGCGATCAGCGCAAATATCACCGTCACGGCGATTTTCTCCGAAACGCCCACGGCCTTGAGCCCAAAGAGCACCACCGAGGCCGCCAGCACATAAAATATGAGCTTCGAGACGAGCGGCGCCAGCGGCAAAAAGCCGGTCAGCACCTCCGACGCGCCCGCGATATAGGCCGCAAGGTTCGTCACGAGCACGATCGCCATCAGCACAAAGAACGCGACCGTGAGCAAAAGCTTGGCTTTTCCGCGGAACAGAAAGCGCGAGAAGGCGGACACGATCTGCGCGCCGTCGCCGCATTTTTGAGCGACCTCCGCGATCATCATATGCAGAAGCCAGCTTGCGGCAAACGCGATGAGCAGTATCGCCCCCGCAAGCACAACGCCGTTTTTTTCGGCAAGGTAGGGCATGGCCAGCACGCCGCCGCCAATGCGTAGCCCGTGATGATGCAGGCCGCCTCCCAGACCGTAAGCCGCTTCTTTGTCTTGCCTTCCATACCGTTTACTTCCTTTCCTCCAAAACGCGCGAAAACTGCGTCTCAAACAGCTCATGATAGACGCCCTCGCGCGTCAAAAGCTCCTCATGCCGGCCTTGCTCGACGATCACGCCGCCGCTTACCACCAGTATGCAGTCTGCGGCGAGCACCGTTGAAAGCCTGTGCGCGATCACCAGGCTTGTGCGGCCGCGCATCACGGTCTCGAGCGCATTCTGTATCGCGGCCTCGCTGATGGAATCGAGCGCGCTGGTCGCCTCGTCGAGTATGAGTATGCTCGGGTCCTTAAGTATCACGCGCGCAAGCGACACACGCTGCTTTTCGCCGCCCGAAAGCTTCAGGCCGCGGTTGCCGACCATGGTATCGTAGCCCTCCGGCTGCGCCGCGATAAATCCATGGATGTTGGCGGCGCGGCAGGCGCGCTCGATATCCTCGTTGCTGAGACCCTCCGCCGCGCAGAGCAGGTTCTCGCGTATCGAGCCGTTGAACAGATAGGCCTCCTGTGTAACCATCCCGATGTTCCGTCTCAGATAGCCAAGGTCGAAGCGGCGGACGTCCATACCGCCAAGGCACACGCTGCCCGCCGTCACGTCGTAGAGCCGCGGGAGCAGGTTCGCGATCGTGCTCTTGCCCGAGCCGGAGGGCCCGACGATGGCGTACATGCCGCCCGCCGGAACCCGAAAGTCTATGTCCTTGAGTATGGGAACGCCGGGCGCGTACGAAAAGGCCACATGCCTGTACTCGATATCGGCCTTTTTAAGGCTCAGCTTCTTTCCATGCTCAGGCGAACGGATGGCGCTGTCCATATCCAGGTAGTCGAATATGCGGTCGAACAGGGCCAGCGAGCGCGTAAAATCCACCTGTAAGCCAAACAGGGTCTGCACCGGCCGGTAAAGACGGTTGATCAGGGATACGGTCGCCGTGACCGTGCCGACGGTGAGCGCGGGATCAACGGATTCGATCATCAGCCAGCCGCCCGCAAAATAGATCAGCAGCGGCCCGATCTGCACGAACATGCCCATCAGCACATGGAACCACTGAGCCATTCCCAATAAAATAGACAGAAAAAAGGTCTCAAAAGCAGAATGAAT